>JBLMWC010000013.1:0-37079 GCA_050257015.1 Bacillota bacterium | reverse complement strand
GGCGGCGAGGAGATTCCGCGCGAGGAGTTCATCGCGGCGGTGAAGCGCGGCATGCTGCAGGGTGCCATCGTGCCGCTCTTCTGTGGCAGCGCCGAGCTGACGTACGGAGTGAGGGCGCTGCTCAAGAAGATGGTCGAGCTCTTCCCGTCCCCGGCCGAACTCACGCCGCCGGTGGACGCGCCGCTCGCTGCGCGGGTCTTCAAGACCGTCTCCGAGCCCCACGTGGGTGACGTCACCCTCTTCCGGCTCTTCACCGGCGATCTCCGGAACGGCGACGACGTCTGGAACGCCGAGCACGAGGTGAGCGAGAAGCTCAACCATCTGTCGGTCCAGCAGGGGCGCGAGCGGATCGAGGTGGAGCGGCTGTGCGCGGGCGACATCGGCTCCGTCGCGAAGCTCAAGAACACCCACACCAACGACACCTTCTCGCGCCGGGACCACCCGGTGCGGCTCACCCCGGTGCCCTTCCCCGATGCGGTCGCGACGGCTGCCGTCGTGGTCAAGCAGCGGGGCGAGGAGGACAAGCTCGCCGCCGGACTCCACCGGATCCACGAGGAGGATCCGACCTTCCACTTCGAGTACAGCTCGGAGCTGGGCCAGACGCTGATCCACGGCATGGGCGAGCGCCACTTCGAGACGATCCTCGGCCGGCTGGAGCGGAAGTTCGGCGTGCACGCCGAGCTGGTGCGGCCCCGGGTGGCATACCGGGAGACGCTTCGCGCCAGGGCGGAAGGGCAGGGCAAGCACAAGAAGCAGTCGGGAGGTCGCGGGCAGTACGGCGACTGCTGGGTGCGACTCTCACCGCAGCCGCGGGGGCAGGGGTACGCCTTCGTGGACTCGATCGTCGGCGGCGTCATCCCCAACAAGTTCATTCCGGCGGTGGACCGCGGCGTGCAGGAAGCGGCGGTGCGCGGCGTCGTGGCCGGCTACCCGATGGTGGACTTCAAGGCCGAGTGCTACGACGGCTCGTACCACGACGTGGACTCAAACGAGATGTCGTTCAAGATGGCCGGAATCCTGGCGTTCAAGAACGTGGCGCCGAAATGCCGGCCGGTACTCCTCGAGCCGCTGGTCGAGGTCCATGTCTGGACCCCCGAAGACGTGCTCGGCGACGTGATGGGAGACCTCAGCGCGCGCCGGGGACAGATCCTCGGTACCGAAGCCGATGGGCGGCTCACCAAGGTCCGGGCGATCGTGCCGGAGGCGGAGCTCTACCGCTACTCGACGACGCTGCACTCGATCACGCACGGTCGCGGCACGCACCGGTCCAAGCCGCACGGCTATGCCGAGGCGCCGCCGGAGGTCACCGCGAAGGTCGCCGCGGAGAATGAGCGGGAGCACGCCGCGGCGTCGTGAGCTACGGCGCGCTCGCCGACCTGGTCGTCGCGCTGCATTTCGGGTTCGTGCTGTTCGTGGTGCTGGGCGGATTGCTCGTGCTCAGATGGCGGTGGGTGGCGCTGGTACACCTGCCTGCCGCCGTCTGGGGCGCCTGGATCGAATTCTCCGGCCGCATCTGTCCCCTCACTCCGCTCGAGAATGAGTACCGCCGCCTCGGCGGCGAGGGCGGCTACAGCGGCGGCTTCATCGAGCACTACATCCTCCCCGTCCTCTATCCCCATGCGCTGACCCGCAACATCCAGGTCGCGCTCGGCGTCGTGGTCGTCGCGCTGAACGTCGGCCTGTACCTTCGCGCGTTCGCCGCGCGGCGTCCCTCCCGTAACGATTCGTTCGCCCGGTAACGAAACGATCTTCCCGCCGTTGCAGCCCGACCCTCCTCCGATTCTCAAGTAGCTCGCACTTCACAGCTTGGCCCGGGCCGCATCGCGGCCTCCGGCTTGCTTGGTGAAGCGCCGCTGCGGTGAAATCCGACACCGCCCGGAGGTTCGATGCTCCTGATGCTGCAGGTCGCCGCGACACTGCTCGCGGCCGGCCCCGCCGATACCGTGTCGCTCCCTGATCGTTCGCCCCGCCCCAGCGAGCAGCTGGCCGATCTTCGCTGGGAGCCGGCGGTTGCCTCTCAGCCGGACACCAACCGTCCGCGGGCGATCGAGTACAGCAATGCCTACGGCGTGCGCCTCACGATCCACCGCTACGCGAGCTACACGATGCTTCCGCTCTTCGTGGCCCAGTACATCGCCGGCCGCGACCTGCTCAACAACAACGCCGAGGCCTCGAGCTTTGCCCGCAACTGGCACCGCCCCCTCGCCACGGCGGTCGGCGGCCTCTTCCTGATCAACACCGTCACCGGCGTCTGGAACCTGGTGGAGAGCCGGCACGATCCGGCCGGCCGCACCCGGCGCATCATCCACAGTCTGCTCATGCTCACGGCCGATGCCGGCTTCACCGCCACCGGCATCGTCGCCTCCGGCGCTCACGATTCGGCGAGCCGGCGGAGTCTCCACCAGACGCTCGCCATCTCGTCGATGGGCGTGGCGCTCGCCGGGGACCTCCTCATGATCGTGTGGAAGGACTGACCATGGCCTTCACTCTGCACGCCGCGGTGACGCTCGTCGAGCCGTGGGCCCGCCTCTACCGTGACCACGGCACCGTCAGCGCCGGCGTCGCCTTTCTCCACCTCGGCGGGCTGCTCGCGGCGGGCGGCTTCGCGATCGCCGCCGACCGCGGAACGCTCCGCGCCTTCGCCGGCGACCCGGCCGCGCGCCGCTCGCACGTGGCCGAGCTCGGCGCGGTGCACCGGCCGGTGCTCCTCGGGCTGACGGTGGTCATGGCGAGCGGGCTCCTGATGCTCGCTGCCGATCTCGAGACGCTGCTCCTCTCGCCGGTGTTCTGGCTCAAGATGGCGCTCGTGGCGGCGCTCCTCGCCAACGGCTTCGGGCTCACCCGCGCCGGGCGGCGGCTGGAGACGGACGCCGAGTCGGAGACGGGGTGGACGCGTCTCCGCCGCTGGTCGCTGAGCAGTCTCGCCCTCTGGTTCGCCGTCACCCTCGCCGGCACGCTCCTCACCAACGCAGGCTGATTCCCGGAGTCCTTCCATGCCTTTGTCCCCCGACCCCGCCACGGCCGACGACTGCCGCGACTGCCCGTTGCACGACCGGCGCGCCTTCCTCCGCGACGCGACGCTCGGCGTCACCGCGCTCCTGACCCTGCTCGGCCGGTCCCGGCTCGAGGCGGCGGCGCTCCCCGTGCGGTTCGGCGCGGCGCTCCACGTCCGCGGCGACGAGCGGACCTATCCGATCCCGGCGGCGGACGGTGCCACGATCGACAAGGATGCGCAGGTGATCCTGGTGCGGTTCGAGGGGCACGTGTACGCCTTCTCGCTCTCGTGCCCCCACCAGAACACGGCGCTCCGCTGGCTGCCGGACGATCACCGTTTCCAGTGCCCCAAGCACAAGTCGAAGTACCAGCCCGACGGCCAGTTCATCTCGGGCCGCGCGACACGCGGCATGGACCGATTCTCGATCCGCCGCGCCGGCGAGACGGTAGTGGTCGACCTCGCCGTGCTGCACAAGCAGGACACCGATGCGGCCGGCTGGAATGCCGCGCTCGTCACGCTCTGACTCCGCCGGAGGGCCGATGCCACGTTCACTGCCGCTGTATCCGGAAGGGCCGGCCGATCCGGCCCTGAGCCGCCGGGAGTTCGTCTCCCGGTCCGTCCTTGCCGCCGTCGCGGCCTCGCTCACCGCCGCGTGCGGCGGCCCCATCGACTTCACCGCGCCGGGAGCGCCGGGCACGACCGGCGGCACCGGTCTGCCCGCCGCCGGGCTCACGGTGCGCGTCGCCGACTTCGCGGCGCTGGCGAGCGTCGGCGGGATCGCGCGGGTGGACGGCGGGGTGGGCCTGCCGGTGGCGGTCACGCGCATCGACGCGACGACCTTCGCCGCCTTCTCGATGGTGTGCCCGCATCAGGGCACGACGATCGACATCAGCGGCGGCGGATTCGTCTGCCCCAACCATGGTGCGAGGTTCTCGGCCGCCGGCACGTGGACCGGCGGGCAGTCCACGACAAATCTGCAGTCGCTTCCCGCTACCTACGACGCGGCGACGGGGACGCTGACGATCGCTGGTGCGGGAGCGGGGTCGGGAGGAACCGGCGGGGGCGGGACGGGCGGAGGAGACGACGGAGCCGATGACGACTAGAAGGGCGGACTGATCAGACCTCTCCGTAGTCCGCTTCGAACCGCTGAATGAATCCGGCCGCGCCCAGGCGAGTGAACAGCTCGATCGCCTGGGTGCGGTTGCGTTCGGCCTCGGCGGTGTCGCCCAGCGCGCGCGCGGCGCGGGCGGCGACGCCGGTCGCCTCCGCCTCGAGAAGGGGAACGCCGAGGTCCCGGGTGAGCGCGAGGGCGCTTCCGGCGGTCTCGCGGGCGGCGGCGTAGTCCCCGCGCTTGAGCGCGGCGACGGCGCGCAGCATCTCGATCTGGGCGCCGCCGACCTCGTCGCCCGTCTCGCGGGCCAGCTCGCCCGCGCGCTCCAGCTCCTGCAGCGCCAGCGCGAGATCACCGCGGTCGAGATCCAGCTCCGCCTTCCCCGCCATCGCGATGCCGAGCATCCCGCGGTCGCCCGCGAGGTCGGCGTGCCGGAGCGACTCGGCGGTCGCGGCGTCGGCCTCGTCCCAGGCGCGGAGCTGGCGATGCACGATCCCGATGTTGTGCCAGGTCTCCGCTGTTCCGCGCCGGTCGCCCAGGCGCTGATAGTCGAGCAGCACCTGGCGGTAGAGGCCGAGGGCCAGGTGGGGCTGGCCCTGCAGATGGAAGACCGACGCGAGATTGTTCGATGCGCGCGCGGCCATCAGCGTGTCGCGGAGCTGGCGCGCGAGCTCGAGCGCCTCCGCGAAGGCGCCTTCGGCGTCTCCCGGCGCGCCGCGCTCGAAGCGAATGACGCCGAGGAGGTTCAGGGCGCGCATCCGCCCGTCGAGGTTCCCGGCCGCGCGAAAGCGCTCGTACGCGGCGGACGCCTGTGACTCCGCCGCGGCGAGCTCGCCGCGGCGGGTGGCGGCCGTCGCGGCGAGCAGCAGCTCTTCCGCCGAACCAGTGTCGGACATCGTCAATAGGCCAGCGCGTACCGCGTGAAGCCGGTGATCTTCGCGTCGCACGACGTGAGCGAGGTGAACAGCGACGAGCTGAGCCGGACGAACGGCAGCCCCGGCAGCTCCTGCCGCCAGATGCCGAGCGAGCTGATCAGCGCCTCGTCCTCGCTGTCGACGTGGCCGTCGCCGTTGAGGTCGTCGTCGGCCTCGCCGTACCTCATCTCCACTTCGGCCGGCTCCGCCGGATTGAACTGCAGGCCGCTCGGCTGGAACTCGACGAGGAGCAGCGCCGGGTCAACCACCCGCATGGTGATGAGCACCGAGTCGCCCTCGGCGACGGGGCTGCCGTCGGGCCGGGCGAGGAGAGTGGCCGCGCCGACCTTGAGCCGCACGAACTCCTCACCGATGCCGCCATCGGGCGCGAGGTAGAAGATCTTCCCTTCGCGCTCCTGGCCGCGGACGGCGTAGAACGTGACCACGGTGTCCACGAAGCCGTTGATCGCCGTCGACCGGCGGACGATGCCGAGGTCGGCACTCAGCTTGATGTCGCCCGGCTGAGAGGGAACCGAGGGGTCGGGGGCCGAGCTGTCGGAGCATCCTCCCGCGGCGGCCGCCAGAGCCGTCGCCACGAAGATCGTACTCCAGATCCGGTGCCTGCGATGCATCAGTCCCTCCGGGATGTGCTGCGGTCAGTCCTCTTCGCCCGCGGATCCCTCGAGGATCCGGTTGAGGCGAGGACGCGAGATTCCGAGGCGGCGTGCCGCCTCCGTCTTGTTGCCGCCGGTCAGCGTCAGCATCTCCTGCGCCGCCGCCGCCACGATCGCCCGCATCTCCGCGGGGAACGGCAGCGTGCCGGCGGGAGCGGCAGCGATCGCGGGCGCCGACTGCAGCTCCTCGGCGCGCAGGGTGCCGCGGGGCGAGAGGACCAGCGCCCGCTCGATCGCGTTCCGCAGCTCGCGGACGTTGCCGGGCCATGCCCTCGTCTTCAGCGCCTCGCGCACCGCGGGCGTCAGCGCCGGCACCGGCAGCCCATAGGCGCCGGCGATCCGCGCGATGAACGCCTCGGCCAGGAGCTCGATGTCGTCCACCCGCTGGCGGAGCGACGGCAGCGTCAGCGTCACGACGTTGAGCCGGTAGTACAGGTCCTCGCGGAACTCGCCGCGCCGGACCGCGCCGGTCAGCTCGACGTGTGTCGCGGCCACGAGCCGGACGTCGATCTGCCGCGGCGTCAGGCTGCCGACGCGCCGGACGGTACGGCTCTCGATCGCCCGGAGCATCTTCGGCTGCAGCTCGATCGGCAGGCTCGCGATCTCGTCGAGGAAGATCGTGCCGCCATCGCCCAGCTCGAACAGGCCCGGCTTCGCGAACGACGCGCCGGTGAACGCCCCCTTCTCGTGTCCGAACAGCTCGCTTTCCAGCAGCGTCCCCGGGATCGCGGCGCAGTTGATCTCGACGAACGGTCGCGCGGCTCTCGGGCTGTGGTAATGAATCGCGCGGGCCAGCAGCTCCTTGCCGGTTCCGGTCTCCCCGTGAATCAGCACCGTCACGTCGGCGTGCTCGGCGACGCGGGCCGCCTGATCCAGCACCTCGCGGAGCGCACGGCTCCGGCCCAGGATCGCGTCGAATCCGGAGCTGCGGCGCTCCGCGTCGGCGAACCCTTCCGCCCTGACCTCCCCTTCGGCGCTTCGCTGCTCCCGCTCGAGCGCGTGCCGCAGCAGCTCCAGCTCGGCCGGGAGCACGAAGTAATCGCGCGCGCCCTGCTGCACGATGGTGGTGGCCATCCGATGGTCGGGCAGCGCGCCGACCACGACGACCGGACGGCCATGATCACCGAGCGAGGGCAGCAACTCCGCGACATCCGCCTCGGCGCCGCCCCCCAGCACCAGGATCAGCAGCGCGTCGGCCGGAACGGGGCCGCCAGCCGGATCCCATGCGACGATCGCGGCACCGGCCCCTTCGGCCACCTCGTTGATGGTGGTCTCGAAGCTGTCGGACACCCGCACCACGGCGAGGGTCCAGCTCCGGGCGGTCATCGCGCCGGGCTCACGAATGATGCTGGAGGCAAGTGGAGGGCCACGCGTGTCCTTCGCCAAGTTTCGATGTTACAGGGACTTACGGAAAGCGTTGCGGGCAGGCAGCCGTAACGATTTGCTGAATCGTAACGGTTCGTTGCGGGTTGGCGCCAGCGCTCAGTCCACCGAGGCCGAGTAGAGGAGGCGCTGGAGCCGGGGCCGGGAGATTCCGAGGCGCCGGGCTGCTTCGCTCTTGTTGCCGCCGCTCAGGTCCACCATCGCGTGGGCCGCGGCCCGCGAGAGGGTGGCCAGGTCGGTCGGGAACGGAAGCGCTCCGTGCAGCGACGCCGACTCGTCGCCGTCATTCAGCACCTCGTCGGCCGAGATGCGGCCCGAAGGAGAGAGAATGATGGCGCGCTCGATCACGTTCCGGAGCTCGCGAACGTTGCCGGGCCAGTGATGGGCGCGGAGCCGGCTTCGCACGTCGGGCCCGATCTCGGGCGTCGGCAGCTCATACGCTGCGGCGATCCGTTCGGCGAAGTGCTCGGCGAGCAGCTCGACGTCGCCGTCGCGGTAGCGGAGCGGCGGAAGGGTGAGGGCGACGACGTTGAGGCGGTAGAAGAGGTCCTCGCGGAATTCGTTCCGCGACACGGCCGACATCAGGTCGACGTGAGTCGCCGCGATGACGCGTACGTCCACGTGGCGCTCGGCCCGGCCGCCGATCCGGCGGACGGCATGCGTCTCGAGCGCCCGCAGCAGCTTGGGCTGCAGCTCGATCGGCAGATTGCCGATCTCGTCGAGGAAGATCGTCCCGCCGTGCGCCAGCTCGAAGAGACCGGACTTCGCGGAGGTCGCGCCGGTGAACGATCCCTTCTCGTGGCCGAAGAGCTCGCTCTCGAGGAGGGTGCCGGGGATCGCAGCGCAGTTCACCTCGACGAATGGCTCGGCGGCGCGCGGACTGTGGTAGTGGATCGCCCGCGCGAGGAGCTCCTTCCCCGTTCCGGTCTCGCCCTGGATCAGTACGGTGACGTCGGGGCGTGCCGCCACGCGGGCCGCCTGCTCGAGGGTGGCCGTCAGCGCGGTGCTCCGGCCGAGGATCGACCCGAACCCGGAGGTCGCGCGCTCGGTCGCGGCGAACTGCGCCGCGCTGGCCTCAGCCTGGCTGCGCGTCAGGCAACGCTCGACGGCGCGGCGCAGGAGGTCGAGATCGTCGGGCAGGGCGAAGTAATCCTGCGCGCCGCGGTGAACGGCGGCGACAGCCACGCGCCGGTCGGCGGCGGTGCCGACCACGAAGATCGGAGCGCGGGTGGAGGGAAGGTCGTCGAGAAGATCGAGGCCATCGCGCTCGCGCCCGTTGCCCGCCGCCACGACCAGTGCGGTGCACGCCGGCATCGCCTCGCCGGAGCTCCGGACCCACTCGGCGGCCGGCAACTGGAGCGCGGACGCGAGCTCGCGCAACGCGCCGGTGACCGACGGATCCAGCGGAATGACCACGAGCGGGTTCTGCAGTACGGCCACGGCGTCTCCCGGCAGACTGAATCCCGGCGTTCCCGGCACGGTCAAGATGGGCCCGGGTACGGTGGCACTCCATGATCTATATCACATTGTTGCAGGTGAGGTGGTCCACGGTGTGGCAGGAAGGTCAGGCCAGGGCGTTCCACGCCTCCTCGAAGCGGGTCGTCAGCGGGTCGGCGCGAAGGCGGCGGTACCCCTCGAGCGCCTCGGCCCGATGCCGGTCGGCGGCGTCCCGATCGCCGGAGGCCCGGGCGGCCAGCGCGGCAACGGCGGCGCATTCGGCGGCCAGCAGCGCGCTCTCCTGTTCGTCGGCGGCGAGGCGGGCCGCCTCGGCCTCGCTCCGTGCCTCGGCGAAGTTGCCCTGCCGATAGGCGAGCAGGGCGCCGAGGCGCCGGGCTTCTGCGACGCCGAGCCGGTCGCCGGCCTTGCCGGCCAGCTCGCGGGCGCGCGCGATCTGCCGCGCGGCGAGCTGGAAGTCGCGCCGCTCGAGATCGATCTCCGCGCGCCCGAGGAGCGTCAGGGCGATGAGCGCCGGATCGCCCGCAAGCTCGGCGTGGCGGACTGCCTCGACGGCGGCGTCGTCGGCCTCCCGGAGGTCGGGAATCTGACGGAAGGTGAGCGCCAGGTTGTGCCAGGTCTCCGCCGCGCCTCGCCGGTCGCCCAGTCGCTGATAGGAGAGAAGGGCACCGCGGTAGAGGCTGAGTGCCGCTTCCGGCCGTCCCTGAAGATGGGCGACTGCGGCGAGATTGTTCGATGCGCGCGCCGCCATCAGCGTATCGCCGACGCGGCGCGCGAGCTCGAGCGCCTCACCGAAGTCGCGCTCGGCATCGGCCAGCCGGCCATGCTCGAAGGCGATGGCGCCGGCGAGATTGGTCGCGCGCATCTGCCCGTCGGCGTCGGTGCGCTCGCGGAACCGCGTCAGCGCCTCGGCGACGAGTCGGGCGGCGTCGTGCGTGTTGCCGGCACGCATCGCCGCCGTCGCGGCCGTAAGCGCGGCCTCTGCAGGTTCGTCGGTCACGGCCGGCCGTCAGTAGGCGATGGCATAGCGGCTGAAGCCGGGCAGACTCGCCCGCACTTCCTGATCGTGTCGGCGCACCGCTGACTCGAGGCGGACGAACGCCGATCCCGGGGCCGGCTGCCGCCAGATGGCGAGATGAGTCTCGACCGAGTCGTCCTGCGCATCATGGCGGCCATCGTGGTTCAGGTCGCCCGCGGCGATGTCATAGCGAATGCGCAGCTCCGGCATGCTCGACGGATTGAATCGGAGCCCCTCCGGCTCCATCTCGAAGAGAATGCGCGTCGGGTCCGCCACGCGGATGGTGATCAGGACCGAATCTCCCGGCGCGATCGGCGAGCCGTCGGGGCGCGCGAGCAGAGCGTCCTTCGGAATGGTGAGACGGAGGTACTCGCGCCCGCGTGCGATGCCGGGCTGGTCGGTCAGCCGGATGCTTCCGCGGCTGTGCCGGCCCTGGTAGGCGTAGAAGCTCACCGCCGCGAGATCGGGCGGCGCGGATTCGGGAGAGAGGGCGATGATCTTGAGATCGGCGGCCGGCTCCTCGCTCGGACCGAGCGGGCTCGACCGGGACCCGTCCTGGCAGGCGGCGGCCAGGAGCGTCGCGGTCCACGCGACAATCCGGCGAAGTCTCGGGTGGCGGTGGGGTCGCATCGGCAGTCCATGTCGTTGAGTCGCCTGCTGTCGGTGCAAGGCGAGTACCACTTGGTGCATGTTTCCAAGTCATTCTGTGCCAACAACTAAGAGCGGCGGGACCGAGGCTCCGATCCCGCCGCTCCAGCTCAGCCACACTACAATTGTATTGTCGTGTTCCAGTTGTCAGTAGGAGACGGCGTAACGGCTGAACCCCGGGAGGTCGGCCCGCACGTCCTTGCTCGAAATGGAGACGAGCGATGGGAGCCGCTCGAACGGAGTGCCAGGGAGCTCCTGTCGCCAGATGCCGAGGTGGGTCTGCAGGGAGTCATCGGCGGCATCGTGGTCGCCATCGTGGTCGAGGTCTCCCCCGGCCACGGCGTAGCTCACTCTGAGCTCGGCCGGGTTGGCCGGGTTGAACGTGAGTCCCGCCGGCTCGAACTGAAACAGCATGTGGGACCGGTCGGCCACCAGGATGGTGATGAGGACGGAGTCGCCTCGGAGGAAGGGGCGGCCGTCCGGAGCGGCGAGGAGCGAGTTGTCGTCGACGGTGAGCCGCAGGTATTCGTCGCCCCGGCTTCCGTCGGCGCGCTCGCTGTAGAGGCGCTGCTCGCGCTTGTCCCCCTTCACGGCGTAGAAGCTGACGCTGGTCGTTTCGGGGAGCTCGGTCGGCGAGACGGTAATGACATTGAGTGACGACTCCGACACCTCGGTGGGGCCGGCGGGCGTCGTCGGCATGAAGCTGTCGCTGCTGCAGGCCGCGAGGGCGCTGGCGAGCAGAGCGGCGAGAAACGTCCGGTTGGGCGCGTGCATGCAGGTTGTCCGGCGTTGTGTGGAGGTCGAAGGTGCAGGAAGTGGCGTGTGCCAGTGGCCGCCTGCACGGAGCAAGGCCGGGACCAGCGCGGGACCGCATCCCGGGGCGCTCGAAGCGGCCGGCCGGCAGCGAGCCCAGTCGATCGACGCCCGGGGGCGTGCAATCTGCCGCGGCACGCCAGGTCGGGCTTAGATTGGGAGGCGCCGGCCACCCCTCTGGAGACCTCGCCTGATGCGACTTCGTCACATCGCTCCCTTCGCGCTGGTCCTCGCCGCCTGCAGCGGACGCGAGCCGCGGTCCGGTTCGTCCTGCGACGACTGCGGGACGGTCGTCATCGCCGCCACGGGCGAGCCATCGGCGCTGCTGCCTCCCCTCGTCGTCGAGGCGACCGGCCGCGATGTCGGCGACCTGATCTACCAGCGCCTCGCCGATCTCGCGCCCGGCGGCGCGCCGGTGGACACCGCCGCATTCCGGCCGCGTCTTGCGAGCAGGTGGGAGCGGGTGGACTCGCTCAATCTCCGCTTCCATCTCCGTCCCGGTGCGCGGTGGCAGGACGGCCGGCCGGTCACCGCCGGCGACGTGGTCTTCTCGTTCGAGGCCTACGCCGACTCGGTCATTGACGCCGGCGCGCGGCCGTACATCGCGGGTCGGATCAAGGCGGTGGCGGAGGATTCGGCCACCGTGCGCCTGCAGTTCACCGAGTTCTCTCCCGAGCAGCTCTACGACGCGACGTATCACGTGCGCGTGCTGCCCGAGCATATCTGGGCCGCGATTCCCCGCGCGAGCTGGGCGGCCGACACGGCGACGGCGCACCTCATCGGGTCGGGGCCGTACCGCTTCCGGCGCTGGGACCATGGGCAGTCGCTCGAGCTGGCAGCCGACAGCGCCGCCTCGCCGATGCCGGCGATCCGGCGCGTGATCTGGCGCTTCGCGCCCGATCCCGACGCCGCGCTCAACCTCATCCTCACCCACGAGGCCGATCTGCTGGAGCAGATCGGCGCGCCCGACCGGGTGAGCCGCGTGGCGGGGGACAAGGCGTATTGGGTGGTGCCCTATCCGTCGGCGGTCTTCGGCTTTCTCTCCTTCCGGCTGGCCGACGCAGCCGGCCGGCCCCATCCGGTGCTGGGCGATCGGGCGGTGCGGCGCGCGCTCACGCTCGCGACCGACCGGCCGCTGCTGGCGCGCTCGATCTTCGGTCCGGAAACGCGGGTGCCGGACGGTCCGATGTCGCAGCTCCTCTGGATTTCCGCGGGCGGCCGGCCGGGCGCCGCCTATGACACCGTCGCGGCGGCACGGCTCCTCGACTCTGCCGGATGGGTGCGTTCGGGCAGCAGCATTCGCCAGCGCCGGGGGCAGCCGCTCCGCTTCGACGTGCTGGTGCCGGCGACGAGCTCGACGCGGCGGAATGTCGCCGTCGCGCTGCAGGAGGCCTGGCGCCGGCTCGGCGCCGACGTACGCGTGACGGTGGTGGACATGCCGGTCTTCCAGGAGCGGCTCGGCACTGGCCGGTTCGATTCGTATGTCGGCGCCTATCTCGACGAGCCGAGCGCGCGCGGACTGGTGGACCAGTGGACGCGGTCGGGATGGGGCGGGCTCAACTACGGCCGCTACGGCAACCCCGCGTTCGACACGCTGCTGAGCCGGGCGGGGCGGGACGCCGACCGGAAACGGAGCGAGGCGCTCTACGCCGAGGCAATGGACACGATCAGCGCGGATGCACCAGCGATCTTCCTCTATGCGCTCACCAACACGGCAGCGGTGCACCGGCGGCTCCGCCACGTCGTGATCGATCCATTCTCCTGGCTGTCGACGCTGCCCCGGTGGTCGGTCGCGCCCGAGGCGCGGCTCCCGCGGGATTCGGTGCGGTAGCCCCTCTCACGTTCCTCACGAGGTACCGCCATGCGCCGCTGTGTGCCAGTGATCGCAGTGCTGCTCACGATCGCGCAGGCGGCGGCAACGCAGGAATCCCACCACCACGCGCCGACCGCGCGAGCGCTGGGCAGTGTCAGCTTCGTCAACTCCGGGGCGCCCGCGGCTCAGGTACCCTTCCTTCGTGGCATCGCGCTGCTCCACAGCTTCGAATACGACGATGCGGCGGCCGCCTTCCGCGAGGCGCAGCGCGCGGATACCGGATTCGCGCTCGCCTACTGGGGTGAGGCGCTCACCAATTCCAAACTGCTCTGGGGACTCGAGGACCTGCCGGCGGCGCGCGCCGCGCTGGTCCGCCTGGCCCCGACGGCGGCCGAGCGGCTGGCCCGTGCGCGCACGCCGCGGGAGCGTGCCTGGGGAGCGGCGGTCGAGGCGTTCTACGCCGACGCGGACGTGAGTCACCGCACCCTCGCCTACGCCGATTCGATGCGCCTGCTCGCCAAGGCCTGGCCGGCTGATCACGAGGCGGCCGCCTTTGCCGCCGTCGCGCTGCTCATGGCGGCGAATACCGCCGACCTCGCCCCGGGGCAGGACACGGTGCTCCGAAACGAGGCGATCGTGCTGGCGACGCGGGTGTATCGCGCCAACCCGCGCCACCCCGGTGCCACGCACTATCTGATCCACGCCTACGACGATCCGGCACTCGCTGCGCGCGGCCTGGAGTTCGCGCGGGCCTACGCCCGCATCGCGCCCGACGCCGAGCACGCGCTGCACATGCCGTCGCATATTTTTCTGCAGGTGGGGCGGTGGGATGATGTCGTGCAGGCGAACGAGCGCGCCTGGGCCGCGTCGCGCGCCGACGCCCGGAGGCACGGCGGCTCCGCGGCTCAGCTCGACTTCCACGCGCTCGAGTGGCTGCAGTACGGTTACCTCGAGCAGGGCCGCCATGCGGCGGCGCGCGCCCTGATCGACACGGCCGCGGCGGTGCTGAAGGGGGCGGACCTCGCTGCCGACGCCGACATGCGGTTCGCGGTGCCGAGCCTGACGTTCGCCTGGGCGGCGGCATCGGGTCGGTGGGAGTCGACGGCAGGTCTCGTCGAGCCCGCACCAGCGCCCGCAACTGCATCGGCCCGCGAGCGCGCCTTCACGCGCATCGCCGGGTTCCAGGCCGGCTACGCCGCCGCGATGCGGGGAGACACCGCCCTCGCGATGCGCACGCTGCGACAGCTTCGGACGGCGCTGGACTCGTTCCCGGCGGAGTCCCAGCGCGGTCGGAGGCTCAGCTTCCTCGGCGCGCAGCTCGAGGGCGCAATGGCGATGGAGCGCGGCGAGTCTGCCCGAGCGGTGGAGCTCCTCGGTCGGTGGGCCGATGTCGACAATCACTCGTCGCCGGGCGGGCCTCCCTGGTATCCGCCTGTCGGCGAACAACTGGGCGCCGCGCTCCTGGCCACGGGCCACCCGCGTGAGGCCGCGGCCGCGTACGAGGCCGCGCTCACCGCGCGGGCCAACCGGTCCGAATCGCTGGCCGGCCTCGTCCGCGCGCGCCTCCGCCTGGCAGACGCCGCGGGCGCGGCCGCAGCCCGCCGGAAGCTCGCGGCCAACTGGCACGCCGCCGATCCTGACGTACGGCGGTCGATCCAGACCCCCTGAAACGCCGACCGCCCGGCAGCGGCCGGGCGGGAAGGGCGAAACGGAACAGCGGCTTCTGCGACGCTCAGGCGCTCTTGCGCTTGGGCTTCGCGGTGCGGCTTCGCTTCCGCTTCTTGAGCTCGAACGTCGGGAGGTACTCGGGATCGCCGGTCCGGGCGCCGACACCCACCTCTTCCTGCGGCTGCCGGTAGACGTAGCGCTCGCCGCGGAAGTTCCGCAGGACCACCTCGTCCTCGTTCATGCTGATGACGTACTCCGGCAGGAGCGGAATCTTGCCGCCGCCACCCGGCGCGTCGATGACGAAGGCCGGGATGGCGAGCCCGCTGGTCCAGCCGCGGAGCGCTTCCATGATCTTGATCCCGGTCTGCACCGTGGTCCGGAAGTGCTCGCCGCCGGCGACCTGGTCGGCCATGTAGATGTAGTAGGGCCGGACGCGCGCCATCAGCAGCCGGTGCATCAGCTGCTTCATCACCTCGGGGCTGTCGTTCACGCCCTTGAGGAGCACCGTCTGGCAGCCGAGCGGAATTCCCGCCTCCGCCAGCATGCCGAGACCGGCCACCGCGGCGGGCGTGAGCTCGTCGGGGTGGTTGAAGTGCGTGTTGATGTAGAGCGGGTGGTACTTCTTCAGCATGGCGCACAGCTCGGGCGTGATGCGCTCGGGCAGGTGGCACGGGACGCGGCTTCCGATCCGGATGATCTCCAGATGCGGGATGGCGCGGAGCCGCTGAAGGATGAGCTCGAGGCGGCGGTCATTGAGCAGCAGCGGATCGCCGCCGGACATGATCACGTCGCGGATCTCGGTGTGCTGCTCGAGATACTGGAAGGCGCTCTCGAACTGCGACATCGGGATCTTCTCGGGATCGCCCACCTTGCGCCGCCGGGTGCAGAAGCGGCAGTAGGTGGCGCAGACGGGCGAGACGAGAAACAGCGCCCGGTCGGGATAGCGGTGCGTGATGTTCGGCACCGGACTGTCCTCGTCTTCGTTGAGGGAGTCCACCACGCCGTCCACCACGTCGAGCTCCTCGACGCTGGGCACGTACTGACGCCAGATCGGATCGTCCGGTGCCTTGATGAGGTCCACCATCGCCGGCGAGATCCGGAACTCGAAGTTCTCCGCCGCCTGTCTGAGGCGGTCGAGGTCGGGGAAGTTCTCGGGGCCGAACTTGGCCGCGAGCGCCTCGAGAGAGGAGATCGAGTTCTTTCTCAGGACTTCCTGCCAGGTCTCCATGACGCTACCGGTCCTCCTTCACTGCGCGGTGCTCGTGAGGTACTTCAGGTAGACGACTTGATCGTCGCCCGGGGCGTAGAAATCCGGGATCGTCGCGACGGCGCGGTAGCCGCGCGCCTCGTAGAAGGCGCGGGTGCCCGCGTAGTCGGGGCGGCCCGCCGTCTCGACCACGATTACGCGGGCGAGTCCGGCGAGGCGTTGCTCCATCTCACGAATCAGCGCGGTGCCGACGCCGCTTCCCTGCAGCGACGGATCCACCGCCATCCAGTAGAGGTCCCAGGTGCCGACGGTGCACGGCGTCGGTCCCCAGCAGATCCAGCCCGTCACCCGCCCGTCGATCTCGGCGGCGATGGCGGTGTAGGACGGATCGCCCGCGGCGGCCGCGTCGAAGACCTCGACGGCCACCGGGATCTCGTCCTCGCGAAAGAGGCCCGAGGCGCGGGTGATGCGCTCGACGGCGCCGCGGTCCGCCGGGCGAACGGGGCGGAGCGAGGCGGCCGCCACGACGGTGGCGCCTCGAACAGCCCCGCGCACGGCGGTCACGCCGGCACCGTCCCGATCGCGAGGGCGGCGGCCGCGCGGGTGCTCTGCGACCGGTTCATCGCCTCGTCCACGATGCGCATCACCAGCTCGGTGTAATCCCAGCCGAAGGCGCGCGCCATCCGCGCGAGCCCGGCGTTGCTCGACAGGTCGGGGCAGGGATTCAGCTCGATGACGTACGGCTGCCCGCTCTCCGACAGCCGCATGTCCACCCGGCCGTAACCTTCGCCGCCCGCCATCTCCTCCCATGCGAGCCGGGCGATCTGCCCGACCCGGCGCGCGAGGTCCGCGGGGAGCCGGGCCGGGCAGACGGGCGTCGTGCCAAGGTCGTCGGGACTCCCGGTGACCCACTTGGCGGCGTACGTCACGATCGGCCAGCTCCCGTCGGGCATCCCGGCGAAGTCGATCTCCGAGATCGGCAGCATCTGGGCGCCGACGAAGCCGACGTTGAATTCCCGGCCGGCCACGTATTCCTGGACGATTACTTCCTCGAACTGCTCCAGCATCTGCGACACCCGCTGGCGAAGCGCCTTGCGGGTGGTGCAGACGGCGCCGGCGTCGATGCCGACGCTCGCGTCCTCCGCCGCCGGCTTCACGATGGCGGGGAGCGGGAAGGTCGACGGAATCTTGTTGGCGCGCGCCAGCATGAAGGCGGGGACCGGGACCCCGGCGGCCGCCATCAGCGTGTTGGCGACGTGCTTCCGATGCGCGATCGTCGTGGGCCAGGCGCGGCAGCCGGTAAACGGGACGCCGGTGAGCTCGAGGGTGGAGACGACGTAATCCTCGAAGCGGGCGTGGCCGTTGATCCCCTCACAGAGGTTGAAGATCAGATCGGCGCGGCGGGCGCGGCTCAGCCAGCGGAACTCCATGGCCCGGACCGGGACCAGCTCCACCTCGTGGTCGCGCGCGCGGAGCGCGGCGCGGACCTCGTGAATGTTCTCGAGGACCGCGGCGACGTCCTGCGGGCTCCACTCGGCGCTGCCGGCGTCGTAGATGATCGCGATCTTCACGCCGCGGCCTCGGCGAGGAGCGAGCGGCCGCTGATCCGGCGCCAGGCGATGTCGGCGACGGTGCGGATCAGCTCGTCGTAGTCCATGCCCGCCGCGCGCGCCGCCTTGGGGAAGCAGGAGTTGTCGCGCGGGTCGGGGAGAATGCCGGGGAGCGGGTTCAGCTCCACCACCATCGGGTTGCCGGCGCCGTCGCAGCGGACGTCGATCCGGCACCAGTCACGGCAGTCGAGCGCCCGGTAGGCGGCGAGCGCCGCCGAGCGGATGGCGGCGGCGAGGGGCTCGGGGATCCGGGCCGGGCACTCGTAGATGTCGAGCGGATTGCTGAGGGTGTCCCAGAGCCACTTGGCCTCGTAGCCGTAGATCGGCGGCGCGCCGGCCGGCAGCGTATCGAAGCGCATGCCCACGAGCGGGAGGCAGCGGGCCTCGTCCCCGTTCCCGATCACGGCGACGGTGAACTCGTCGCCGGGGAGCCAGGTCTCGATGAGGACCGGCTGCCGGTAGGTGGCGAGGAGATAGTCGACCTGGGCCACGAGGTCGGCGCGGTTGTGGCAGAGGCTCCGGACACTGACGCCCTTGCCCGATCCTTCGAACGCCGGCTTGGCGAAGAGCGGAAAAGGCAGGGAGACGTTCCGCGCGTCGTCGCGGGAGCGGGCGAGGACGAACGGCGCCGTGGGGACGCCGTGCTGCGCCATGATCTCCTTCGCGCGACCCTTGTGGAGCGCGAGGGAGAGCGTGAGCGGATCCGAGGCGTGGCAGGGGACGCCGAGGAACTCGCAGATGGCGGGGACGTGGCCCTCGCGGTTGGGACCGTAGAGTCCCTCGGCGATGTTGAAGACGAAGTCGGGACGGGCGGCGGCGAGACGGGCGGGGAAATCCTCCGACGCCTCGAGGCGGATCACTTCGCCGAGTGTCGAGAGCGCCCGCTCGACGGCATCGATGGTGGCCGGCTCATCCCACTCGGCGTAGAGATCGGGCTGTTCGAGGTCGGCGCGCAGTGTGCGCGCCGGCGAGATGCTCGGAGGGTCTTCGGAAGATGAGGGGGAGTCGGACGTCGCCCCGGCTGGGTTAGCCGGCGCCTCGGGCTTGAGATTGTAGGCCAGTCCGATCCGAACCGCCAAAGGATTCCTCTACAAAAAAGGCCGCCTGCAAAGACGAGCCGCGCGAGTCCTGCGATGTCGACGCACTAAGGTAAGAAAAAGCGAACGGACGCACAATAGATTTTTGGGAATTCGTTGGAGGAAATTTCAGGGGCGGCTACACCTTGTGATACTCCACCCGCCCCGACTCGTTCCCGTCCTCTCCCCGATAGATCTCGAAGTCGCCGAAGAGCGCCGGCGCCTCCGCCTGCAGCACGCGGAGCACCGCGACCGCCATGCGCCGGATCTCCAGCTCGGCGCCCTCGCCGAGGCGGAGCTCGAGCATCGTCCGCCACGCGCGGACGTTGGCGCTCACGACGATCTTCACCTCGGTGGCGTTCGGGAGGACGCTCCGCGCCGCCTCGCGGGCGAGCTTCCGCCGGTGGATCTTGTCCTCCACCCAGGCGTACTTCGTCATCAGCCCGTCCACCGCCTCGACGTACGCCTCCTGCGATCCCTCCACCTGGCGGGTCCATGCCGCCTCGAGCGTCGCGTCGCCCTGGATCGCCGGCGGCATCACGAAGGCGGCATGAGACTCGTCCACATACCGCTGGGAGAGCTGGGAGTAGCCGAACCCGGCGCGGTGCCGCACCAGCTCGTGACTGCACGACCGCGAGATCCCCTCGATGAGGAGGACGTACTGGGCGTGCTCGAAGACCGACCCGTGTCCCTGGCGGAGAATGTTCCGCAGATACTCGGCCGTGGTCCGGCCGGCGGGATTGTGCTGGCTCATGTAGCAGAGCCGGCCGGCGAACTCCGCGATCCGCTCACCGTCGCTCGCCTCGCCCTTCCACTGGACCGGGAGATGAGCGGGCTCGACGAACTGCGGGCGGGCGATGAGGGTGACGCGGGG
Organism: Bacillota bacterium; assembly: GCA_050257015.1. GTDB lineage: Bacteria > Gemmatimonadota > Gemmatimonadetes > Gemmatimonadales > GWC2-71-9 > JAICUF01. The sequence goes on along the minus strand of JBLMWC010000013.1, from coordinate 17,820 downwards.
AGCGCGGAGGATTTCCATGAGTCGGCGGTGTCGGTTTCTGGGCCAGGGTGAACGCTACGATGGTCGATCAGTACTCAGGTGTCCGCCGGGCGGCTCAGCCGGCCCGGTCCGCCAGCGCGAGCCGCGGCGTCGCGTATCCGCCGCCGCGCTCGATCTGACGAAGTCCCGCCGCGATGTCCGCCGGAAGCGGCACCGCCTCGGCGCCGGCCTTGAGCCGCGCGACCGGTGGCGCGCCGTCCGAGACGATCACGCCGGGGTTCAAGATACCACGGGGGTCGAACGCATTCTTCACGAGGCGGAAGAGCTCGACGATCTCGGCGCCGTAGACCCGCTCGAGGAGCGAGGCGCGAAGCCGGCCGTCGCCATGCTCGCCCGAGGGCGTTCCCCCGAGGCGCACGATCTCGCCGGTCACTTCGTCCAGCAGCGCGGCGACCTCCTGCTCCCAGCCGTGGCGGGCCAGCTCGGGCAGGAGATTCACATGGACGTGCCCGTCGCCGGCGTGGCCGAAGATCACCACCTCGAGGCCGCGCGTCTGAGCGGCGTCGCGAACGAAGCGGATGTACTCGCCGACCCGCGCCACCGGCACGCATCCGTCCTCGATCACCTGAAGCGAGCGGCGGGTCTCCGGGAGGCCGGCGAGAATCGGGCTCGCGGCGTGCCGGATCTCCCAGAGCCGCTTCGCGTCGCTCTCGCCGAGCGCGGCGTCCACCCGGGAGGCGAGCGGACGCAGCGCGCGCGTCAGCGCCGCGGCGCTCTGCCGGAGCTCATCGGCGTCCTGCCCCTCGAGCTCGACCAGCACGATCGCCTCGGCGCCGGCGGCGGCCGCGGCCACATCCTGCGGGAGCCGCGGTGCCACCAGGTCGAGAAAGGTCCGATCGAGGAGCTCAACCGCCGAGGGCCGGTGGAGCAGGACCGCCGCGATGACATCGGCGAACCGGTCCATCGTGCCCAGGGCGATCCGGAGACCGACCCGGTGCTCCGGCACCCGGTCGAGCCGCCAGTCCGCCGCCGTGATGACGCCGAGCGTCCCTTCGGCGCCGATGACCAGATCGAGGAGGTCGCCGCTGGCGAGCCAGGCGTCGAGCGCGTAACCCGAGGAGTTCTTCCGGGTCTTCGGGAATCGGGCGGCGATGCGCTCCGAGGCGCGCGTGATCGCGGGCGCCGCGTCGCGCCGGAACCGCTCCACCGCGGGAACCGCCGCCGGCTCGACGCCCCGCGCAAGGCGCACGCGGTCTCCGTCGGCGGTGATCATCTCCACCGCGTCCACCCAGGCCCGCACGCTGCCGTAGCGCACGGTCCGGGCGCCCGACGCGTTGGTCGAGATCATGCCGCCGAGCGTCGCCCAGCGGCTGCTCGAGGGATCGGGCGGGAGACGAAGGCCATCGAGCCGGGCCGCTCGCTCGAGCTCGGCATGCGTGACCGCGGCGTCGGCGTGAGCGGTCCTGCGATCGCCATCGATGTCGAGCGCATGGTCCCGGAGCCGGGTGAGGTCCACCAGCGTTCCATCGCCCACGTTGCCGCCGCCCATCGCGCTTCCCGCGCCGCGCAGCACGAGCGGCGTGCGCGCCGAGGCGGCCCAGCGGACGAGCGCGAGGAGATCGTCTCCATCGCTGGGCACCGCGACCGCCGATGGGATGATGCGGTAGATGCCGGCCCCCTCGGCGTACGCCGCGCGGGCCCGGAGATCGGTACGCCAGAGGCCTCGGAGCTCGGGGGCGGAGGGCATGGGCGCAAAATACTATTATTTTGCCGCTATGCCGGATACATCACGAGCCCAGCTGATTCACATCGACGTCGATCGCCGGCTCGGACACGAGTGGGACGAGTGGAACGGGCAGCCGCTGCCCAACGAAGGCAACTACGACTCGTCACCGGCCCTCTTCTTCATCTGGTCCGCCGCCGCGCTCGCCGCGGCACTTCTCCTCGGCACGCTGCTCATCTTCCTGCTGGCGCCCCGGATCGCTCTTCTCGATGCCGGATTGCCGCGCGCGCTCTGGATCGGGCTCGCCGTCGTGGCCGTCGTGTCGCTCGCCTGGTGGGGCCTGCTCGCGCTCTCCTTCACGCTCCGGCGCCCGCTCCTTCCCGAGCGGCTGGCGGAGCGCGGGCCGTTTCTCCCGCTGATGCAGCTGAGCTCGCGCCTCGCGGCCCGGTTCGGCCGGCGCGACTGGGTCGAGAACGCGAGCGTCAAGGTCTACAACCGGCTGGCGCTGCTCCGGAAGCGGAAGGTGGGCGAGGGTGAGCTCCTCGTGCTCATCCCGCGCTGTCTCTCGAAGGCGACGCTCGACGGCGTCCTCGGCATCGCGGGGAAGTACGGCGTGCCGGTCTTCGTCGCGACCCGCGGCCAGCTCGCCCGCCGCGTCATCCGCGAGCGGCGCCCGCGCGCGGTCGTGGCGGTCGCGTGCGAGCGCGACATGGTGAGCGGACTGCACGATGTGGCGGGGAAGATTCCGGTACTCGGCCTGACGATGACGCTGCCGTCGGGGCCGTGCAAGGACGCGCTGCTCGACCTGCCGAAGCTCGAGGAGTGGGTGCGGAGCTACCTCACGCCCGCGGGGCGCTGAGCGGGCGCTACTGCCGCACCACGAACGGCGATCCGCCCTGCCGCGCGCGGATCCGCTGGCGGACCGAGTCGGCCGCCGCCGCCCTCGGATAATCTCCCACCCACACTTTCAGCCATCCTCCACTGCTGACGACCCTCGCCGGGAATCCATCCGCGACAAGCGACGCAGCGATCGGCTCGGCCTCCGCGCGGGTGCGCGCGGCGGCGACCTGTACGCTGTAGCGGGCGGTTCTGCGGGGCGGCGTGGGCGCTGGTGCGGCCACGGCCGGCGCCGGGGTCCGGGGCGCGGCAGCGACGGGGGCGGGCGCGCGTCGTGTCGTGTCGGGTCGCGGCCGGAGTCGGGTGGAGTCCACCGCCGGAGCGGCGACAGCGGCCGGCGGCACGACGCGCTGCCCCTGCGTCGGCGCTGCGTCCGGCGCGCGGCTGGTGATGCTGTCGCGCCTGCCGCGGAGGAGCGCGCCCGAATCCACCGAGACCGGGCTCGGAATGGGAGACGGTGCCGGCACGCCCGCCGTGTCGGGCTTCGGCGCCGGCGCCTGCGCCACGACGACCTCCGGCTGATCCACCGGTGTACCGCCGAGCTTCCCGAGCACCGTCCGCACGAGCGCGCGCGCGGGGTTGGCATACGGCACCGCCGCCTCCGTCTCGCGAACCGGGAGTGACGGATCCACCACCGCGCGGTAGACGACTTCGACAGTCAGCCGGCTGTAGCCGTACCGTGAGGGATCGACCCACCCTCTGAGCCGGACGACCGACGGGCCGACCGGCCGCCGGGTCGCCGGCTTCATGGTGGCGGCATCGAGCCACGGCGTCTCCAGAAAGCCGTCGCGCGGGACGACGCGCGAAATGGGGACGCTGTCGGCCTCGAGCGCCTCGGCGAGCGCCCGCGTGGCGGCGGGCACGGCGAGCTCCATCTCGGTCGTGGCCGCCTCCGGGCGGGGAAGGAACGTCGGGCGGCGCGTGGTCGGATCGCACGCGGCGAACAGCACCGCGAGCCCCAGGGCGGAGCGGAGTCTCACGACTTGAGCGCCTTCCGGACTTCCTCGGCGAGCAGGTTGACGAGTCCGGGGCGGGCTGGAGGAAGCTGGCGCGTCCGAACGCCGCCCTGCTGGAGATGGTCCAGCGCACGCTCGAGCCCGAGCGCGATCCGCGCCAGCTTCGGGTGATACTGCCGCACCGCGCCGTATCCGACGCCGAGGGCGAGCGGCAGCGGCGCGACCGCCACGATCAGGAACGGCGTGAGCACCGCGAGCACCGCCGTCGCCGCCACCCCGAGGGAGACGCTCGCAATGCCGCCCGCGAGAAAGGTGCGGCGGAATCCGCGTGCGTCGGCGGCGAGCGTCACGTGGATGTAGCCCGTCTCGAGCGGCATGAGGGTGGCGGTCACGGTCTGCGCATTGGTGAGCATGAACGGCTTCTTGCCCGACCCGAATGCCGCCGTCGAGCGCCGCACCGCCGCCTGAAAGCCGCCGAGCGGCTCCCAGGTGATCCGGCCCGGCTGCTGGCGCTGCACGCACAGCACCTCGTGGTCCTCCATGTAGCGCAGCAGCGCGTCCGTCACGTCTTCCAGCGTGCCGGGGACTACGCGCTGCGTGCTGACCGACGCGGGGCCGGCCAGCCGGTCGGCGAGGCCGGCCGGTGCCGCCGGCTCGACGTGCGCCTGCTCCTCGATCATAGCCTGCTGGAGATACTGCCCCGGGATGCCGACTTCCTTCCCGAGCGCCAGGACCTCTTCCGGCGTCAGGCCCTCGCCGATTTCGCGCTCGGCGGTCTGCAGCTCGGCGGCGCGGCGGAGAATGCGCTCCAGCGCCGCGCGGTCGATGGACGAATGCGGGTCGGTCACGCTACTCCTGTTTCGCCGCCTTCACCGGGTCGATCTTGATCTGCGGCAACACCGCGGCCATGTCGGGCTGCGGCAGCGCCGGCCGCTCCGGCAGCGGGGCCGAGGACCCGGCGCTCTGGCCGCCAAGGCCGCCCATGAACGGGCGCAGCATGTCGATCGGGATCGGGAAGATCGTGGTGGAATTGTTCTCCGCGGCGATCTCGGTCACCGTCTGGAGGTAGCGCAGCTGCAGCGCGGTCGGCTCGGCCGCGAGCATGCGGGCAGCCTGGGCCAGCGTCTCGGAGGCCTGGAGCTCGCCCTGCGCGTTGATCACCTTGGCGCGCCGCTCACGCTCGGCCTCCGCCTGCCTGGCCATCGCGCGCTTCATGTTCTCGGGAAGGTCCACGTCCTTCACTTCCACCGCCGAGACCTCGATCCCCCACGCTTCGGTCCGCTCGTCGATGATGCGGCGAAGGATCGAGTTGATCTTCTCGCGGTCGGAGAGGAGCTCGTCGAGCTCGACCTCGCCCAGCACCGAGCGGAGCGTGGTCTGCGAGAGCTGGCTCGTCGCGTAGAGGTAGTCCTCGATCTCGATGACCGCCTTCTGCGGATCCTTGACCCGCATGTAGAGCACCGCATTCACGCGGACCGAGACGTTGTCGCGGGTGATGACGTCCTGCGACGGGATGTCGAGCGCCATGGTGCGCATCGAGACGCGCTTCTGGTTGGCGAATCCGGCCGGGATGAACACGAGTCCCGGCCCCTTGGTGCCCCAGAAACGGCCGAGGAAGAACGAGACGCCGCGCTCGTACTGCCTGAGCACACGCAGGCTCATGAAGGAGTAGGCGACGGCGATGGCGAGTACCAGAACCAGCGGTTCCATCATGTCTCCTGGTCGGGGAACGCTTCGACGATGACGGCGGCACCCTGTCCGCCGCCGATGCACGCACTGCCGAGTCCGTAGCGGCCGCGGCGGCGCCGAAGCGCATACAGCAGGTGCAGCGTGATCCTGGCGCCGCTCGCGCCCAGCGGATGCCCCAGCGCGACGGCGCCGCCGTCCACGTTCGTGCGGCTCCGGTCGAGGCCGAGCTCGCGCTCGACCGCAAGATACTGCGCCGCGAACGCCTCGTTCACCTCGACGAGGTCCATCTGGTCGAGGGTCATGCCCGCACGCTCGAGCGCCCGCCGCGCGGCGGGGGCCGGGCCGATGCCCATGACCGCGGGATCGACCCCGGCGACGCCCCACGCCACGAGCCGGCCGAGCGGCCGCCCGCCGCGCCGCGCGGCGTAGTCGGCGGACGCGAGGACGAGGGCCGCCGCGCCGTCGGCGATGCCGGAGGCGTTGCCGGCCGTCACGACACCGTCCTGCCGGAAATACGGCGGCAGCTTTGCCAGTGCTTCAGCGGTCGTGTCCGGGCGCATGTGCTCGTCGGCGGCCCACCGGTCGCTCTCGCGCCGCTTCCGGTTGTGGATCTCCACCGGGACGACCTCGTCGGCGTAGGCGCCCGACGCCCAGCCGTCTCGCGCGCGCTGCTGGCTCAACAGGGCGTACGCGTCCACCTCGGCGCGGGCGATGCCGTAGCGGTCCGCGAGATTCTCCGCCGTCTCCGCCATCGAGAGGTTGCACTGGGCATCGCGCAGCGCTTCCCACAGCGTATCCTCGAACGGTGCGCCCGAGCCGAGCCGGAGTCCCCAGCGCGCGCCGCGCACCACGTGCGGTGCCTGACTCATGGATTCGGTTCCGCCGGCAAGGACCACGGTCGATTCGCCGAGCCGGATCTGCTGCGCGCCCTGGATGATCGCCTCGAAGCCGGACCCGCAAAGCCGGTTGACCGTGACCGCCGGTGTCTCGATCGGGAGGCCGGCCTGCAGGCCGACGTGCCGCGCGAGATACGCTGCGTCGGCCGAGGTCTGCATCACGTTGCCCATCACGACGTGATCCACCTCCGCCGCCGGCACCGCGGAGCGCTCGAGCGCCGCGCGCGCGGCAATGACGCCGAGATCGGTGGCTGAGAGGTCTTTCAGGGTGCCGCCGAAGCTCCCGAAGCCGGTGCGCGCACCGGCCAGAAAGACGACCTCGGGGAGGCGGTTGGCGGGAGAGCTCATATACTAAGGAAAGATGCCGTACCCGGCCCCACGGGCCAAGTCGGCGGCGCGCGGGGCGTCAGCCGCCCAGCGCGAACCCGCAGGTGATGCAGTGGCGCCAGCCGATCTCGACCTCGCTCCGGCACTCCGGGCACTGGGTGACCGACTGGCTCTGGCCGCAGTGGGGGCAGAAGTTCACGAGGCGCCCGACAGGGAGGGTCCCGCCGCAGAAGCTGCAACGCTCGCCGGCGGGCTCGGTCGCCTCGTCCTCCTCGGAGCCGGCTTCCGGCCCCGCCGGCGCGGGCGGAGGAACCCGGACGTCGTCGAGCGGAAGGGCGTCGTCGGCGTCGATGATCTCGACGCTCTCGATCGGTCCGGGCGGGGTGGCGGATGCGAAGGCCGGCGGCGGGGCGTAATCGCGGTGCGGATCGGCGGGGGCCGTGAGCACCTCCGCGACGCGCCGCGGGGCCAGGATGAGCGCGGCACCGGCGACGCGGTCGAGGACCGCGAGGTCGGGGTTGGGCGACGCCACCTCGGCCTGAAAGAGAGCGAGCGCCTCGGGCGGTTCGGTGTGCGCGTACCCTCCCTCGCCGGCGCAGAGCCGGAGGAGGGCGAGCTCGTAGTCTTCGCTGGTATCGATCTGGAGCGCCCGGCGGAACGAGCGGTAGGGCAGCAGTCTCGCGCTGATGTCCCCCACGCTGACGGGCTGCCGCAGTCGGGCCGGTTCGGCCGCGGCGAGCGTGCTCACGAGCTGCCGGAAGAAGCGATCGACCTCGCTCACGGAACGCCTTGTCGGTGGGGGGAACCGGACGGTACGGGCCGCTCGGGCCGCTGTCAAGCGAAGCGGGCCCGGACGAGTTAACGAACGGCGGCCGCCGGCGTCCCAGTGCACAGTCGCCAGATGCCGGCATCCACTTCAGGAAGGAGACCGACCCATGCGCTGGACCAGCCGCGGTACCATCCTGCTGTCGGGAGCCGGCCTGTCGGCCGCCATGCTGCTGGCCGGCTGCAGCTCCGACACCACGTCGCCCGGGTCGGCGGAGCTGAGCGCGGCGGCGGCCGCCGATGCCGGCGCCGCATCGCAGGATGAGATGGAGCAGGCGACCGAATCGTTCACCGTGGCCGGCGCGCTCGATCCCGCCGGCGCGGCATTCTCCTCGGCGTCGCTGTCGTCGGGCTCGCCGGCCTTCTCGTCCTCGTTCCTGCAGAACTGCGCCAGCCTGTCGTCGGAGACCGATACCGACGGCGACGGCGCGCCGGACAATGCAGTCTTCACGTTCGCGCTGCCCGCCTGCCACTTCGAAAGCTTCCGGGGCGGCACGCTCGATCTCACCGGCACCATCACACTGAGCGACCCGACGCCGACGGCTGCCGATTTCGCGTGGCATGCCCTGCTGGCCGACTTCACCTTCAAGGTCACCAACGTGCAGTCGGAGACGTTCACCGCCGTCCGGAACGGGACCCGCGATCTGACCGGCAACGCGAGCGGCCTCACGCTGGCGAACAATGTCACCACCGTCAGAACCGCGAGCGGACACCCGTCGATCCAGGTGACGCACAACCTCCAGCTCGACTTCACGCCGGCGGTCGCCGGCACTCTCGTCCCGGGCGGTCCGCTGCCGAGCGGGACGATGACCTCGACCGGCACCCTCACCTTCGTGCGGGGCACCGACAGCCGCACCTTCACCGTCACCACGCCGACGCCGCTGCAGTACGATGCGACGTGCATGGGTCCGCGGCGGGCGCGGATCAGAGCGGGCGAGGTGCGGTGGACGCTGCCGTCGGGCGCGTATGTGAGTGTGGTGTGGACGGCCTGCGGGGTGCGGCCCACGCGGACGTTCGTACCGGCGGGGTGAGGGGGGTCGGTCTGGCGGTCAGAGGGTGCGGCAGCGGGCCCCGCGCGTCATTGCGAGGAGCGAAGCGACGAAGCAATCGGGTGGCTCATGGCGACCGCCCGCTCAGGGGCGGAGGCTCCGCCACGAGCGACCGGATTGCCGCGGCCCCTGCGGGGCCTCGCAATGACCCGTCAGGGGCTCGCACCACCACCGCCTACTTCTCCGCCAGCGCGATCCCGTCTCCCGACGCCACGCGCGTCTCGAGCGTGGTGAACGCCGCGTCGGGGTCGTAGCCCTCGAACATGCCCTTCGCCTGCCGCTCGGCGAGCCACTCCAGGAAGCGGGACTCGACGATTCCCGCCGACGTCTTCTGCTCCTTCGCCGCCGCGACCGCCAGGTCGTTGGCATACTCGTTCTTGGGATGGCCCCGGTGGCCGCGCACCCAGGTGAACTGGGTCTCGTGCAGCCGGGCGGACGCCACGAGTGTCTGCCAGAGCTGGAGATTCTCGATCGGACCCGCCTTCCGCGTCCAGTTTCGCGAGACCCAGCCCGGGACCCACTCGCGCATCCCCTTCACCAGGTACTCGGAGTCCGACACGATCAGCACCCGGAGTCGCGCGCCCTTGCCGGCGAGGAGCTGCAGCGCGGCGATCGCGCTGCTCAGCGCCATGCGGTTGTTGGTGGTGGACGCGGAGTGGATGTAGACGTCCCGCCGCTGCACGCCGGTCGGGTTCCGGATCTCGATCAGGCCACCGCCGCCGCCGGGATTGTCGCCTTCGCGTCCGTTGCCGAGACAGCTCTCGTCGAGATGAAGAATTGCGATGGGAAGGGAGGCCACTAGTCGCCGATCACGTGGAAGTCATCGATGTCGTTGAGCAGGAATGTGAGGTCCTCGCCGGTCATCGGCAGGTGGCCGACGAACGCCTCGTGCGCGCCGACGCTGGTCACCCGCCGCGCCACCACGATGTACTCGGTGCCGCGACGGTTGAGGGAGACCCGGAGTCCCCGCCGGGCCGCGCTCTCCAGGCGGTCCATCCGCTCGGGCGTCCAGCGCACCGGGCTCACCGCGCGCGCTTCACGTGAATCGCGCCCGTCTGACCGGCGACCAGGCGACCGATCGTCGCCACCGCCGGTGTCCCCTCACGCCGGAGCGCCGCCACCAGCGCGTCGTGATTCTCCTCCGGCACCGCCAGCAGGAGGCCGCCCGACGTCTGGGCGTCGGCGCAGATGCAGCGGTCGGCGTCGGTCAGTGACTCGTCCCAGGTGACGTTGGTCGCGGCGGCCAGGTTGCGCCTGGTGCCGCCGGGGACGAATCCGCGGCTCACCAGGTTCCTGACGTGCGGGAGGATCGGGATCTGGTCGAAGTAGAGCTCGGCCGCAACGCCGCTCGCGTTCACCACGTGGGTCAGATGGCCGAGGAGCCCGAACCCGGTGACGTCGGTGGCGGCGCTGATGCCCGCTTCGCGGGCCGCGCGGGCGGCGCCCTCGTTCAGCGTCGTCATCGACGCGACGGCGTCGGACATCCCCGTCTCGAGCAGCGCATCGCGCTTGAGCGCCGTGGACAGGATCCCGGTGCCCAGCGGTTTGGTGAGCACCAGCAGGTCCCCGGCGCAGCCGCCGGCGTTGGTGAACATCTGGTCGGGATGGACTTCGCCGATCACCGCCATGCCGAACTTCGGTTCCGCGTCGTCGATCGAATGGCCGCCGAGAATGAGGCAGCCGCCTCGGCGCGCCACGTCGGAAGCACCGGCGAGCACCCGGCCCAGGATCTCGAACGGCAGGGTGTCGCGCGGCCAGGCGACGATGTTGAGCGCGAAGAGCGGCCGGCCGCCCATGGCGTATACGTCACTGAGCGCGTTGGCGGCGGCCACGGCGCCCCACGAGGCCGGGTCGTCGAGAATCGGCGTGAAGAAATCGAGCGTGGCCACGAGCGCCCGGTCGGGGGCGATCCGGTAGACGGCGGCGTCGTCGCGGGTCGCGGCGTCCACCAGCACGCTCGCGTCGTCCACCGCCGGGAGATGGCGCAGCACCTCGGCCAGCTCGGCGCTGCCCAGCTTGCAGGCGCAGCCGGCGCCGTGCGAAAGCGAGGTGAGCCGGACGGGAGCCGGGGTGGATACGGGTTGAGCCATGGTCCCTCGATGCGGGAGATGCGGGGTAAGGTATAACGGCGGGAGGGGGACGAGTAATGTGGCGGCGGTGCGACTACAGCGAGGGGCCCGGCGGGGCAGGCCTAGTGCATTCTCCACCAGAGGATCGCGCCGGCGGCCACGATGCGCAGGATTCCCGCGCCGGTGGCCCGGGCGCGCTTGCCGGGAGGAATGGCGTTGCGGTGCCCGGCACGCAGAGGCCCGGGCCACTCCATCAGAAGCCCAAGGAGCGCGAACATGATCACCCAGCCGCCGCTCCCGAGACTCGCGAACCAGAGCGCGCCGAAAAGGGTCAGCAGCAGCGCTTCGGCGACGTAGACCTGGGCGGGAGCGCGGAGCCACCCGCCGGCGTTGCTGCCCCGCTCGAGCCGCGCCGCCACGACCTCCCACACCAGGAACCACGCGGCCACCAGCAGCCACGCAAGTCCGACTTCGCTCAGCGCCACGCGCTACCAGGAGCGGCGGATCGAGTCGGCGCGCATCAGGTTCCCGCGAATCATCACCCGGTCGATTTCCCGGGTGTTGGCGATGTCCGCCAGAGGATCGGCTCGAAGCACCACGAGGTCGGCCGAGCGGCCGGGCGCGATGGACCCCAGCGAGTCGGCGCCGATCAGGCGGGCGGCGTCGCGAGTCGCGGCAAGAAGCGCTGCGTTGGCGGTGAGACCTGCGCGCACCAGCAGACTCAGCTCCTCGTGCTCGCTGTAGCCGGGGATCAGCATCTGGTTCGACGCGTCGGTTCCCGCCGCCACGATTCCGCCCGCCGCGCGAAACTCGCGGATGAAGAGGTCCTGCATCGGACGGGATTTGCGGAACGCCTCGAAGTCGGCGGTGGTCCAGTTGGCGCGCCGGATCATGTCGGCGACGTTCCAGCGGGCCCGCTCGGAGTCGGGGACGGCGGCCATCGCCGGCTCGTGATAGAGCACCGAGTCGTCGAGCCGGCTGAAGGTTTCGTGCAGCACCAGCGTCGGCACCAGCACGACGTGCTCGCGCGCCAGCCCGACGGCGACCCGCTGGAGCGCCGCCGAGTCGAGCCCGGCCCAGCTTCGCTCGAACGCGGTCCATCCGGCGAAGAAGCTCCGGCTGTGTGCGGCATAGAACGGCTCGGGATTCTCCACCGCCGCTTCCGGAACGCCGCTCAGGTGCTCGATCGACGAGACGCCGAGCGAGGCGGCGGTGAGCGCGTCGGTGAGACCGAGGTGCGCGGCGATCCGCAGGTTGAAGCTCTTCGCCTCATCCGTGATCGCGCGGAGGAGGGTCGGCGTGATGCGGGTGTAGACCTTGAGGTAATCCACCCCGGCCACGGCCAGGCGATCCACCGCCTTCCGCGCGGCGGCCGCGTCCGCGGCGGGAAGCGCATCCGGGTACGTGGTCGGCACACCGTCGATCATCGCGCCGGCGGTGAAGATGCGCGGGCTCGGCATGCTGTTGAGCACCGCGGCCTCGCGGAGCGCGAGCATGGTGTCGAGCTGGCCGTGCAGGTCGCGCACCGCGGTGACGCCCCAGCCGAGATAGCGCGGCAGCGCCCACCGGACGGCGTGCGCGTGCGCGTCGATGAGTCCCGGAATGATCCAGCGCCCGGTCACGTCCAGCTGCTCCGTGTGCTTCGGCATCCTGAAGCCGGCACGCGGCGTGACCGACTCGATGCGGGTGCCGCGCACGACAACGACGGCGTCGTGCAGCGGCGGTCCCCCCGAGCCGTCGATGACGGTCGCGCCGACGAGCGCCAGTCCCTGCGGCCCCTTGTCGCGGCAGCCGAGGACGGCGAGCGCCGCGACGAGGAGGCTGGTCGCCCGGCGAATGGTCATGAAGGGTCTTCCGGCATGGGTCGGTGGAAGGTGTGACGGGCGGGCGGTCCGTGCAAGGTGGCGCCGTGTTTTATTAGGACATGACTCAGCAGCCGATCTCCTCCTACGGCCTCATCGGCGACATGCGCACCGCCGCGCTGGTCGGTCTCGACGGCGCCATCGACTGGTGCTGCCTGCCGCGGTTCGACAGCGGCAGCGTCTTCGCCGCCATTCTCGATCCCGACCGGGGCGGCACCTGGTCGATCCGGCCCATCGACCGGTGGACGTCGACCCAGCGCTACGTCGCCCGCACCAACGTGCTGGAGACGACCTTCACGACGGCGACCGGCCGCGCCGTCATCACCGACTTCATGCCGGTCGACTCGGCCGGGCGGCCGGCGAGCGCGCGGCCGGAGATCCACCGCCGGGTCCGCTGCGTCCGCGGGCGAGTCGACTTCCGGATGGTCTTCATGCCGCGGTTCGACTACGCCTCGCGCAGCACGCGGCTGGAGCCGCTCGCGGGCGGGCTGATCGCCACCGATCGCACCGATCAGGTCATCACGCTCACCAGCGCGAAGCCGTTCGACTGGAGCTTCGAGCACGGCACCGCGGTCGCCACGTTCGACGTCGAGCCGAAGATGGACCGGTGGATCGTGCTCCGCTATGACGACGACGACGTCTGGCCGGTCGACCGCTACGAGAGCGCGGAGAAGCTCGAGGTGACCACGGAGTTCTGGCAGCGGTGGTCGGCGCGGGTCCGCTACACCGGCCCCTACCGGAGCATGGTCAAGCGCTCGGCGCTGGCGCTCAAGCTGCTGACGCACGCGGAGAGCGGCGCCATCATCGCGGCTCCCACCACGTCGCTGCCCGAGACGGTGGGCGGGGGTCGGAACTGGGACTACCGCTTCGTCTGGCTGCGCGACGCGGCCTTCACCCTCGAGGCGCTCGATGCCGTCGGCCACCACGCCGAGGCCGACGACTTCATGCGGTTCGTGAAACGGGTGTGCCGCCACGAGGGCGGCCGGCATCTGCAGATCATGTACGGGATCGACGGCCGCCGCGACCTGGTCGAGCGCCAGCTGGAGCACCTCTCCGGATACCGCGGCTCATCGCCGGTCCGGATCGGTAATGGCGCTGCGCGGCAGCTGCAGCTCGACGTGTACGGCGAAGTGCTGGAGACGGCCGACCGCTGGCGCCGTCACCACGGGATGAGCGAGGGAACGTGGCGGGTGCTCCGGCCGCTGGTGGACTGGGTGTGCCGGCACTGGCGCCAGCCCGATTCCGGGATCTGGGAGGTTCGCGGCGAGATGCGCCACTACGTCTTCAGCAAGGTGATGAGCTGGGTGGCGCTCGATCGCGGCGTGACGCTGGCCGAGGAGCTGAGCCTGCCGGGCGATACGGGCGCGTGGCGCACGGAGCGCGAGGCGGTGCGAGCGGAGATCATGACGCGGGGGTGGAACGAGGCGGTGGGAGCATTTACCCAGTCATACGACGATGCGGCGCTCGACGCCGCCGCCCTGGTGATCCCGATGGTGCGCTTTCTTCCATGGGACCACCCGCGGGTGGTGAGCACCGTCCGCGCCGTTCAGCGGGGACTGACGAGCGCCGACGGAGAGCTCGTCTACCGGTACCGGAGCCCCGACGGACTCGAGGGCGAGGAAGGCGCCTTCTCGATCTGCACCTTCTGGCTGGCCCAGGCGCTGGCCGGCATCGGCGATGGCGCCGCGGCCGACCGCGTGGTGCGCCGGATGCTCCGCCATGCCAACCACGTCGGGCTGTATTCCGAAGAGATCGATCCCGCCACCGGCGAATTCCTCGGCAACTTTCCCCAGGCGTTCACTCATATCGCGCTGATCAACTGCGCGACGACGCTGGCGCGGCTCCGCCGCTAGCGGGATCTGCCACCTGGAGGCGTGATGTCCGAACAGCTTTCCCGGCGCGATGCCATCAGGATCCTCGGCGCAGCTGGTGCGGCGGCTGCGCTCCCGGGCACACCCACCAGCAGCATGGTCGCCGAGGCCATCACCGCCGCGGAGCGCGCGCCGGCCGGGATCCTTCCACTCTCGTCCACCAGCGAAGTCTTCATTCCGCCGCGCGGACGATCGTACGACACCTTCTCGTTCGACTTCCCGGAGCCGTCGGTCGAATTCGATGGCTTCCGCTTCGGCTTCCTCGTATTTACCGACGAGAATGCGTACGCGCTCGATCCGGCGAAAATGACGGCGACAACCACCGGCGATGCGCTGACCATCACCGCGAACGGTTTTACCTGGGCCGGCGGGCAGGAGAAGATGGGCGGCTCGCTCACGGCGCGGTTCAGAAAGGTCGGCACCAGCATCGAGTGGGACACGACGGTCGACATGGCGCAGCCGATCAAGACCGTGAGTGCCATCATCCGCGGCGTCCCGCGCGGCCGTGTGGGATTCGGCGGCCCCGGCGGCGGCACGCCCGCCGACGACGAGATGCTGGTCGGGTATCCGTTCAGCGGCGGCGACCTCTTCGGCGGCAACAGCGCCGGCGGGATGGGAACGCCGCTCGCCATCGTCACGACCCCCGACGGCTCGTGCGTCTCGATTGGAACGCTCGATACGATGGTCTGTACCAAGCGGTTCTTCTTCCAGCCCGGTGAGCAGGGCTATCGCGTCGAGGTGATCACCGAGGCGCCGGCGTGGAACCAGCAGAAGCGCTGGCAGGTGCCGGCCTGGCGCATCATGCGCACCGCCAGCGCCGACGCCGCGGTCCAGGCACACTACGAGCATCTCGATCGAGCCTATCGACTGAAGAAGTGGGACGAACGCACCGACGTCCCCGGCTGGATGCGCACCGTCGCGCTGGTCACGACCCTCCACGGCCAGCACTTCACCGGCTTCATCTTCAACGATTACGCGAAGCAACTCGAGATCCTGCGCTGGATGGCAACCCGGATTCCCGCCGACCGCGTCCTCGTCTTCCTCCCGGCCTGGGACGGCCGTTACTACTGGGACTATCCCAACTATCAGGTGAGTGACCGGATGGGGGGCGAGAGCGGCTTCCGCCGCCTGATCGACGAAGCGCACAAGCTCGGCTTCAGGATGATGCCGATGTTCGGCACCAACGCCGCCAACCGCCGGCAGCCGATGTTCGGCAAGGTCGCCGGCGCCGTCGCTCACAAGGTCGACGGCGACGTGGTGGACCTCAACTGGGTGGACTGGGACAACGACCGGCACCAGGAGGGGTGGGCCGCGTACATGAATCTGGGCGTCGATTCATGGCGCAACTGGCTGAGCGGCCGCATCGACGAGATGATCACGACGTACGGCGTGGACGCGTACTTTCTCGACATCGTGGGCGGCCACATCAACAGCCGGAACGGTGACATGCACGCGGGTACTCGCCGCCTGGTGATGGATCTCCGGGCGAAGCATCCCGACGTGCCCTGCGTGGGTGAGATGGCGTACGACGCGCTCGTCGAGTTCATCCCGATGTTCCACGTCGGACTCGGCCGGATGGGCCAGTACTCGAAGTACTTTCAGCACCTGAGCTCGCCGGCACCGGGGCGGGGCAGCAGCGGCGTGCACGAATCGGGATTTGGCCGGTTCGATCCCGACACGCTGTCGTTGTCGCCCAACGCCATCCCGACGCTGCAGGTGGTCGAGGATACCTTCGCGAAGCACCGCGACGTGATGGCGGCGATCATCCAGCGGGCGAAGGAGCGGGCCGGCATAGCCTGAGTATCTTTCCCGACAGCCAGACCGGCCCGGAGCAGCCCATGCCCAAGGATCACACCCGTCGCGAATTCGTCGCCACCTCAGCAGCCGCGCTGGCGGCACTGGCCGCGATTCCAGGCCTCCCGTCCGGGATCCGCGCCCGGCTCGCGCATCGCGACGCCACGCTCGTGGCGCATCCGTTCGACCTCCATCAGGTCCGCCTCCTTCCCGGCCCCTTCCTCGACGACCTGAACGTCAACCGCCGCTACATGATGGGGCTCGATCCGGACCGCCTGCTCCACTCGTTCCGGATCACGGCCGGACTGCCATCGAGCGCCGAGCCCTATTACGGGTGGGAAGCGCCGAACAACGAGCTGCGCGGTCATTTCGTCGGTCACTACCTGTCGGGCTGCGCGCTGCTCGCCGCGCAGACCGGCGACACCGCCGTCAAGGCACGGGGCGACGCGCTGGTGTCCGAGCTGGCGAAATGCCAGAAGGCCAATGGATACCTGAGCGCGTTTCCCGAGGAACTGTTCGATCGTCTGAAGGCCCGACGCGGTGTCTGGGCGCCGTTCTATACGTATCACAAGATTCTCGCCGGCATGCTCGACAGTTACACGCTGGGCGGGAATACCGAGGCGCTGGAGGTCGCGAAGGGGATGGCCGGCTGGACGCGTGACTGGGTGCGCCCCCTCGACGACAGGCTGATGCAGGACATCCTTCGCACCGAATTCGGCGGGATCGGCGAGTCGCTCGACAATCTGGCGTCGATCACGGGCGACATGTCCTGGATCGACGTCAGCAAGCGGTTCGATCACGATCGAGTGCTGACGCCGCTCGCCGAGGGGCGCGACGAGCTCACCCACGTGCACGCCAACACGACGATCCCGAAGATCATCGGCGCCGCCCGGCGGTACGAGATCACCGGCGACCAGCGCTCGCACGATATCGCAGACTATTTCTGGCGCGAAGTCACCGGCAGGCGGTGCTTCGTCACCGGCGGCACCAGCAGCGGCGAGAACTGGAAGAGCCCGGTGGGGCAGCTGGCCGGGGAGCTCGCGCCGGATACCGAGGAAAGCTGCCCGACGTACAACATGCTGAAGCTCACCCGGCATCTCTTCAGCTGGACCGGGGACGCGAAGGTCGCCGACTACTACGAACGCGCCTTGTTCAACGGAATGCTCGGTACCCAGCATCCCGCCGATGGCGAGAAGATCTATTACACCCCCATGGCCTCGGGGTACTGGCGCATGTTCGGCACCCCGGATCACGGCTTCTGGTGCTGCCACGGAACCGGTGTGGAATCGCACTCGAAGTTCGGCGACAGCATCTACTTCCACGACGATACCGGCATCTGGATCAACCAGTTCATCGCGTCAGAGGTGAACTGGGCCGACAGGGGTGTGCGCCTCGTGCAGGAGACCGGCTTCCCGGCGAACGATACGACCCGCCTGACTGTCCACGTTGGGCATGCCACGCAAATGGCGCTGCGGATCCGGCTGCCGTACTGGCTTGACGGCCAGGCGAGAGTCAAGCTCAACGGCAAGGCGGTGAGAGTCTCCACACCACCGGGCAACTACCTGACGATCAACCGACGCTGGCGCACTGGCGATCGGGTCGAGCTGACCCTGCCGATGAAGCTGCACGTCCATGCGATGCCGGACGATCCGACCGTGCAGGCCGTGATGTATGGGCCTCTGGTGCTGGCGGGGAAGCTTGGCCTCGAACCCCTCCGCGCCCCACCCACGCCGCCGCGGATGACGCCCGACTTCGACCTCACGCCCGAGACCAGGCCAATCGCAGTGGCCGCGATCAAGGCGCCATCCGACGACGTGCGTTCGTGGGTCAAGCCGACAGGCACGCCGCTGGAGTTCAGGATTGTGGGGCAGGAGCGCGAGATC
>JBLMWC010000012.1:0-67722 GCA_050257015.1 Bacillota bacterium | reverse complement strand
TGGAGTTCGTGGAGCCGTCGAAGCGCTATGCCGACGTGATCCTTCCCGAGGGAGGCTTCAACCGGATCGGGATCGAGATGGTGCAGGCCCGCGTCGAGCGCGAGCTCGCGCGGCGGCGGGCCGAGGATGCGACGGAGACGATGCCGTGACGCGCTCGCCGGAGCTCGACGGGATCCCGTTCGCCATGCTGCTGGCCTACCGCGACGCGGAGACGGCGCGCTGGCGCGAGTGGTTCGAGCGCCATCCGGAAGCGCTCGAGGTCCCGGTCGGGACCGGCCGCACCGCCACCGTGCGCGGGCTCGTCGTTCACATCTTCGCCGTGGAGCTCCGGTACGCCGAGCGGCTGCTCGGCCGGCGGGTGACGGGCTACGAGGAGCTCGAGCCGGCGACGACCGACGAGGTCTTCGCGATCGGCGAACGGGCGCGAGCGCTGATCGACGAGTTTCTCGGGCGGGCCGATGACCGCGAGATGCGCGAGGTCCTCGAGTTCCAGACGCTCACGGCAGGAACGGTCCGGGCCACGAAGTTCAAGATCGCCGCGAATCTGGTGAATCACGGCGTCCGCCACTGGGCGCAGATCGCGACGGGGCTGAGACAGCACGGCTTCACCGACCAGTGGGCCCACGACTTCCTGCTCAGCGACATCGACCTCTGAGCCGGGCGGTCGACGACGAAAGGGCGGCGCACTCGCGCCGCCCTTTTCATTTCGAAACCTCGCGCGGGTCACTGTGTCTCGCCCGCCGGGCCGTACGTCGAAGGTATACGCACCACAAAGGAGGCGACTCGCGCACCTGATTTCGTGTTCCGCAGGCCAACGTACAGTGACGAGGCCGTCATGCGTGACGAACATCGACCGAAGCAGGACCTGATCAACGAGGTCGTCGGTCTCCGGAAGCAGATTGCCGATCTCAAGGAAGCCGCCGTAGCGCGGCGGCGAGTGGAGGACGCACTCAGGGCATCAGAAGAGCATTATCGGGCACTGGTCGAGCAGGCGCCGGCGGGAATCTGCCGGGTGGGGAGGGGCGGGGAGGTTCTCGCGGTGAACAGCGCCCTCGCGGCGATGCTGGGCTACGCATCGCGGTCAGAGGCGATCGAGCTCATGCGGATCAGCGGGCTCTTCGCCGACCCGGCCGAGCGGGACCGGGTGCTGACACTCCTGGCCTCGGCGGCCGCCAGCGGCACCGAGCATGTCAGGCTCCGGCGGGCCGACGGCAGCGCGATGACGCTGCAGCTCCGGGCGCGGATCGCCGACATCGCGAACGCCCAGGACTACATCGTGATCGTCGAGCCGCCGAGCGGCTGACGATCACTCGTGGCGGATGGCGTCGATGGGGGAAAGGCGCGCGGCACGCAGCGCGGGGAAGGTTCCGAAGGCGAGACCCACGACGATGGAGACCGCCGCGGCGACGGCGACGGTCTCCCACGTCAGCGCCGCGTACATCGGCGCATCCGACCACGTCCGGATCAGCGCGGTGATGCCGAAGGCGCCGGTCAGCCCGACCAGCACACCGAGGACGCTGCCGGCGCCGGTAATGGCGACCGACTCCGAGAGGAACTGGATCAGGATGTCCCGCTGACGCGCGCCGGTTGCCTTGCGAATGCCGATCTCGCGGGTGCGCTCGGTGACCGCCGCCAGCAGGACGTTCATGATGCCGAGCCCGCCGACGACGAGCGAAATCCCCGCAAACGCTCCCATCACCATCTTGAAGACGAGGATCGCCTTCCGGGCCTGGTCCAGCCGCATCGCCGAGCTGGTGGCGATCGACATCTGCCCGCTCCAGCCTGAGCCGAGCCGCCCGGCGGCCCATCGTTCGACGACCGCCTTCGCCGCGCTCACCCCTTCGACGTTCGCCACCTGGACCACCAGATCCCGCGCGCGGGGAGACGCGGCCCGCGCCATCGCCGAATCGGCGACGGGAAAGGGAACGACCGCGCTCATCGCCGAAGCCGCCCGCTGCGTGGCCGGCGCCGCGAGGATCCCCACGACGCGGAACCCGCGACCCTCGAGCTCGAGCCTGTCGCCCAGTCCGACGCCGGCAGCGGAGGCCAGCGCCGACGAGACGACCGCCACCATGGCGGCGCTCCGCACGTCTGCCTCCGAGATGAACCGACCCGCGGCGAGCTGCGGGTTCAGCCGGCGCTCGGCATCCGCGGTCACCCCCATCACGACGGCGGCCCGGCCAGCTCCGCCACCGGCGGGCGTCACGCGCGCGGCGCCGGTAACGCTGGCAGAGACGGTGCCGCGGGGGCCGAGGGCGGCGGCGAGGCCGTCCGCGTCCGCCAGCGTGAAGACGGGCCAGGTCGTGCGCGGAATCCGCACGTCGTCGATCGTTTCCTCGGTCTTCGGCCGGACGAGCAGGGTCTGGAGATCGGTCGTTCGCGCAATCTGATCGCGGGCAAAGGCTTCGGCGCCGTCGCCGATCGCGAGCACGGCGACCAGCGACGCCACGCCGATCACCACGCCCAGCGTCGAGAGGACGGTGCGCAGCGGATTGAAGCGGAGGGTCTGAACGCCGACCCGGAACGACGCCGCGAGAAGTGAGGGCTTCATTGGTGTGCGCCGTACGGTGCAGATCGAGACGCGGTTTCAGGCGGCGACGCGTCCCGGGGCCGGGATATATTGGGCAGTGGAGCGAACATGACCGAGCCAATCGCCAGCGCACGCCTCCTGCTCGAAGGCCTCGTGGACTACGCCGGCCTCTTTCCGCCCGCCGGGCTCGACATGGCGCCGGCGGTCCGGCAGTATGCCGAGCACCTCGCCTCCGACACCTCCTGGATGCTGGGCCGCTTCATCGTGCCCGCGGCGCGCCTGCAGGAATTCGAGGACGCCGCAGCGGTACTGCTGCCCCGCGACGCCGAGACCGCCCCGTGGGCGATCAGCGTACTCGGCGGCACCGATCCCGCGGACGACGCGGAACGGGTCTGGGCGTTCAACGAGCGCCACGCGCACCGCGCGATCGGGCGGGCGGTGATCGATACGAT
This sequence comes from Bacillota bacterium, assembly GCA_050257015.1. Taxonomy (GTDB): domain Bacteria; phylum Gemmatimonadota; class Gemmatimonadetes; order Gemmatimonadales; family GWC2-71-9; genus JAICUF01. The sequence goes on along the minus strand of JBLMWC010000012.1, from coordinate 64,740 downwards.
GGAGCTCCGCGCGAACGACGCGTCGGCGGCCGAGCGGGTGGCGCGGTCGGTCCCGGCATCGGTCATGGCGTACGTCGAGATCCCGATCGTCGACGACCCCTCCGACCTCATCGGCGTGCTCCGCGGCGTGGGGGCACGGGCCAAGATACGGACGGGTGGGGTCACGGCGGACGCGTTTCCCGCGCCGTCGATAGTGGCCCGCTTCATTCGGGCGTGTGCCGACGCCGGCGTCCCCTTCAAGGCCACGGCCGGCCTCCATCATCCGCTCCGCGGCGACTACCGGCTCACCTACGATGCCGGCAGCCCGTCGGGCACCATGTACGGCTTCCTCAACATCTTCCTGGCCGCGGCGCTGGCGCCCCAGGGGCTCGATCTCGCCGAGCTCGAAAAGATCCTCACCGAGACGGATCCCGCCGCGCTCCGATTCGACCCGCAGGGAATCTCCTGGCGCGGGCGCCGCCTGGACCTCGATGATCTCCGCCACCTCCGCGCCCGTGCCGCCGTGGCGTTCGGTTCCTGCTCGTTTACCGAGCCGGTGGCCGAGCTCCGCGCCCTCCATATCATCTGACTGCCGATGACCGACGAAACGCATGATCCCGCGCTGACCAGCTGGGTCGAATCGGCCGAGCGGGCCGGGACCGACTTCCCGATCCAGAACCTGCCGTTCGGCGTCTTCCGCCATCCCGACCGGGACGAGATGCCGCGGGTCGGCGTCGCGATCGGCGACTGCATTCTCGACGTCACCGCGGCACGGCACGCCGAGCTCCTGGGCGGGCTCGCGGCGCGCGCGGCCGAGGCGTGCGATGCGCCGGCGCTGAACGAGCTGCTGGCGCTCGGCCGCGAGCACTGGCGGGCGCTCCGGCTCGAGCTCAGCCGGCTCCTCCGCACCGGGAGCCCACGGCGCGAGGATCTCCTCGTTCCCATGGACCGGGCGCAGCTCCTCCGGCCCGCCCGCGTCGGCGACTACAGCGACTTCTACGCGTCGGTGCATCACGCCACCAACGTCGGCAGCATGTTCCGACCCGACAACCCGCTGCTCCCCAACTACAAGTACGTCCCGATCGGGTATCACGGGCGGGCCTCGTCCATCGTGCCGAGCGGGACCGCGGTCCGGCGGCCGAACGGGCAGATCAAGGACGCGCAGGCCGCCGGACCGGTCTTCGGCCCGGCACGGCACCTCGACTACGAGACCGAGGTCGGCGCCTTCATCGGGCCGGGCAACACGCTGGGCCAGCCGATCCCGCTGGCGGAAGCGGAGGAGCACATCTTCGGTCTCTGCCTGGTGAACGACTGGTCGGCCCGCGATATCCAGACCTGGGAGTACCAGCCGCTGGGTCCGTTCCTGGCGAAGAACTTCGCCACCACGGTTTCGCCGTGGGTGGTGACGCTGGAGGCCCTGGCGCCTTTCCGGGCGCCGGCCTACGTCCGTCCCGCGGGCGACCCGGCCCCGCTCGCCTACCTCGACAGCGAGGCGGACCGGGCGCGCGGCGGATTCGACCTGGAGCTCGAAGTCTGGCTCAGCTCCCGGGCGATGCGGGCGGCGGGGACGCCGCCGACGCGCCTCTCGCGCGCACGGTTCGCCGACATGTACTGGACGCTCGGGCAGATGGTGGCCCATCACACCAGCAACGGCTGCAACCTGCAGCCGGGCGATCTCATCGCCAGCGGCACCATCTCCGGCGCGACGAAGGATTCGCGCGGCTGCATGCTGGAGCTTACGTGGCGGGGGACCGAGCCGATCGAGCTGCCCGGCGGGGAGACCCGCAGGTTCCTCGAGGACGGGGACGAGGTGATCATGCGCGGCGCCTGCGAGCGGCCGGGCGCGCGGCGCATCGGCTTCGGCGAGTGTCGGGGCGAGGTACTGCCGGCGCTGTGACCGGCCGGTGAGGCGCGCATGACCTGGCTGCTGCTGCTCATTCCGCTCTCGCTGGTGCTGCGGTACGCGGCGCACGCCTCACCCCTCGTCGTCTTTGCCGCGTCGGCCCTCGCCATCGTTCCGCTCGCCGAATGGATCCGGCGCGCCACCGATCAGATCGCTCGCGTGGCGGGGTCGGCGATCGGTGGACTCCTCAACGTCACCTTCGGCAATGTCGCCGAGCTGATCCTCGCGCTCTTCGTCCTGAGCGCGGGGCGGCCCGACGTGGTGAAAGGGCAGATCACCGGCTCCTTCATCGGGAACGGTCTCCTCGGCCTCGGCCTGGCGATCATCGTGGGGAGCTGGGGGCGCACGCGCCAGACGTTCTCGCGGCAGCGGTCGGGACTGCTGTCGAGCCTGCTGATCCTCTCGGTCATCGCGCTCCTGATTCCGGCGATCTTCGACTATACCGTGCGCGACGTAAGCCCGCGGGCGCACGCCTCGACGCTGGACGAGCACCTGAGCCTCGGCGTCTCGATCCTCCTCATCGGCGCGTACGGCGCCAACCTCATCTACACCCTGGTCACCCACAGCGACGTCTTCGGCGACGACGATCATCCGAAGGGCGAGACGGCGGCGTGGCCGCTCTGGCGGTCGCTCGCGGTGCTGGTGGGCGGCACGGCGCTCGTGGCACTCGAATCGGAGCTGGTGTCGGGCGCGCTCGAGGCGTCGGCCCGGTCGCTCGGGATGTCGGAGTTCTTCCTCGGTGTCACCGTGCTCGCGATCATCGGCAATGCGGCGGAGTACTTCGCGGCGGTCTTCTTCGCGCGGCAGGACCGCATGGGACTCGTCATGAGCATCACCGTCGGCTCCAGCATCCAGGTGGCACTCCTGACGGCGCCGGTACTGGTGATCGTCTCGTACTTCATCGGTCACCCGATGAATCTCGTCTTCAACAATCCACTCGAGCTCATCGCCATCGCGGGGACGTCGGTGGCGGTGCGCACGGTGGCGCAGGACGGCGAAACGACCTGGTTCGAAGGGGTGCTGCTCCTGACGGTCTACGGACTGCTGGCGCTGGCCTTCTTCTTCGTGACCCCGCCGGCGTGACCGGGGTGTGCGCCCGGCGCCCGATCAGGCGTCCCACCCCCCGGCCGCCAGCGGATGGAACTCCTCCCACGTCTTCCGGTACGGCATCAGCATCAGCGCGATGAAGCGATCGAGGGCGAGCGGGAAGGGGAAACGCTGCCGAAATTCGGACGAGGTGATGCCGAGCATCGTCCGCAGGTGGCGGCCGAAGCTCTGGGGCGAGGAGTACTCGAGCCGGTAGGAGACGTCGGCGACCGAGAGGCCGCCGGCCTCAAAGAGGTGCGCCGCATGGAGCAGCCGGACCGCCGCGAGGTAGTTCTTCGGGCTCGGCAGCCCCGCCCGGGAGAACCGCGACATCAGCGTGCTTGGCCGCACGTGCAGCCGTCCCGAGAGCTTCCGGACGGTCGGCGTCTCGGGAGCGAGCCGCACCATCACCTCGACGAAGAGCCGCGCGTCGGGCGGCGCTTCCCCCAGCGCCTCGAGAATCGGGCCCTGAATCCGGGCGACCGCGCGCGTGGCGGGCTGGCCCACGACCTGGCGGAGCTGGGCCCACCCCGCGGGGACGGTGACATCCACGACCTGCCGCACCCCCGACGCGCCGAGCCGGAGGAGCATCTCGGTGGCGCCGGCGTTGTGCTGGGAGACCAGCGCCACGGTCGGGATGCCGGGAAAATCGCGGACGAGCCGCCCGACCGCGCCGATCTGCTCGGGCGCGCAGCGATGGACCGACACGAGGACGGCGTCCACCGGACGCTCGCGGACGACGCGCACCGCATCCGGCACCGAATCGCGGTGCACGACCGCGAAGATCCCGTTACCCGCAGCGTCGACCCGCTGCCGCTCGCCGGGCGTAAGCACGGCCGCCACCGTGAGATTGCCGGATTCGTAGACCACGTGCCGCTCCGGGTGAAAGGGAGGGCGACGATAGGCGGCGGCGCTCAACATCCCCGCAACCGTTTCGCGGCTCGGCGGGCGCGGATGCGGGAGGGGACGCAACCATTTGGCGTCCCGGTGAATCCAACCTTGAACCTCCCGGTGGTCCCGAGACGTATATTTGCTGATCGGATGACCGCCGCCACCCGCAGGGCCTGAGCGGAGCAGTCGCCGCCGGAGTATCCGCGATGGAGCAGATCCCCGATCTGATGAGCCGCCTGCAGGCGGCACTGGGCCCCCAGTACCGCCTCGAGCGCGAGCTCGGGCGCGGCGGCATGGGCGTCATCTTCCGGGCAGTGGACACGACGCTCGACCGGCCGGTCGCGGTGAAGGTGGTCCATCCCGAGCTTGCCACCAACGACGCGATCGCCCGGCGATTCCTCGCCGAGGCCCGCACCGTCGCCCGACTCCAGCACCCCAACATCGTCGGCGTCCACGCCGCCGGCTCCAGCACCGACCTCCTCTGGTACGTGATGGACGCGATTCCGGGAGAGAGTCTCCGCCAGCGGCTGCAGCGCGACGGACGCCTCCCGGCACCGGAGGCTGCCCGCATCGCAGCCGACATGGCATCGGCCCTCGGCGCCGCGTGGAGGGCGGGGGTGGTGCACCGGGACGTGAAGCCGGAGAACGTCCTCCTCGAGGCCGGCACCGGCCGCGCGCTCCTGGCCGACTTCGGCATCGCGCGTGCGATGGCGCACGATTTCAGCGGCGAATCGTCGACCGGCGAAGGCGTGGCGATCGGCACGCCGACGTACATGAGCCCCGAGCAGGCCGCCGGCGAGGAGGTGGACGGGCGGAGCGATCTGTACGCGCTGGGGATCGTCCTCTACGAAATGCTCACCGGGATGCCCCCGTTCTCCGGGCCGAACCGCGTCGTCGTGTCCAAGCACATGACCGAGCGGCCGACTCCGGTCGCACGGATCCGGTCCGACTGTCCGCAGGCGCTGTCCGAAGCGGTGGCGAAGGCGCTCGAGAAAGCCCCGGGCGACCGCTTCCAGACCGGCGACGAGTTCCGCGCCGCGCTGGTGCACGAGCGGCACCTGCTGCCGCTCCCGCGCCGGCCGAAGCGGAAGTGGGTCGCCGCCGGGGCACTGGCCGCGCTCGCGGCCGTGGGCTTCGCGCTGCCGCTCACGCGGCACGAGGGGCCCCCGCCGGGAGTGAACCCGCGGCAGTCGATTCTCGTGCTGCCGTTCGAAAACCTCCAGGCCGATCCGGAGATCACGTGGCTGGAGGACGGCAGCGTCAGCATGCTCGCGCTCAACCTGTCGCAGTGGAACGACCTCCAGGTGGTGGATCACGAGCGCCTGCACGACCTGCTGGCACGGCGGAAGATCGCGGTCGGCGAGACGATCGGCCTCGACATGGCCCGCCGTCTCGCGCGCGACGCCGGTGTCTGGACCGTGGTCCTCGGCGACTTCCGCCAGGCGGGCGACTCGCTGCATCTCGTCGCGCGGGTCTACGACGTGGCGACCGGGCGGCGGGTGGACGTGGCGCAGGCCGACGACCGCTCGGGCGAGGATCTCCGGCCGGTCTTCGACCAGCTCGCGGCCCGTCTGCTCGACCTCTCGGGGGCGCCGAGCCGCGTGCGCGCGAGCCTCGCGCAGGCGACGACCGGCTCGCTCCAGGCATTTCGCGCCTATCTCGCGGGGCAGGAGGCGCTCAACCGCTGGGACCTGGCCGACGCGGAGCGCGAGCTCCGGAGGGCGACCGCGATCGACACGACCTTCGCCCTCGCCTACTACAAGCTGGCGCTCACGCGCGGCTGGATCGTCGGCACCAGCGATTCAATGGCCGACGCCGCGATGGTGCATGCAATCACCTATGCATCGCGGCTTCCGGAGCACGAGCGCACCGTCATCAACGCGTATCGCGCCTTCCTGGCGATGGACCTGCCGACGGCGCGGGCGCTGTACCAGCAGCTGATCGCCCACAACCCGGGCGACGCCGACGCGTGGTACGGGCTGGGGGAAGCGTGGTTCCACGGCGACGGACACGACTCGCGCCCGACCGAGCTGACGGAGGGGCTCCGCGCCTTCCGTCGGGCGCTGGCGCTCGATCCCGACTACTCGCTCGCCTACGATCACGTCGGCACGATCCTGTCCGAGGCCGCGCGGCCGTCGGGAGGGATTGCGCTCCTGGCGGGAGACTCTGTCGCCTTCACCCGTGACGCCGCCGGCCGGAGCACGATCGACAGCGCGAGCCGCTCCGCCGCGATGCGGCGCGCACGGACCGAAGTGGTGGCACTGGCCCGCGCCTGGGTCGGGAGCCAGCCGACGACGCTCCGGGCGCACGCCGCGATGATCGACGCGTATATCGCCGCCGCCGACTACGCCGGGGCACTGGCGGAGCTGGGTCGCTACCGCGCGCTGGTGCCGTCGGATCCGGAGTCGCCGTTCGTGGAGGCCCGGATCCACTTCGCGGCCGGCGACGTCGACCGCGCCGCCGCGACGCTGCGCGGCGCGCTCGACACGACCGAGCCGAGCGATTTCCAGCACCTCGAGGGGAACCCCACCGTCTTCGAGGACCTCGCATCGGCCGCGAACGTCTTCGCCTACATCGGTGACGTGGGCAACGCCGCGAGGGCACTCGACCTGGCCGACCGGACCCGGCGCGAGGTGTACGGCGGGCTGGTGTCGCCCCAGAGCTTCTTCGCCGGCGATGCGTGGCACCGCTCGGCGCTGGGTCAGCTCTACGCCGCGGTCGGCGCCCCCGCGGCGTCGCTCCGGCGGGTCTGGCAGAGTGCCGCGGAGGCGGGGCGCATGGCGCCGCCGGCCGACCGGAAGCGGGTGGTGCAGACGGGCGGCACCGCGGCGATCGAGCTCTTTGCGGGCACCGAGGGGGACTCGAGCGCGGTGACCGAGCTGGCATCACTCACCGGCGACAAGCCGCCCAAGGAAGTCCGGGCGCTGCTGGCACTCGAGCGGCGGGATCCCGCCGCTGCCCGCCGCGCCCTGGCCGAGCCCGACACGTCGATGATGAAGACCGGTTACATGGTGTATCAGCGGCCGCTCGCGGCGGAGGTCTACTACCGCCTGGGTGATTACCAGACGGCGCTGTCGCTGCTCAACAGCTTCGAGCCCGACGTCTATCCCCGCCGGGGATTCGACCCCCGCTGGGGGCTGATCGGGCGGGTGCGGCTGATGCGGGCGGAACTCCATGCCAAGCTGGGACATACCACGGAGGCCCGGGCCGAGTTCCGGCAGGTGCTGAACCAGTGGAAATCGGCGGATCCGGCTCTGGAGGGGTTCGTGCGCCAGGCACAGCGCGGGCTGGCGAGCCTGGGTGAGGGATAGGTATCTTCCGGGACTGGTTGAGCGCGGTGGTCGCGGGTGCCGCAAGGCACTCGAGGAAAGTCCGAGCTCCATCGGGTAGACTGCCAGGTAACGCCTGGGCGCCGCAAGGCGACGGACAGGGCCACAGAAAACAAACCGCCCCCGGGCAACCGGGTGGTAAGGGTGAAACGGTGGGGTAAGAGCCCACCGCGCTTCTGGCAACAGAAGCGGCACGGCAACCCCCAGTCGGAGCAAGGCCAAATAGGCGGCGAGGTGTGACCCACACCGACAACCCGGACGCGCAAGCGGACGAGGAAGCCGCGGGTAGGCTGCTCGAGGCGGTCGGCGACGGCCGTCCCAGACAGATGACCATCTCCCGCAAGGGAAACAGAACTCGGCTTACGGCTCGGCCAGGGACGGGCGGGGTGGGCATTCAGCCCATGCCCGCCCGTCCGCTTCCCCGCGCCTGTCCCTCCCTCTAGTTTTCACGGCTTGTCGAGTACTCCGACCCCTACGAGGCACCCCATGCAGGCACGTGCACTGACCTTCGCGGCGCTGGCGTCCGGCGTCTTCTTCACCGGCGCCGTCTCCGGCCCGGTTACTACGAAGTACCGTATTCAGCAGATGACCGAGCAGGAGGTCGATCTCACCGCGGCCGGGCAGGGCAAGCAGCAGCGGCGGAATTCCTCCTCGATGTTCGTGGCCATCACGCTGTCCGACTCGGCGGCGGGCCGCATCGCCCACTTCGTGGTGGACTCGGCGATCGCCGACTCGACCACTACGCCGGACGTGAAGGCGTCGCTCGACAGCCTCCGCGGCCAGGCGTTCCACGCCTTCATCGACCACGGCAAGGTGGCCACCGTCAAGTCGATGAAGGACGGCCAGGCGGCCGCCGGCATGAGCGTGCTGATCTCGGCGCTGACCCCGCGCGTGAAGATGGGCACCAAGGTCGGCACGACGTGGACCGACACGACCGACGTGACCAACGACATCCCGAACGGCAGCATGACCGTCCGGACGGTCACGAACTACAAGGCAACCGGAACCGAGACGCGCGACGGCGTGAAGGCGCTCAAGGTGGATGCCACGTCGAGCTCGGCGCTGAGCGGCCAGCAGGCGGGGGCCACGATCGAGGGCACCGGCAGCTCCAACGCGACCTACTACATGGCCCCCGACGGCCGCCTCGTCGCGTCCAACGCGACCTCCAACTCCACCCTCGCACTCACGACGCCGCAGCTGCCCGATCCGATTCCGCTGACGATCAAGGGCACCTTCTCCGTCACGATGATCAAGTAGGATGATGCGCTCCCGACTCGCTTCCGCGGCCCTCTGCGCCGCGGCCATGGGCTGCGCCTCGTCCACCAGCAACGCTCCCGCGGGACCGGCACCGGCGGCGTCCCGGACAGCCGGCTCTGCCGCCGCGGCACCGGCGGTCCGCCGGGGGGCCGTCGTGTACCAGCCGATGGCGGCGACCGCCTACGTGCTCGAGCGCTACGATACGGTCAACGTGCAGCTGCCGAACGGCTTGCCGCAGACGCAGACGCTCTCCCGCACCGCCTATCTCACCGTCGCCACGGCGGCGGGCACGCCGATGACGCTCTCCATCACGCTCGATTCGCTCGTGGCCGAGGGTCCGGGCGCCGCGATGTTGGCGGTGGACAGCGCGCGAGGCACGCGGTGGACCGGTACCCTGTCCGCCGACGGCCATTTCTCCGAACTCACGAGCGATCGCACCACCCCGGTAGGCGAGCAGCTTCGCGGGATGCTGCCGGCGCTGTTCCCGGCGCTCCCGGCCGGCGGCGCGCGTGAGGGCGCAACCTGGACCGACACGGCGAAGAGCTCGATCCGCGCGATGGCGTTCGACGTGAAGGAGGACGCGCGGATCTCCTCGCGTGCCGTGGCGGATACCGTCCGGAGCAGCGGTCGGAACGGCCTCCGCATCGAGAGCGACGTCACATTCAGCCGCACCGGCGGGGGAAGCCAGTTCGGCCAGGCGGTCGAGGTTCAGGCCACCGGCAAGCGTCATCTCACCAGCCGGCTCCGGCCCGATGGGGTGGTCGCGGAGACCAGCGGGGTGGAGTCGAGCGACATGACCCTCACGATTCCGGCGGTGGGGCAGTCGCTGCCGGTCAAGCAGACCGCCACATTCAGCCTGATGCTCGCGGCGGCCCGGCACTGATCGAATCGCCGTGAAGCGATTCCTGCTCGCGATCGGCACAGCCACAGCGCTCCTCGTGCTGTGGCTGTTCGCCGTGTGGCCCCCGCCGCTCTGGTACCGCTCGCACTGGCCGGCCGAGACGGCGTTCATGGCGATGCGGGCCCACCGGGAGGGCGGGTCGCACACCGTCTCGTACCGGCCGGTCCCCCTCGATTCGATCTCGCCATTCCTGGTGCAGGCCGTCCTCATCGGCGAGGACAACCGGTTCTGGACTCATCCCGGAATCGATTTCGTCGAGATGCGGCGTGCGGTGGGATATCGCCGTCCGGAATTCTCCTGGGCGTCACCACGGGATCTCTTCGAGGCGACCCGCTCCCTCGGACGCGCCTGGCGCCGACGGGATGCGCTCCGCGGCGCCAGCACGATCACCCAGCAGCTGGCCAAGAATCTCTACCTCTCGCCCTCGCGGAATCCGCTGCGAAAGCTGAAGGAGGCGGTGACGGCATTCCGCCTGGAGGGCGCGCTGGACAAGCGGCGGATTCTCGAGCTGTACCTGAACGTCGTCGAGATGGGGGACGGCGTCTGGGGAGCGGACGCGGCGAGCGAGCGCTATTACAGCCGGCCCGCCGCGACGCTCACGCGGGCGCAGGCTGCGGCGCTGGCGGGGACGCTGCCTTTCCCGCTCGCGTCGAACCCCGCGCTCCGGCCGGGCCGGATGCGCTGGCGGCAGAGTCTCATCCTGCGACGGATGCAGGGTGAGCGGATCGAGATTCCGAAGGTGGTGGAGGAGGAAAAGCCGGAGGTGGCGGAGAGCATCTCGCACACTCCGTCGGTGGACTCCCTGCTGGATTCACTGCGAGCGCCGATCGAGACCCTGCCGCCCGATACCGTGCGGCAGGATCCCTGAGCGACTAGAAGACCTCGCTGCCCTCGCGGCCGAGCTCCTGGACGGAGCGAACGTTGCGGTCACGATCGGCGGAACCGTTGCCGGTTTCGGCGGCGGCGCGGCGACCGGCCCGGTGCTCCTGCCAGCGGATCGAGGCGTCGTCCTTCATCTCCTTGAGCTTGCTGCCAAGGCGTTGCCGGGTCTCGGTGCCGCTGTCCGGCGCGAGGAGCACCGCCACCGCGGCGCCGGCCAGAGTGCCGAGCAGCGCGTAGAGCGGCTTGTCCATCCCGCTCCGGGGCTCGGGATCGAGCCGGCGAGCGCTCTCCTTCCGGAACCGCTTCCAGCCACCGGCGGCGCCGGTACCCAGCATCGCCGCACGCTTGCCCAGCTCCAGCTCCTCGAGCTGCTTCGACAACTCCAGCTTCCGCATGCGCTTGCCGAGGCGCTTCCGGGTCTTGCTGCCCTTTTCAGGCGCGAAGAGGAGTGCCACACCGGCCCCCACCGCCGCGGCGACGACCGCGGTGACCACGACGCTGCCTGCGCCGGCGCCGGACGACTCGGCGAGGGGTAACGAGTCCATATCCGTTTGACGTTTCACCATATGGCTGCCTCCAGTTGCTGAAATCCGGTCGCGATAGCTACCCAAAATGCGACGCGGGAGGCACCGCCGCTGTGACGCAGACGACGTTTTCGGGCTCAGTCCACCAGCCGGAGCGGCATCACCAGCGTGAGGAAGCTCGCCGGGTCGTTCCAGCCCACCGGCTCGCAGGTCGCAGCGCGCTCGGGGGCCTTGAAGGTCATCTTGACCTCATCGGTCGGCATGTACTTGAGGATCTCGAGCATGTACGACGCATTGAACCCGATCTCCAGCGGCTCGCCGTCATAGCTGACGGTGACCTCCTCCTGCGCTTCACCCAGATCGGGGGTCTGAACCGAGAGCTTGCAGGAGCCGTTGGCGAAGGCCATCCGGATCCGGTGGGTCTGGTCGCTCGCGACGATGCTCATGCGGCGGAGCGCGCTCGTGAGCGCCGCCTTGTCGGCGGTGGCGGTCTTGTCGTTGTCGCGCGGGATCACCTGCTCGTAGTTCGGGTAGGGCCCCTCGATCAGGCGGGTGAAGATCTGGGTCTTCTCCGACCGGAAGCCGAGGTGATTCTCGCTGCGGGCGATCTCGACCTGCTCCTCCGGGCCGAAGAGCCGGCGAATCTGCTCGAGCGCCTTGGGCGGCACGATGAGGTCGGCCTGGCTGGAACCGCCGGTCGCGGCGGAGGGGACGTCCATCCGGGCGAGCCGATGCCCGTTGGTGGCGACCATCCGCATCCGCTCCGGGCGGAGCTCCCAGAGGACCCCGTTGAGGATCGGGCGACTCTCCTCGGTGCTCGCCGCGAAGGCGACGTGGCCGATGAGCTTCTGGAGATCACCCGAGGAGGTGCGCCAGGAGCTGTCGAACTTGACGGCGGGAAAGGCGGGGAACTCCTCGCGCGGCAATCCCAGGAGCTTGAACTTCGACCGACCGCACTCGATCGTCACGCGCTGCTCGCCCGAGGCGGTCACCCGGATGGCGGCGCTGGGGAGCTCACGGATGATCTCCACCAGCTTTCGGGCCGGGAGGGTGATGGCACCCTCCTGGTCCACCGACGCGTTCACCGTCGTGCTCACGGCGATGTCGAGATCGGTGCCGGAGAGCCGGATGCCGTCCCGCGTGGCCTCGAGCAGGATGTTGGACAGCACGGGAAGGGTCGTTTTCGTCGGCACGCTGGCCGCGACGGCAACGAGTCCTTCCTGCAACTGTTCCCGCGTGATCGTGAACTTCATCGGTCTCCTCGGGACGCTAGAAACAGATACTACTCATTCAATTTAAATAACTAGCAGTAGCAGTAGAGGGTCTGGAAATGTGGACCGGCGCCGCAATCGACTCTTACCCGAACGCGTTACCCGATTCCCGCCCTGTCTAAACGTTGTGTGGGATGCGGAAGAGTACCCGGTTTCTTCCCGCCTCTCCACTCGTTTCCATAAAACCCACAATGGATCATTCCACCGCGTGGATGATCATCTGGATTACTGCGCGCAGAGCTCCTGGCGCGCGTGATCGATGCGGTCGCGGAAGGCGCGGTCGCGCGCGATCTGCTGCTGGACCTTGTCGACGCTGTGAATCACGGTCGAGTGGTCACGGCCGCCGAACGCCTGCCCGATCTCGACGAGCTGCATCTGCAGGAGCTCGCGCGCGAGGTACATGGCGATCTGGCGCGGCACGGTCAGTGTCTTGATGCGCGCCTTGCTGCGGAGCCCCTCCGGCGTGACGCCCCAGCGGCGGGCGACGACCTCCTGCACCTTGTGGATCGTGGGCAGCGGCTTGGGCTCGTTCAAGTCCTCGCCGGGCCTGATCTTGTCGGAGAGCGCCTCGCGCGCCAGCTCGATCGAGATCTCGCGGTGCTTGAGCGAGGCGAAGAGCAGGAGCTTGATGATGCACCCCTCCAGCTCGCGCACGCTCGAACGCACGTGCTCGGCGATGAAGCGGAGCACATCGTCGGGGATCGTGGTCTCCAGGTGGTCCTGCTCCTGCTTCTTGCGCAGGATGGCGATCCGGTGCTCGAGATCCGGCTGGCCGATGTCGGCCACCATGCCCCACTCGAAGCGGCTCACCAGGCGGGACTCGAGGCCCGGGATCTCCTTGGGCGGGCGGTCCGAGGTCAGGACGATCTGCTTGTTGGCCTCGTACAACGCGTTGAAGGTGTGGAAGAACTCCTCCTGGGTCATTTCCTTGCCTTCAAGGAAATGGACGTCGTCCACCAGGAAGAGGTCCACGTCGGTGCGGTAGCGGCGCCGGAATTCCGGCATCGTCCGGCCGTGGATGCTCTCGATGACCTCGTTGATGAACTGCTCGGCGCCGACGTAGAGCACGCGGGTGCCGGGATTGTTCTGGCAGACGGCGTGGGCGATCGCCTGCATCAGGTGGGTCTTGCCCAGCCCGGTGGCGCCGTAGATGAAGAGCGGGTTGTAGGTCTTGCCCGGCGTCTCGGCGGCGGCGTGCGCGGCGGCGGCGGCGAGCTCGTTCGACTTGCCGATGACGAAGGTGTCGAAGGTGTAGCGCTCGTTGAGCGGCTGGGTGCTGGGATTGACGGGCGCCGGCTGCGCCGGGGCGGTCGGCGCGACGAAGAAGTCCATCTGCGGCCGCTTCTGGCGGTCTTCCTGGACGCGGAAGACCACGGTCGTCTCCTCGCCGAGCACGGGCCGGGCGAGGCGCGACAGGAGGGCGGCGTGCTTTGATTCATTCCACTCAACGGCGAACTGGTCGGGCGCGCCGACGATCAGGCGGCCCTCATCGAGCGCGATTGCCTCGGTGGGCTCGAGCCAGGTCCGGATCGTATGAGCTGGAAGTTCGCGATGCGCCTCATCCAGGATGCGCTTCCATACTTCTTTTGCGGACAGCTGCATCTACACTCTGAAAATCGGTAGGGGTGATCCAAGGGCAGACGATGTTACGAGCGCGGTGTGGAAAAGTCAAATGGGCGGAAAATGGACACGCGGCTGGGTTGACAGAACGTTGAGAGGCGTGCAGGGGACAGGCATGCGAGCGCTGCGAGCGCGGGGATTCGGCGAAGGCGACGCGATTGCCGCGGCGGCGCTGCCGCCTCGCAATGAGGCAGGGCGCGGCTTGACCGGGTACCGCACCCCCGCTACGTTTCCGGGCTTACTTCAGGAGCCGTGACCAATGAAGCCGTCGTATCGTCCGCGCAACAAGCGCCGGATCGCCAAGCATGGATTCCGCGCCCGCATGGCCACGCGCTGGGGCCGCGCGGTGCTGTCGCGCCGCCGCAAGAAGGGCCGCAAGCAGCTCGTCGTCTCGATCCCGTCGAAGCACGGGGGTTCCTGACGCCATCGGAGCGCCACACGCGAGCCAGCCGGCTCGCGCGGGCGTCCGACATCCGCCGGTGCCTGAACAACGGTCGGCGCCGCAGGACCGAGCATCTCGACATGATCTGGGTCGACAACACAACGGGCCACCCGCGCATGGGACTGATCGTACCCAAGTTCCAGTCCAGCGCGGTGGCCCGCAATCGTTTGCGGAGGCGGCTGAAGGAGATCTGGCGCCGGGATGTGCAGCCCCATCAGCCGGCGTGGGATCTCGTGATTCGCGCACGCCGCGAGGCCTACGCGGCGCCGTTCAATTCTCTGCGCCGGCAGATCGTCGGCTGGCGTGACGCGACACTGGCCGCTGAGTGACCGCATGGTGCCATTCGGACGGCTTCCCCGACAGATTCTCGCGCTCCCCATTCGCGGCTACCAGCGATTCATCTCGCCGGCACTCCCGCCCTCGTGCCGGTTCACGCCGTCCTGCTCCGCCTACGCGCTCGAAGCGATCACCCGCCACGGCGCGCTCCGCGGGTCGTGGCTCGCCGCGCGCCGACTCATGCGATGCCATCCGTTCAATCCGGGCGGCGTCGATCCCGTCCCCTGATGTCCTGATCTAGAGAGACCATGGAACGTCGTACCCTCTGGGCGATCCTCCTGATGATGGCAATCGCCATCGCGCCGGCCTTCTTCATCAAGCGGAACGCCCGCCCGCCGGTCACGCCCGCCGCCGGAAGCCCGGTCGCCACTCCGGATACTGCTGCCCGGACAGCGCGCTCCGTGCCGGCCGACTCGACCGTCACCCGCGGCGCAGCGGATACCGCTGCGGCACAGCCGGCCGACACCATGGCCCCACCGACGAACATCACCGTGACGTCGGATCTCTACACGTATACCGTGAGCAGCCGCGGTGGCCGTATCGTATCCGCACGGCTCAACCGCTATCAGTCGCTCGCGGCCGCCTCCCGGCATCAGCCGGTCGAGCTCATCCGAAGCGGCGCCGAAGTGCTCGGCCTGGCGCTCGTCACCGGCGGCGACACCGTCCGGCTCCGCGACTGGAACTTCACCCCCTCGGCCACGTCGCTCAGGGTCTCGGGACCGACGCCGCTCACCCTCACGGGGTCGCAGGGCGGCTATACCGTCTCCCTCACCTACACCTTCACCGACAGCTACCGCGTCGATGTGTCCGGCCACATCGCCGGCCTCGGCCCCAACGGCGGCCTCCTGCTCGTCGATCTCGGCGACGGCCTCAACAACGCCGAGGCCGATTCGGCGGGGAACGTGCACGCCTACGCGTTCGTGGTGAAGGACACCGAGGCGCACCGTCACGACTTCTCCGGGCTCAAGGCGGGGGTGCCGTCGGTGGCGAGCGGGCCCTTCGAGTGGGTGGCGGTCAAGTCGAAGTACTTCGTGGTCGGCCTCTTCGCGTACGACTCGACCTCGACGACCGGCCGCATCAGCGGCGTGACCGCGCTCGCCCCCGCCAATGCCCCCAAGCGGACCGCGCAGGCGGAGGTGCGGGCCAGTCTGCCGGTCACGTCAGTCGGGAACATCCAGTACTCGCTCTACGCCGGGCCCATGGAGCATCCGCGGCTCGCGGCGATCGGACACGAATTCGACGACGTCAATCCGTACGGCTGGCCGGGCTTCCGGACGGCGATCCGCTTCTTCGCGGTGCCGGTGCGCTGGCTGCTCGTGGCGATGCACGAGAAGCTCGGCCTGGCCTACGGGGTCGGGCTCATCCTGTTCGGCATCATGGTGCGGGTCCTGCTGTGGCCGCTCAACCAGAAGGCGATGCGCGCCAACATGCAGCTCCAGGCGGTGCAGCCGCTGGTGAAGGCGGCCCAGGAGCGCTACAAGGACGACCCCAAGAAGCAGCAGGAGGAGATGTTCCGGCTGTACAAGGAGCATCACGTCAATCCGATGGGCGGCTGCTGGCCGATGCTCCTGCCGATGCCGGTCCTGCTGGCGCTCTTCTTCGTCTTCCAGTACAGCATCGAGCTGCGCGGCGCGTCGTTCCTGTGGCTGCCCGACCTCGCGAGCAAGGATCCGTTCTACATCCTGCCGATCGTCATGGGTCTGTCCATGTACGTGTTGAGCAAGGTGGGACAGATGGGGATGGAGACGAATCCCCAGATGAAGATGACGACCTACATCATGCCGGTCTTCATGACCGTCATCTTCATCAACTTCGCCTCGGGCCTCAACCTGTACTACGCGGTGAGCAACATCGCGAGCATCCCGCAGCAGTGGCTGCTGGCCAAGGAGCGGCTCCGCCGGATTCCCGCGGTCCAGCCGAAGCAGCCGAAGCCGAAGCCGGCCCGACCCGCCCAGGGATGAGTCGGTGCTGTCGGATCCGATCGTCGCCCTCGCCACACCGGCCGGCCGCTCCGCGCTCGCGGTCGTCCGGCTGAGCGGCGACGGCGCGTTCGCCATCGCGAGCCGCGTCATCACCGGATTCAGGACCGATCCTCCCCGTACCGCCACCCTCACCACCTTCCACGCCGCCGACGGCACGCCGATCGACCGCGGGCTCTACACCGTTTTTCCCGGGCCGGCCAGCTACACCGGCGACGACCTCGTGGAGCTCTCCTGCCACGGCGGCCTGAGCGTGCCGGCCCAGCTGATCGCCGCGATCCAGGCCGCCGGCGCGCGTCCCGCCGCGCCGGGAGAATTCACCCGGCGCGCGGTGCTCAACGGCAAGATGGATCTGGTCCAGGCCGAGGCGGTCGGCGATCTCATCGACGCGAGCGCGCCCGCGCAGGCGCGCGCCGCCCTGGCGCAGCTCGAGGGCGGGCTCTCCCGGCGGCTCGGCGAGCTTCGGAGCGCGCTCCTCGACGTCCAGGCACTGCTGGGTTACGAGATCGACTTCCCGGACGAAGACGACGGCCCGGTCCCGCTCGAGCGCATCGCCGGGCGCGCCGAGGAGGTACGGGGACGGATCGAGCAGCTGATCGCGACGGCACCGGCAGGAGAGCGGCTTCGCGAGGGAGCGCTGGTGGTGCTGGCCGGCCGGCCCAACGCCGGCAAGTCATCGCTCTTCAACGCGCTGCTCGGGACCGCGCGTGCGCTCGTCACCGATACGCCAGGCACTACGCGCGACGCGATCGAAGCGCACACCGACCTGCTGGGCTGGCCGGTGCGTCTGGTGGACACGGCGGGACTCTGGGACTCGGCCGATCCGATCGACCGACTCGGCATCGAGGTCAGCCGCCGCTACCTCGGCGCCGCTGATCTCATGCTGCTCTGCGTCGAAGGGGAGCGGACGGCCGGCGACGACGAGGAGCGTCTGCTCGTCGAGCATCCCGCCCTCCTGGTCCGGACCAAGTCGGATCTCCACCCGCGAGCGGAGGGCGGGGTGTCGGTCGTCACCGGCGCCGGCCTCGACGCGCTCCGGACGCGGATCGCGGCGCGGCTCTTCGACGCGAAGGCGTCGCTCGCCGACCTCGAGCCGGGGCTCACGCGGGAGCGGCACCGGGTTGCGCTCGAGCGCGCACGGGACGCGCTCGCGGGGGCGGGCCCGCACCTCGCTCGCGGCGGCGATCCGGTGCTCGCGGCGCACCACGTGCGCGAGGCGGCGGGCGCGCTGGATGAGCTGCTGGGCACGATCGACATCGAGGAGGTGCTGGGGCGCGTCTTCGCGTCGTTCTGCGTCGGGAAGTGAAGGGCTACTTCAGCTCCTCGAGGGTGCAGGTGAGCCGCGGCTGAGCGGGATCGGTCAGGTCGAGCCGGTCCCACGGCACCGGGCGCAGGCCGTGCGACCGGCCGCGAAAGAATCGAACGAGCGGAAGCGAGAGACGCTCCACCAGCGCGTGAGGGCCGAGATGGAACTCGCGCACGACGCAGTCGAGGTCCTCGCGATCCGCGAGCACCTCCTCGATGCGGCCGGCGGGGCGGCCGCGGCTGTCCCGCACTCGCCGACCGAGCAGCAGCTCGAGATGCACCTCCCGCGGCGTCACTGTTTCTTCCCTCCCGGCAGGTGCTCCACCACATGCGTGCGGAGCCAGTCCTCCACCACGTTTACCCGCGTCTCGTCCGCCTTCACGTCGATGCGCACGTCCAGCGTCACCTCGCGGACCTTCGTCCATGGAATGCGGTATGACTCCGGGTGGGCGCCGCCCCAGCGCCGGGCCAGGCGCGATACCCAGCGTCCGATCCGCAGCCCCAGGCGGCGGGCGAGCGTCGGGGCGCCGGCCTCCAGATAGACGACGCGCGGCGGACCCTCCTCGCTCACCTGGAGCACCACGCCGTCCACCTTCCCCATCTTGTCGCCGTCGCGGTCCAGCATCTGCTTGTCGAGCACGTCACGCACGAGCAGCATCTCACCCTCCGGTAATGAGCAGGGGGAACGACACGACCGCGAGCACGAAGGCGAGGACGGCGATGAGCGCGACGACGATGTTGCCCACCCAGCCGTTGCAGTGATCGCGGAGGAAGCGCCGGTCGTTCATGATGACGAGGAGCGGCAGCGCGACGAACGGCAGCGACGCGGCGCTGAAGACCATCGAGATGTTCGTCAGCTTGAGCACGTCCACGCCGGCGGCGATCGGGATGACCGCCAGCGCGGTGATCGCGGTGTAGGTGAGACTGAACCGCGCATCGGCGGCCGGAGGCAGGTTCTCGCTCCAGCGCCAGCCGAATCCCTGCGCCATCAGGTAGGCCGAGGTGAGGGCGATCTCCTGCGCGGCGCCGAAGCAGGCGATCGCGAGCGAGGCGACGAACAGCACGAACCCCCAGTGTCCGAACGCGCTCGTGAGCAGGAGCGGGAGCTGGTCGAAGCTGTCCACCTGGATGCCCGCGGGGTGGAAGATCATTCCCGCGAGCACGAGTGCGCCGATCGCCACGATGCCGCCGAAGCCCATGCCGGCGCCGGCGGTGATCCGGTTGATCGTCAGGTGGCTCACGTCCCACCGGTCCTCGACCGCGCCCGCGGAATAGAAGAAGAAGAGATACGGGCTGATCGACGCGCCCAGGATGCTTACGGCGAGGAACCAGTAGTGGGCGCTGTCATGGGACGGGAGGCGAGGAAGGGCACCGCGCGCCACCTCGGCCATCGGCGGGTGGAGGTGCAGCGCTCCCACGACGAACGCGAGGGTGACGAGCCCGAGCAGTGACACTCCCTTCTCGATCAGGCCGAACGTTCCCTTCCAGAGGAGCGCCCACGTGAGCCCCCCGACGGGGATGGCCCACCAGCGGTAGCTCACGCCGCTGATGAACTGGAGTGCGATCGAGACGCCGCCGAGCTCGGTCACCATTACGAGGAGCATGACCAGCTGCATGATCACGAGCGGCAGCACGAAAAAGCGGAAGCCGAACCGCTCGCGGATGGCGTCGGGGAGAGTGTGCTTGCTGATGGCGGAAAGCCGGCCCGACATCTCGACCAGGAAGGCGAGGCAGGTCGCGCCGAGGACCACTGCCCAGATGAGGTCGAAGCGGAAGTCGGCGCCGGCCTGCGCGCTGGTGGCGAGCGAGCCGGCCTCGAGGAAGCCGCCGATCCCGGTGACGATGCCGAGGGCGATCTCGATGAGACGCTTCATCGGGACGCGGTGTCGATCGGGACGGCGGCAAGCGCGTGGCCGTGCTCCGCGAGTGCGCGGTGGAGTGTGCGCACTGCGGCGTGGTCCCGGCGGCCGATCGCGCTGTCGATCCCCGCGGTCACTCCATGCAGTGCTCCGAGCTCGGCGGTGAGCGCGATGCGTGAGGCGGGGGGAAGCGCGGACCACACCGGCGCCTCCCCTCCCTGGCGAAAGTCCGCGCTGATCCGCCGGAGCGCGTGCGAGGCGTAGATCCCGGGCGCCGCGCCGGAGTCCCACGCGGCGGCGATCATGCCGGCCGAGGTGGCGGCGGACGCAGCGCGCTCGCGCTCCTTTTCCGCCTTCTTCGGTGAGGGTCCGCTCGAGCAGGCGGTGAGAAGCACGAGCGCGACGGCGAGGCGGCCGGGCACGGAGGCCTCGCTATCTCAGGGTGTACAGATAGCCGGCGATGTCGCGCGCGTCGCGCTCGCTGACACCCATGTCGGGCATGGCGGTCCGCTGGCCGACGCCCTGCGGATCGCGGATCCAGCGGATCATGTTGCCGGGCTGGTTCGGCAGCACGCCGGCGATGAACGCGCGGCTGGCGATTCCGGCGAGCGGGGGACCGACCCGCGCATCGGGGCCGGGCACGCCGGGGATCAGGTGGCACGCGGTGCAGCCGTACGCCCGTACGATCTGCCGGCC
Organism: Bacillota bacterium; assembly: GCA_050257015.1. Lineage (GTDB taxonomy): Bacteria > Gemmatimonadota > Gemmatimonadetes > Gemmatimonadales > GWC2-71-9 > JAICUF01. Next base: position 44,480 of record JBLMWC010000012.1, on the reverse strand, counting down.
GCGGTGGGAGTCCCCGCCGGTGAGCTGCCGCATCGAGCGGTCGGCCGGCTCGCGGTCGCAGGCGGCACCGGCAAGCATGAGCGCGAGGACGGCGAGCGTGAGGCGCGTCATGGCTGGCCTCGGAGCGCCAGCGCCGCCGCCTCCGACCGCACGGTGCGCCGCTCCGCCTCCTGCAGCCATCCCGCCATCAGCGCCAGCGCCGCGACCAGGTAGGCGATGCCCGCCGGCACCCACATGATCAGTCCGGCGAGCTGCTGGTCCTCGAGCGGTGTCAGTCCCCACGCCGCAGTGGCGGTGTACGCCGGGTAGAGCGGCCGCGACGCGAGCGAGAGCACCGCGCCAAGCGCCGTGGTGTGGAGCGCGGTGGTGAAGATGTAGAGCACCGAGGCGCCGTAGCGGAGGCGGCCGTTTCGCCCGTAAATCAGCGCCCACCAGAAGAGCAGCGCCGAGCCGAGGAAGCTCGCGTGCTGGAGCGCATGGACCAGGTCGCTCGTGACGGCGGCATCGTAGAGCCGTGGCGCGTGCCAGGCCCAGATCGCGGTGGCGTGCAGCGTCCACGCGACCGAGGGCAGGGTGAGGGCGTGCCACGTCGCCCGTACCGGCGGCGTGGAGGCCCATTGACCGGCGACGCGCCGCCACCCGATTGGAAGCCCCCAGAGGAAGGGAATGACCGGGCGGCCCAGCACGAGGAGCGGCGCGGCGACCGCCATGAGGAGCTCGTGCTGTGCCATGTGCGCGGAGAAGAGCGTTTCCCCGAGCTCGTGCAGCGGGGACACGAGCGCGATCGCCAGCACCAGCCAGCCGGCAGCGAACGCGCCCGCCTGCCAGCGACGGATGCCGCGTCCCGCCCCGGCGTGATGCCAGAGCGCCCGGAGGCCGCGTGCGTACAGGACCGCGGCAAGGCCGAGCGGCAGCACGATGCCGGGATCGGAGCTCCAGGCCCTCCAGAGATCGTGTGGCGCGAGCGGTGCGTTCACTGGCAGGGCGAGAGGAAGAGGCCGGCGAGCCACTGGGCAATCACCACCAGCGAGAAGAGGCCCGCGGCGAAGACGCCGACCCACGAGAGGAACCGGGCCCGCGTGCCCGGGCTTCCGCCGTCGCCGGGGTGCTCGACACCGACGGCGCGCCATTCCCGCCACGCGATGAGCCCGGCACCGAGGACGACGAGGAGCGTCACCAGCCGGGTCAGGTGGAGCGCGAGGGTGTTGCCCGACGTACAGGCCGGCCCGACGAGGCCGTAGGAGACTTCCATCCCCGCCAGCGTCGCCAGCGGCGGGACGAGGACGCCGGCCACCTGGGCCACGACGTGCCGGGCGTCGGGGATGCCGGTGCTGGTGTCGATCTCGAGCTCGCGATTCATTGCATGAGTCTCGGCGAGATGAAGACCAGCAGGTAGAGCAGCACCCAGGAGCCGGTCATGAAGTACCAGTAGAGACAGCTGTCGTCGACGTCCGCGAAGTGCTTCGGCTCGACCGGGCCGGTGAAGAGGAGCGCCGCCATCGAGGCGCTCTCGCCGAACTGCGCGGCCAGGAGCGTGGCGTGGGCGAAGACGATCGCCCATGCTACGGAGCCGTAGGCGTTGCTGTCCCAGCGGGTGTGCAGGGCCCGGAACTCGAACCAGCGCAGCACGCAGAAGGCGAGGGCGAAGGCGGTGGAGAGCACCATGCCGAGCCGGATCTTGCCCAGCTCCAGACGGCGCGCGGCGTGCGCGGTCCACACCATCACCGGGATGCTGAGCAGCATGAGGGCGACCTGCACCGTCGGGATGGTGAGCGACGGCAGCGGAGTTTCCGACGGTGGCCATTGCCGGAAGTTCCGCTGCACATAGAGGTAGGCGACGGCGCAGATGAGGAGGGTCGTCCCCTCCGCGGCCATGAAGCCGAGGGTTCCCCACCACGTGACCGCGCGGTGCCCGAAGGTGGTCTCGGGCAGGGCGGAGACGTCGATCGATCCGCGCTCTCCCTGCATCCGGGCCGACTCGACCGCGCTCATCGGACGCCTCCGGTCACGATCGGATCTCCCGGCTTGGGCCTGGGCCAGCCCCACGCGATCAGCGGCCCCGCGATGAGCGCGGCACCGACGACCAGTGCCCACGGCGTGAAGATCAGCGCGATGAACGTGATGCCGGTGGCGATGGAGGCGACGAGCGGCCACAGCGTCGGATCGGGCGTGCGATGCCGATGGTCGGGCGCAGCATCGAGCAGCGTTGTGATCAGCAGCTGACGCTGGTCGGTCCGGAGACCGGTGACGACGGGCTCGTCGAGCGTCCGGCTCCAGAGCGGGTAGCGGCCCTGGACCACTGGAAGGTGCGCGAAGTTGTACGGCGGCGGCGGCGAGGTCGTGGCCCACTCGAGAGTGGAGCTCGTCTCCCACGGATCGCTGGACGCGATCTCGCCGTTGGCGAGCGACCGCGCGACGTTGAACAGGAAGACCAGGACGCTAACGGCGATGGTGACGCCGCCGATCGTGGCGACGAGGTTCAGCGTTCCCCAGCCGGTCTCCGCCAGGTACGTGTAGACCCGGCGCGGCATCCCGTCGAGGCCGAGCTGGTGCATCGGGAAGAACGTGAGATGCATCCCGATGAAGAAGAGCGCGAAGTTCCAGCGGCCCAGCCGCTCGCTCAGCATCCGGCCGGTGAACTTCGGGAACCAGTAGTAGAACGCGCCCCACAGCGGGAAGACGGCGCCGCCGATCAGCACGTAGTGGAGGTGCGCGACGACGAAGAAGGTGTCGTGAACCTGAAGATCGAACGGCACCGAGGCGACCATCACGCCGGAGAGGCCGCCGATCAGGAATGTCACCATGAAGCCGAGGATGAACAGGAACGGCGTGGTGAAGCGCGGGCGTCCGCCCCAGATGGTGGCGATCCAGCAGAAGAACTGCACCCCGGTGGGGATCGCGATCATGGCGCTCGCGGCGGTGAAGAAGCTCTCGCCGAGCTGCGGGATGTTGGTCGCGAACATGTGGTGCACCCAGAGCCCGAAGCCGAGGAAGCCGGTGGCGACGAGCGAGAGGACCATCGCGGGGTAGCCGAAGATCTCGCGCCGGGTGAAGGTGGCGATGATCGTCGAGACGTACCCGAGCGCCGGGATGAAGATGATGTAGACCTCGGGATGCCCGAAGAACCAGAACAGGTGCTGCCAGAGGAGCGCGTCGCCGCCCTCGGCCTGGTTGAAGAAGTGGGTGCCGATCAGACGGTCCATCGCGAGGAACTGACTGTCCACGGCCACCCACGGCATGGCGAACAGGATCATGAACGCCATCACCAGCACCGACCACACGAAGAGCGGCATCCGGTTGAGCGACATCCCCGGCGCGCGCTGCTTGAAGATCGTGACGATCAGCTCAATGGCGCCGATGATCGCCGAGATCTCGGTAAAGGTGATCGTCTGCGCCCAGACGTCCACGCGCTTGCCGGGGGCGAACTCGGGCCCCGAGAGCGGCGTGTACGCGAACCATCCCGCGTCGGGTCCGGTGTTGAGGAAGAACGCCGCATAGAGGAACAGCCCGCCGATGAGGTAGGTGTAGTATCCGTAGGCGTTGAGCCGGGGGAAGGCGACATCGCGCGAGCCGATCATCAGCGGGACGAGATAGAGTCCCATGGCCACCATCACCGGCACCGCGAAGAGGAACATCATCGTGGTGCCGTGGGTGGTGAACAGCTGGTTGTAGAGATCGGGCCCGATCAGCCGGCTCTCGGGTCGCGCCAGCTGTACCCGCATCATCGCCGCCTCGATGCCGCCGAGGAGGAAGAAGACGAAGGCGGTGATCACGTATCGCTTGCCCAGCGACTTGTGATCCACGCTCATCAGCCAGCCGAGGAGTCCCGGCCCGTCGGCCCAGGTCCGGTGCAGCTCCTCGTGGAGCTCGCGAACCGATGCGCGCTCCGCCGGCTCCACGGCGGCGGGATCGGCGGTGATCGGCGCACTCATTTCAGAGTCCCGAGGTAGGCGAGGAGAGCCTGGAGGTCGGCCGGGGCCAGACTGTTCGGCGGCATGCGCGCGCCGGGCTTGATTCCCTGCGCGTCGAGGATCCACCCGGCGAGGTTGCCGCGGGTGTTGGGCAGTGAGCCCGCGCCGATGTAGCGCCGGCTGGCGATGTGCGTGAGGTCGGGCCCGAGCGTGGCTCCGGCGGGGGTGCCGTGGATGGCATGGCACATCACGCACGGCGACGTGAGGAAGACCTCCTGCCCCCGCGACGTGAGCGAGTCGGTGGGGGTCTTCGCCGTGTCGGCCTGCGCCGCGTACCAGCGCTGGAAGTCGGCCGGGCGGTCGGCCACGATGACGAACGCCATCTTCGCGTGCTGGTACCCGCAGAACTCGGCGCACTGGCCGCGGTAGACGCCAGGGGTGTCGGCCTGCAGCCAGAGGCTGCTTTCCTTGCCGGGAATGAGGTCGCGCTTGCCGTTGAGGTCCGGGGCCCAGAAGCTGTGGATCACGTCCTGCGAATTGAGGCGGATGAGCACCGGACTGCCTACCGGGATGTGGATCTCGTTCGCGGTCGTGACCCGCTTGTTGGGAATGTCATGGTAGTAGGTCACCTCCCACCACCACTGGTGGCCGGTCACCTCGATCGCCACCGACGGCTTCACGGTGGATGTCAGCGCGCGGCCGGTCGAGAAATCGAAGACGAGAAACGCGAAGAGGGTGAGCGCCGTGACGGCCGTCGCGAACGAGACGATCCGCGTCACTCCCCGCTCACCCGGCGCGCCCTCGGCCAGCTCGGCCTCGGTGTGGCGGCGCCGGAAGGCGGCGAGGAGGAGAGCTCCGACGACGACGACGTAGACCACCACCGAGACGGCGAGCATGAAGCGCCACAGCGCGTGGATCCGCTCCGCCTGAGGCCCCGCGGGCTGCAGCACCGACTGGAGCCAGTCCGGCATCAGGGATGCTCCGCCGCCGGCGGCGTGAAGGCGTGGATCGGCTCCTTCACCTGCGTGCGCTGCGGCTCGGGCACCATGACCATATGGTCGTCCCGCGCGGGCGCCACGTCCTTGGCGAGCAGCCCGCTCATCGAGCGGACATAGCCCACGATCTGCCAGACCTGGTAGTTGGGGATCTTCCCGCGGAAGGTCGGCATGCCGTTCGGGCGACCTTCGACGATCGTGGAGAAGATGTTCTCGGGGTCGCTGCCGTAGATCCACTCGTCGTCCATCAGCGCCGGACCGATCCCGCCGCCGCCGTGGGAATGGCAGCCGGTGCAGTTGTAGGCGCCGAAGAGGCGCTCGCCCTCGGAGACGGCGTAGGCGTTCTTCTCATACGGGTTCACCACCGGCAGCGCGCGCGCCTTCGGGCCCGGCTGCAGCTCGCTCATCGCGACGGCGGTCTCGGAAGTCGCAGCGGGCGGCGACTCGCGGAAGCGGCGGGTCTCCCGCTGGCAGGCCGAGGCCAGCAGCAGTCCCGCGAGGATGAGTGCGAGGCGGAGAGAGGGATGCGGCATGACGTCCTCGCGCTACGATGCAGGCGTGGTAGGCGGCAGCGGCCGGCGCGGCACGCCGAACGCCTCGAGGATCCGGTCGATCTCGACGCGCCGACGGACGATCACCCGATCGAGCTCGCGCCGGAGCGAGTCGTCCGCCTTCCGCACCCCCATGGAGATGTTGTAGGCCAGCGGGATCCCGGGCGGCTCCATTTCCGGGGTGACCGGCGTGATGACGAGGGGCGTCCGCTCCCGCGTGGCGAAGTAGCCGCCCAGCGGGCCCCACACGATCGCGACGTCCACCTCGCCGCGCGCCAGCGCGTCGAGGATGCGCGCCGGCGGATTCGGCTTCGAGTAGTCGCCGTAGACGGTGTAGCCGACGACGTTCCGCACGATGCCGCGCCGCGAGAGGGCGTGGGCCGGCGGCGTGTTCATGTAGTCGTTGCCGATGAGCTGCACGCCGATCCGGAGCCGCCGGAGGACAGGGTCGTCGAGCGACGTGATCCGCAGATTCCGGTCGCGGCGGGTGACGAAGACGTAGCTCGACCGGTAGTACGGCGCCGTCGGCCGGACCATGTCGAGGTCGCTGGGGACGCCCATCACGACGTCGCAGAGCGATGCGTTGAGGGTGTTGCGGAAGAAGCCGCGCCGCTGGGCCCACCAGGTGTAGGTCAGCCGCGCATGCAGATCGCGCGCGACCAGCTCCGCGATCCGATTCTCGAATCCCTCGCCCTGACGGTTGGTGAACGGCAGGTTGTTCGGGTCGGCGCACACGCGGAGCTCCCGCGGGGCGCGGTGCGGCGCCTGATACGCCGCCGCCGCTGTCCCCGCGGCGAGCGCGGCGAGGAGGACGGCGCTACGGAAGCGCGAAGACATAGAGCATCCCGCCCTTGGTGCTCTTCTGCGGCAGATCCCGCATCGCGTTGACGAAGCCGAGTGCCGCCGACGAGTCCCGCGGATCGAGCCCGCCCGCTACGATCGCTCCCGACCATCCGCCGACTCCCGACAGCACGGCGACGTATTCCTTCCCGTCGGGCCCGCGATACACGATCGGCTGGCCGATGATGCCCGAGCCGGTCTTGAACTTCCAGAGCTCGGTGCCGGTCCGCGCGTCGAGCGCCTTGAACCAGCCGTCCATCGTGCCGTAGAAGACCACATCCCCCGCCGTCGCGACGGTGCCGCTCCAGACCGGCAGGTCTTCCTTGATGACCCAGACCGCCTTGCCGGCGACGGGGTCCCAGGCGGTGAGCTCGCCGCGGTGCCCACCGGGGCCGGCCTTCATCTTCACGTTCATGCCGACGAACGGCGTCCCCGCGACGTAGCTCGCCTCGATGCTCTCGACATCCATGCAGAGGTTCTGGTGCGGGATGTAGAGGTACCCGGTGCGCGGCGAGAACGACGACGGCTGCCAGTCCTTCACGCCGGGCGCGGCGGGGCAGATGTCGCGGACGACCTTGCCGAGGACCGGCGTCTTGTCAGGTGCGTCCTGGAGGCGGCCGGTGCGGAGATCGACACCCGTGCTGGAGTTGATGTAGCCGAACGGATTCGCGTAGAGCACTTCACCGGTGGTCCGGTCGATCATGTACACGTAGCCGTTCCGCTCGGGACGGATGAGGACCTTCCGCACCTGTCCCTTCCACGGAACGTCGAGCAGCACGCTCTCGTTGATGCCGTCGTAGTCGTGCAGGTCGTGCGGCGTCAGCTGGTAGGCCCAGACGGCCTCGCCGGTGTCCGGGTCGCGCGCGAAGAGGGTGCTCGACCACTTGTTGTCGCCGGGACGCTGGTCGGGATTCCACGGGCCCGGGTTGCTGGTGCCGTAGTAGATGAGATCGAGCCCCGGATCATACGAAATCCATCCCCATGCGCCGGCGCCGCCGATCTTCCACATGTCCCCCGGCCAGCTGGCGACGCCGAGATTGGGCGCGCGATCGGCCGCGTAGAACGGATGGAAGCGGGGGCCGATGAGCACATCCTTGTCGGGCCCGGTGCCGTACGCCCGCCAGGCGAGCTTGCCGGTCTTCAGGTCGAGGGCGGTGAGCCACCCGCGTATCCCGAACTCGCCCCCGCTGTTCCCCAGAAGCACCTTGTCCTTCACCACCAGCGGCGCCATCGTGAGCGACTCGCCGAGGTTGATGTCTCCCACGCGCGTCCGCCAGAGTTCCTCACCGGTGCCGGCGTCCACGGCTATGGTGTGGTCGTCGAGGGTGTTGAGGATGATCTTGCCGTCGGCGTAGACGACCCCCCGATTCACCACGTCACAGCACGCGACGCCCTGGGCCGCCGCCAGCGGCTTCGGCTTGTACGTCCACTTCACGGGGGCGCCCGGCTTCGTGAGATCGAGCGCGTAGACGTAGTTGGGGAACGGCGTGATGACGTACATCGTGTTGTTGACGACAATCGGCGCCGCCTCCTGGCCGCGCAGCACCCCAGTCGAGAAGGTCACCACCGGCCGGAGCTGCGCGACGTTGGAGGTGTTGATGTCGCCGAGCCCGCTGTAGCGGGAGGAGGCGTAATCCTTGGCGGGGCGGATCCACTGACCGTCCTCCGGCGCCGTCGCATCCGCCGCGATGGAGGCCCGGCCGGTGGACGCCGACGGGGTGGCGGCGGCCACCGCGGTCGGGCGGCCTGCCGCGGGGCGCGCAGCGTTTCCGTCCCGCGAGCAGGCGGCAGTGAGGACACCGGCGGCGATGGCGACGATGAAACGAACCGGCAATGCGACACGCACGTCCGCAGACACAGAGCTCCTCCGTCGGTCTGGTGCGCCACGATCGCACCGGCGAACTGCTGACTAGCGCTGAGAGTATGGGCCGCCAAAGCAGTCTGCTGTGATGCAGCGTACACCGCGCTGCCCGCCTGACGCCCCCGACGCACGCCTGTGACGTCCGGCACATCCGGCTCGCCGGCGCATCGGTAGCGTCGGCCGATGAAATCCCCCGAAGCGCCCGGCCGGCCGGGGAGCAGCTCGGTCGACGAGCCCGAGACCGGCACTCGCCTGTCGGCGAGCGAGATCCACGACAACGTGATGAGCGAGGCCGACGAGGAGCTGAAGCGGGCGACGGCCTCGCTTCTGATTTCCTCCTTCGCCTCGGGACTTGCGATAGGGTTCAGCTTTCTGGGCGGCGCCTACGCCGCCTCGCTCGTGCCGCCGGCCTACGCGGCGGCGGCGGCATCAGCGGCCTACCCGCTCGGATTCATCTTCGTCATCATGGCGCGGAGCGAGCTCTTCACCGAGAACACGCTCACGCCGGTGCTCCCCCTCCTCCACCGACGCGACCGGGTCACGCTGCTGAGGATGCTCCGCGTCTGGGGGCTGCTCCTGGCCGGCAACCTCACCGGTACCCTCCTGTTCTCGTGGGTGATGGCCCGGACCCCGGCGGTCGCCGAGCCGCTCAAGGCAGGGATGCTGCAGCTGGCGGAGCGGGCGACGGCGCTCCCCTTCTCGCTCACGCTCTATCACGCGATCTTCGCCGGCTGGCTCATCGCCCTCCTCACCTGGGTGCTCGCCTCCACGCGCCATACCGGCGCGCAGCTCGTTCTCATCTGGCTCCTCACTGCCCCGATCTCCGCGTTCGACTTCAAGCACTCGATCGTCGGGTCGTCGGAGGCGTTCTACCGGGTGTGGGTCGGGTCAGCGGGGTGGGCGCCGATGATCTCGTTCATCGTCGCGGCGGTGATCGGCAATGCGATCGGCGGAGTGATGCTGGTGGCGATCCTGAACTACGGGCAGGTGGTGACGGAGCGGAAGGAGAAAGGCCAGGAGCAGACGGAGGTGAAGGAGAAGACGGCTTGAGCTAGCGCTTGTGGCTCCCGTCGCAGAACGGCTTGTTGGCCGAGCGGCCGCAGCCGCAGAGCTTCACCTGGCCGGGGTGCTTGGTGGGGGGCGGGATCAGGATGTCGCCGTCGTTGTTCCGGATCACGACCGGCCCTTCGATGATGCAGGGGCCGGAGGGCTTCCAGGTGACGGTGGTGATCGCCGGAGTGGCGGGTGGCGTGACCGGATCGCTCACGCGCTCTGAATCCCGCGCGCCGCCTCTTCCGCGAGCTGGAATTCCTCCACCGACGCTCTCAGCGCCGCCGCGATCCCGCGCTCGGCCACCAGCGCCTCCGCCATCCGGTATCCCAGGTAGTAGCCCGAGCGCTCCGGGATGACCCGGCCTCCGATGAGACGGGACGACGGGCTCATGCCGCCCGAGAGGTAGCGGAGCCGGAGGCCCAGTCCGCTCGAGTCGAGGTCGGGCTCGCTCACACGGCGCAGGAATGACTCGATCTCCCGCAGCCGGTGGTACTGGCGACGGGGATAGCCGAAGTAGTCGGCCGGGTCGAATCCGGGGGCCACGGCCTGTGCCGCGTGCACGGCGAGCCCCTCGTTCAGGAGCAGCTCCCGCAGCGTAGCCCGGCTCCCGGTCTGCCAGTAGTCGTAGCTTCCGCCCGCCTCGGCGATCAGCCGCCGGAAGTCGCTGGCGCTTCCGGGGGAGGTGTAGCGCACGGTGTGGGCCAGCTCGTGCGCCACCCAGAGGGGGATCAGGTCGGGCGAGAGGCCCATCCCGTACGTCTGCGGGTTCACCCGCCCGGTGAAGTGCTCGGCACAGATGAACGCGATCCCGCGGCCTCCGACCACCAGCTCGCCGGCATTCGCGCCACCCATGCCGACCATGAGATAGCAGTCGGTGGGCTGGTCGATCCGGAGGATCTCGTGAGCCTTCGCCGCCGATTCCTCAACCAGCTGCACCAGGTCGGTGGAATCGAGGAGTGCCGTCAGGTCGCTCCGGTCGGCGGCGAGCGCCGTCTCGACCACTTCGTCGGCCTGCGGGCTGTCGGGATCCAGGACGTAATTGTGCCAGTACGCGTCGAGGATGGGGCGGTGGGCGTCGCGGTATCGCTGATAGTCCGCCCGGGGGTCGGCGGCGTCGAGTACGGCGAGAAAATCAGGGAGGAGATTGATCAGCACGCGCCATAGTAAGAGAGGCGACGCGCGCGGCGCAAGATGCGCGGGGCAGGTTCAGTGAACTCCGCGCTGCTTGCGGCGGGAGACTTCGTCGAGGAAGCGGCGCTCGGCGGCGGTGAGACTCGCGATTCCAGTGGCGCTGATCTTGTCCAGTACCCGGTCGAGCTCGGCGCCGCTCGTCTCGGCATCGGGGCGCGGGCGGCGCGGGAGCGGTGTCGGTGTGACGCGGCGCTCGGGCTCGTCGCCAGCTCCCGACTGCACCATCACCACCCGCTCGATCGAGCGCGCCGGCTCGACCGGGCCGCGACGCGAGAGGAGCTGGAGCCGCAGGAAGAGCCACCCTGCGATCGCACCGCCGAGGTGTGCCGGGTGCGCCAGGCCGTCGTTGCGCGGCCAGAGGGCCAGAACGAGGTCGATCGCGATGAGCGCGATGACCAGCGTCCGTGCCCGGATCGGCACCGGGATCGGGAAGACGATCATCTCGACGTCGGGCCAGAACATCGCGAAGGCCACCATGACGCCGAGAATCGCCCCCGAGGCGCCGTAGAACGGGGCGACGTGGACGAAGTTGCGGAGCAGCATGGCGAAGATCGCCGCGCCGACACCGCAATACAGGTAGTAGAGGATGAACTGCCGGCTGCCCATCCGGCTCTCGACGGCCGCCCCGAACACGAAGAGCGCGATCGAGTTGAAGAGCAGGTGGCCGAAGCCCCCGTGGACGAACATGTACGTCGCGAAGGTCCACGGGTGGGTCAGCGCCGTGTCGGGCGTGAAGGCGAGCGCCTGCCTCAGCTCGGGAGACGTGAAGAGCGTCTCCATGAGCAGCAGCACCACCGCGTTGATCACGAGGAGGCGCAGGACCCAGGGGGTCAGGCGGGGGTACGGCAGCAAGCTCACCCGGTTACACCTTGCCTGCTGGCGAGCGCCGTCCGGCAGATCCGCTCGCACAGCTCAGGGAAATCGATCCCGACCGCCGCGGCCGACTGCGGCAGCAGACTGGTCGCGGTCATGCCCGGAAGCGTGTTCACTTCTAAACAGAAGAATTCACCCTCCGGTGTCAAGCGAAAATCCACCCGCGAGTAGCCGCCGAGCTTCAGCGCCTCGTGCGCCAGGACGCCGAGGCGCCGGCACTCGGTCGCGAGCGTCGGCGTGAGGTCGGCCGGGAAGATTTCCTGAGACATCCCCGGCGTGTACTTGCACTCGTAGTCGAAAATTTCGTGCCTCGGGATGATCTCGCCCACGGCGAGGGGGTTTCCGTCGAGGATTCCGACCGTCAGCTCACGACCCGGAATGAAACGTTCCACCATCACTTCATCATCATATTCAGCGGCCGTCGCCACCGCCTCATCGAAGTCCTCGGCCTGCGTGACGACGCTCAAACCCACTGTGGATCCCTGTTTGGAGGGCTTCACCACGATCGGCCAGCCGAACCGCCGGCCGGCCTCGTCGGCGTCGATCGGGGTCATCGCCCAGTCGGCGGTGGGGACCCCGGCCATCCGGAAGAGCCGCTTCGAGATGTCCTTGTCCATCGCCATCCCGCTCCCCAGCCGGCCGCTGCCGGTGTAGGGCACCCCCACCATTTCCAGGAGGGTCTGTAGCGTCCCATCCTCACCTCGCCCGCCGTGGAGGGCGAGGAAGAGGACGTCGGCGTCCCGGACCACCGGGAGCGCGTTCAGGCCCGACAGCAGGATTCCCTGCTCGAGCGCCTCGAGGTGCGCGATCGAGGGCGGCTCCTTCCTCACCGTGGCGGACAGACTCACCGCTTCGGCTTCCCGCGGGATGTAGCCGCCGGCGGTATCGACGACCGACACCTCGTGCCCGCGGGAGCGGAGCGCCGCGATGACCTGCACCGCCGACGCGATGGCGACATCGCGCTCCGAGGAGGTGCCGCCGGTCAGCACGGTGACGCGCATCAGCGGGTTCCGATCAGCTGCTGGAGGACGTCGTAGCGGCTCACGATCCCGATGAAGCTGCCGTCCTTCTGAACCAGCGCCGCCGGGCTCTCGCGGGTGAGCATCGGCGCCAGGCGATCGGTGGGGAACTGTGCGTCCACGATCGGGAACGGCGCCTCCATGACCTCGCGCACCGGCCGGTCGAGCAGCGCCGGCTGGGCCAGCGCCCGCGTCATGAGGGTGCCTTCGATGAGTCCGCCGACGCAGTCGTCGTTCTCGACCACCGGGATCTGACTCACGCCCCACGTGCTCATGAGGTTGAGCGCCTGCCGCACGGCGGCGGCGGGTGCCACGCTCACGAGCGGCGGCGCGCCGCTCTGGCGGTACCGGAGGAGATCCTCGACGGTGCGCTCGGGCTTCTCGAGCAGCTGGTTTTCCTGCATCCACTCGTCGTTGAAGAGCTTCGAGAGGTAGCGCTCGCCGGTGTCGCAGAGGATCGTGACGACAAGCGCGTTCGGATCGTCGAGCTCGCGGGCGATGTCGAGCGCCAGCTGCACGTTGAGCCCGGCCGAGCCGCCGACGAGAATCCCCTCCTCGCGGGAGACGCGGCGCGCCATCGCCATCGCCGCCCGGTCGCCTACCTGGCGCCATTCGTCGATGAAGTCGAACCAGATGGTGCTCGGGATCTTGTCGCCGCCGATGCCCTCGACCTTGTAGGGATGCCCCTCGCCCATCGAGTGGGTCCGGGCGTACCCGGTGTAGAGCGAGCCGACCGGGTCGCCGGCGATCACCCGGATCTTCGGGTTCTTCTCCTTGAGGTACTTGCCCGCACCGCTCACCGTGCCGCCGGTTCCTGCCCCCGCCACGAAATGGGTGACGCGGCCGCCGGTCTGCTCCCAGATCTCAGGGCCGGTCGTCCGGTAGTGCGCCTCCGGGTTGACCTGGTTGTAGAACTGGTTGGCCAGGATCGCGCCGGGCGTCTCCTTCACGATCTGCTTGGCCTTCATCACGTAGTTGTCGGGATGATCGGGCGGGACTGCGGTCGGGGTGATCACGACCTCGGCGCCGTACGCCTTGAGCAGGCGGACCTTCTCCTGGGACATCTTGTCCGGCAGGGTGAAGATGCAGCGATAGCCCCGGAGCGCCGCCGCGATGGCGAGCCCGACCCCGGTGTTCCCGCTCGTTCCCTCGACCACGGTTCCGCCCGGCTTGAGCTCGCCCCGTCGCTCGGCGTCCTCGATGATCGCGAGGCCGATGCGATCCTTGACCGAGCCGCCGGGGTTCACGTTTTCCGCCTTGCCGTAGACCGGTGTCCGGACGCCCGAGCCGACCCGGGCGAGCCGGATGAGCGGAGTCCAGCCGATGGTGTCCAGCACGGAGTCGTACGGCTTGAGGTGCGGGTGGCTCATGGGGTGATTTCCGTCCGGGCGGGATTCCGGAACTGAAACGGTTGAAGGAACGGTGCGGGGGCCGGCTTGCCGTCATGCAGTGCCGGGGCGAAGCGGAGCTTCGGCGCGGCCGCGAGCGCCGCCGAGTCGAGCGCGGGGTAGCCGCTGGACTCGGCGATGCGGATCGAGTCGCGGACCAGCGCGCCATGTTCATCCACGTACATGCGGACGACGACGGTACCCTCGATCCCGGCGCGCAGCAGCGCCGAGGGGTAGCGCGCCGGGGTATTCGCGTTCAGGGGGACCGGCGGATCGTCTTCAGGTGCGGAGGCGGGGGCGACGGCCGGCCGCTCGGCGGGTGGACGCACCGGTTCCCGGCGGCAGGCGAGCCCGCCCGCAGCGACTGCGATGATGCACGACCGCCGGATCCGGCGTTTCCACGAGGCGCCCACACCTAAAATTACCCCGTCGCCGTCCCTCGCGTCCAATCTGCGGTGAATTCGATCGCCGCTGGCGGGCCCGGTGGAGGAAGGGCAGATTGAGGCACCGAACATTTCGTCGTTGGACCCGAAGCCCAAGAGGATTCCATGACCACCCGCTCACGCGGTGGCATTTGCTGCTCGCTGGTGACCGCCGCCCTGCTCGCATTGCCCGCGGCACTGCCGGCCCAGGTGGCCGACAGCAGCTATTCGATCGTCGCCCTCACTGCTCCGCGCCCCGAGAATGTCATCCGCTCGGGGATCGAGAACGCGCGAGCGGACGAGCAGGATGCCGCCCGCAGCCTCGACCGCCTGAAGGACGCGCGCGACCGGGTGGACGCGCGGCTCAGGGTGCAGAAGGCCGACATCGACGCGATCCAGAGCCGTGCCTCCCTGGCCAGGAAGGACGGCCGGGATGCCGACCGCGCCGACCTCGAACTGAAGCGGAAGCAGGCGGAGCTGGACCGGAAGGTGCTGGAGGAGATCAAGTCACTGTACGACGATCAGGTCGCCGAGATGAGCGCGAAGCGCGAATGGGCGCAGGCACGGGGCAAGGCGTTCGATGCCGAGCTCGAGCTGACCCGGCGCCGGCAGGAACGCACCGACCGCGCCACCGCCGACTCCACCGCCCTCGGCCGGCTCGACACCGCGATCCAGGAGGCGGAAGGGAAGATGCTCGACGCGCGGAAGGACGAGGCGTCGAAGCAGGCCGAATGGGCGCTCCATTACCGTGACTCGGTCGGCCAGCAAATCGCGGTCTACCGCGCGCAGCAGGCGGCGCGGGCCGGCGTGAAGCGCTAGCGCTTCACCCTTCGCCCGCCTCGCGCTGGAGCTCGGCCAGGCGGTTGAGCGCATCCAGCGGGGTGAGCGAATTGACGTCGAGACCGCGGAGCCGGCCCAGTACGGGATGCGGCTCCGCGGGCGCGAAGAGAGCCAGCTGGCCGGGATCGCCCGGCGCGGGCGGCGGTCCCTGCACGACGCGATGCTCTCCCTCCAGCTTCCGCAGCACCTCCTTCGCGCGCCGCACCACCCCGTCGGGAAGCCCCGCCAGCTGAGCGACGTGGACGCCGTACGACCGGTCGGTACCGCCGGGCTCGAGCCGGTGCAGGAAGACGACGGTGTCGCCCGACTCGCGGACCGCCACGTTGTAGTTCCGCGCGTGCTGCAGTCGCTCGGGCAGCTGCATCAGCTCGTGATAGTGCGTGGCGAACATCGTCTTGCAGCCGATGCGGTCGTGCAGATGCTCCGTCACCGCCCACGCGATTGCGACGCCGTCATAGGTCGAGGTGCCACGCCCGATCTCGTCGAGAAGCACCAGGCTCCGCGCCGTCGCGTTGTGGAGGATGGCGCTGGTCTCGCTCATCTCCACCATGAAGGTGGACTGGCCGCGCGCGAGGTCGTCGCTCGCGCCGACCCGGGTGAAGAGACGGTCGGCGACGCCGATCCGGGCTTCGGCCGCCGGCACGAACGAGCCGATCTGCGCCAGCACGACCGAGAGGCCGATCTGCCGGAGGATCGTGCTCTTGCCCGCCATGTTCGGGCCGGTCACGAGCAGGACGCGCTCCGCCTCGTCGAAGTGGACGTCGTTCGGAATGAACGACTCCCGCGGCATCAGGCGTTCGATCACCGGGTGGCGGCACTCGCGGAGCCGCAGCGTGAAGTCGTCGCTCACGACCGGGCGGACGTAGCGCCCAATCACCGCGCGCTCGGCGAGACTGGTCCACACATCGAGCCGCGCGATCGCCCGCGCGGTGCGCTGCACCCGCTCGACCGCCTGACCGACGGCGGCGCGCAGCGCGCCGAACAGCTCCGCCTCCCGCACCCCCATCCGCTCCTCGGCGCCAAGGACCTTCGCTTCGTAGTCCTTGAGCTCGGGCGTCACGTAGCGCTCGGCGCCGGCCAGGGTCTGTCGCCGCTCGTACTCCGCGGGGACCCGGCTCGCGTGGGCGTTGGTGATCTCGAGGTAGTAGCCGAAGACCTTGTTGAACCCGACCTTGAGCGACGGGATCCCGGTGCGCTCGCGCTCGCGCTGCTGGAGACCGGCGATGTAGCGCTTCCCGCCGTCCCGGAGCATGCGGAGCTCGTCGAGCTCGGCATCGTAGCCCTCGCGGATCACGGCGCCGTCGGCGAGCGTCGCCGGCAGCCGCTCCTCGAGGCCCAGGCCGAGCTCGGCGGCGAGATCGGCGAGGAGGTCGAATTCGTGCTCGACCGCGCCGAGCGCCGCGCTCCGGTCGCGGCCGGCGAGACCGGTGAGTGCCTCGAGGACGTCGGGGAGACGGCGGAACGAATCGCGCAGCGCGCCGAGCTCGCGCGGAGTGGCACGGCCGGCGGCGGCGCGGCCGGCGAGGCGCTCGAGATCGCGCACGCCGTCGAGCGCATCGCGGAGGCGCGCACGGCCGCGGGAATCGGAGACGATGACATCGACCGCGTCGAGCCGCGCGTTGATCGCGGCGGGGTCCCGGAGCGGCGAGAGCAGCCAGTGGCGGAGGAGCCGGGCACCCATCGGGGTGACGGTGCCGTCGATCGCTTCGAGGAGGGTGCAGTTCCGGGCGCCGGAGCGGAGCGGCTCGACCAGCTCGAGGTTGCGCCGCGTCATCTCGTCGAGCCAGAGGCACGACTCGCTCCGGCGGACCACCGGCCGCGCGAGATGCGGCAGCCCGCTCGGCTGGAGGTCGGTGAGATAGCGGAGAAGCGCGCCGGCCGCGCCGACGGCCGCGCCGTCGTCGGCGCCGATTCCCAGGCCGTCGAGCGAGGCGAGCGCGAAGCGGCGGCGGAGATCGTCGCGCGCGAGCTCGGGATCGAACTCCCAGCGCTCGCGCGTGCTCTGGAGGACGCCGTCGCCCGCGGCGAGGGTCGCGTCGCCGGGGATCACGACTTCCGCGGGGGCGAGCCGGGCCAGCGCCTCGTCGAGCATGCCGGCCTCGAGCGTCTCCAGCAGGAACTCGCCGGTGCTCAGGTCGATGGCGGCGATGCCGTGCCGGCTGCCGTCGGCCGAGACGGCGAGGATCCAGTTGTTGCGCCCGCCGGCGAGCCAGCTCTCCTCCAGCATTGCGCCCGGCGTCACCGTCTCCACCACCGCCCGCTTCACGATGCCGCGGGCGAAGCGCGGATCCTCCACCTGCTCGCAGATGGCGACGCGGTGCCCCGCGGCGACGAGCTGGCGCAGGTAATCCGCCGCCGCCTTCACCGGCACGCCGGCGAGCGGCACGCCGTCGCCGCGCGCGGTGAGCGTGATGTTGAGCACCCGCGCGCCCAGCTCCGCGTCGTCGAAGAACATTTCGTAGAAGTCGCCCATCCGGAAGAAGAGGATGGCGTTCTGGTGGCGCGCCTTGATCTCGCGGTACTGCTGCATGAGCGGCGTGCCGCGGCCCTCGCCGCTCTCGGCCCGGTCGGCTCGCGCGGTCACTCGCTCACCACGAAGGCGCCGTTGCCGAGCTTCGTGCGGAGCCGGGTGGCTTCGGCCTGGGCGGCGCGGCTGGTCGGGAAATGGCCGGTGCGCACCTTGAAGTAGCCCTGTACTTCGGTCACGTCGCTCTCGATCCCGCGCGCGCGCAGACTGCGGACGATGCCGTCGGCCTCGGCGCGGCTTCCGGCGGCGGCGAGCTGCACCCGGAAGCGGCCGGCCGGCGCAGGCCGCGCGATCGCCGGCGGCAGGTTCACCCGCACCGTGTCGATCCGCTGGATGGGCGTGGTGTCACGCACCGGCCGCGACGGCGCCGCGACCGGGGGCACCGGCTTCGGCTTCGGCGTCGTGTCGGCGGGTACCTGGACCGTGTCGCGGGTGGGCGGCGGCGCCGCGGCCGGTGGGGGCGCCGCCGGAGTCACGGCCGGAGTGACCGGCGTTACCACCGGCGTGACCGCCGCGACCACCACGGTATCCGGTGGCGGGATCGTGTCGGCGGCGGCGATCAGCGCACCGCACCGCTGTGCCTGGAAGCGGAGCTGGGTGCGCGTTTCCGCGTCGCTGCGCGCGTGGAGGCCGGCCGCGAGCCAGCTGCATGCGGCGCGCTGGTTCCCCATGTCGAAATAGGTGCGCGCGGCCCAGACCGCGGCCTTCGGCAGGATCGGTGACGCGGGGAAATCCTTGCGAATCCGCTCGAGGTCGCGGGCGGTGCCGGGAAGGTTGCCGCCGGCGTAGTCGCTCTCCGCGAGCAGGAGGAGCGCGTCGTCGGCCCAGGGGGAGAGGGGATACTCGACGGCGACGCGCTGGAGGTGGTGCTCGCGCTCACTCACGTCGGCGGCCACGAGTCCGAGACTGTAGAGGATCTGCGGGTAGAGGGTGTCCGCCGTCGGCGTCGCCGCCAGGAGGCGGCCGAGCACGGCGCGCGCGGAATCGCCCTGGCCCTCCTGGGCGGAGCGCACCGCGGCGAGGAGCCGCGGGTCGGACTGTGCATCGGCGGTCCGCGCCGCGGCGAGGGCGAGCGCGGCCACGGCGGCGAGCACGACGCCGCGCATCATGCCGCCACCGCCGGGCCCAGCGCCAGCCGCATCACCAGGTCGGCGACGAGCCCGCGCTCGTCGGAAAGCGCCGTGTTCTTGAGCGCGCGGTCGGTGGCGAGTGCCGCGCGGAGTGCGGCTGAGATGCGCGACAGCGGCCAGCTCTCGGCCCAGCGGGCCCAGAGCGCGGCCTCTTCCTTCCACGGTCCGAGACGGCCCGGGCGCCCGGTGCGAAGCGCGTCCATCGCGGCCCGCTCGAGGGCCGCGCCGCGCATCCGCCGCTCGTACGCGCCGCGCACGACTCCCACGCCGATCAGCGACGTGCCGAGGAGGCTCACGAGGCTCACCCCCGACACCCCCGACTGCTCGAGCACCCGGCCAAGGAGAGTGACGGCACGGGCGGCGTTCCCCTCCATGACCGCGTCGCGCCAGTCGAGGACGGTCTCGCCGTGCTGAATGCCGACGAGCGCGGCAACCTGCTCGACCGTCACCGCTTCTCCAGCGGGCAGTGACGCGAGCTTGTCCAACTCGATGCGGAGCAGGGTGGGACTCGATCCGACGCACTTGAGCAGATGCTCCGCCGCGCCCGGCGCGAAGGCGACCCCCCGCTCGCCCGCTCGGGTCGTGAGCCACTTCATGAGCTCCGCCGGGGGGAGGGCGTCGCACTCGACGGTGACGGCGAGTCGCGCGAAATCCTTGTCGGCGTCCTCCTCGCCCGGGCCCTGCACCAGCAGGACCACCGTCTCGGCGGCCGGCTGCTCGAGGTAGCGGATCAGCGCCGCCCGGGCCTTCGGCTTCCGCTTCCATGCCTCGACGTCGCGGATCAGGACGACGCGCCGTTCGGCCATCATCGGGAGGGTGTTGCAGAGGGCCTCGATCGCCTCGGGGTCGAGCGAGGCGGCGGAGCGCTGATCGTAGTTGAAGTCCCGGAGCGACGGATCCACCGCGCGATCGAGCACCGCGCGGACGATCTCGTCCTTCAGCACGTCCTCGGGGCCGTACAGGTAGTAGGCGGGAGCCAGGACGCCCTTCTTCAGTGCGGCGCCCACATCCTTACGCGATTGCACAGGCATGCGGAATGTTACCGCCGCGGACCGCCGGGTGAAATGGCGGCCGGGCGGCGGAAACACTGGAAGTACCACACGGCGGAGAGCGTCTTGCCGTCGCGGATCTCGCCGCGCTCAGCCATCGCCAGCACGTCGGACCAGCGGAGTTCGTGGAGCTCGACGAACTCGTCGGCTTCGCGGGCGGCCTCGCCCGCGGCGAGTCCGTGCGCGGAATAGAGATGGATCCGCTCGTCGGTGAAGCCCGGCGTCGTGAAGATCGTCGTAAGCGGCCGGAACTCGCTGGCGGAGTAGCCGGTCTCCTCGCGGAGCTCGCGCCGGGCGCAGTCTTCCGGCAGCTCGCCGGGATCGAGGCAGCCGGCGGGGATCTCCCAGATGTAGCGGTCGGCCGCGTGGCGGAACTGGCGGATGAACAGGACGAGCGGGTCGTCCGCCGCGGCGTCATCGAGGAACGGGAGCACCGCTGCCGCCCCGGGATGACGGATCATCTCGAGCGTGCCGGTGGACCCGTCGGGGAACTCGACTGTGTCCAGGTCGAGATTGACGACCCGGCCGGCGTGAATGCGTGTGGAGGATATCAGCATGGGAAGTCCAAGATAAACCAGGGCGCGGGGACCCGGCACACAGCGGTCCCCGCGCCCTGGAAGTTCTCAGACCGGCCGGTGGCCTCTCGTCAGCGCGATGCGGCCGCCATTCCCTCCGCGTCCAGCACCGTCACCGGGCCCAGATGCAGGGCCTCGATGCCTGGCTGAATCTTCGCCAGATCTCCCACCACGACGATCACGCTGCTGTCCGGCGAGAGGTACTTCTGCGCCACCCGGGTCACGTCCGCCGCCTTCACCTGGCCCAGCTTCGTGAGATAGCCGGTGAGCTCGGCGTCGGGGAGGCGGAAGAACGCCAGGTCGGCCAGCGTCGCGGCGACCCCCGCGTTCGTCTCGAGCGCGCGCGGGTAGGCCCGGATGAGCGACGCCTTGGCGAACTCGGTCTCCGCCGGCGTCAGCGGCCGCGCCCCCCGGATGTCGCGGATCTCCTTCATGAACTCGATCAGCGAGCTGTCGGTCTTGGCGGTGAAGACGCCGGCGCTCGCCACGAAGGGCCCGTCACCCCGGTTGAACGTCATCCCCGTCCGTGCGCCGTAGGTGTAGCCCTTCGATTCCCTGATGTTCAGGTTGACCCGCGAGGTAAACGCGCCGCCCAGCGCCGCGTTGAGCACCCGGAGCGCGTAGTAGTCGGGCGACATCGAACGGGAGGTCAGCGGGTGACCGATCCGGATCTCGCTCTGGGCCGCGCCCGGCTTGTCTACCAGATACACCGCCGTCGCCTTTGCGCCGGGCCGGCCCGGCACCGCCTCGGCGAGCGCCGGCACCGGCTTCCGCTGCCACTCGCCAAAGGCCCGGGCCGCCAGTCGCTGCGCGTCGGCCGGCGTGACATCGCCCACCACGATCAGCACGGCGTTGTTCGGTCGGTAGTACGCGTCGTAGAACGCGGCGATGTCGCCGCGGGTGAGCTTGCCGACGCTCTCGATGGTGCCGTTCGACGGGTGACCGTAGGGGTGTGCGGCGCCGTAGACCAGGCGATCGAAGGTCTGGGAGGCGATGATCGTCGGCCGGTCCTTCTGCTGGCGGAGCGACTGGAGCCGGGCACTGCGCTCGCGCTCGATCTCCTCCTGCGCAAGCGCGGGTCGCACGACCATGTCGCCCATCAGCGCGAACGCCGAGTCGGCGTGCTTCCGAAGCGTGAGCAGGGAGACCTGCGTCTGCTCCGCCGCCGCGCTGGCGCCGAGATTCGCGCCGAGGAAGTCGAGCGCGTTGGCGAATTCGAGCGACGAGAGGCCGCCGGCGCCGTCATCGAGCAGCGAGGCGGTCACATCGGCGATGCCGGGAGCGGCGCCGTCCACCGCCGACCCCGCCCGGATCAGGAGGAGCGCGTTCACGATCGGGAGCTCGCGGCGTGTCACGGTCCAGACCTGCAGTCCGTTCGGCAGCGTGCGCTTCACGACGACGGGCGCGACCACCGCCGGCGCCGCGGCGGCGGCCGGTCGCTTCGAGCGGTCGAGCTGCTGGGCATCGAGCGGGCGTGCCGCCGTCACCGCCGACGCGGCCCCGAGCGCAAAGAGGAGTGCGCGTGTCATGGATGCACCTCGGGAGTCTGCGCGGCGAGCTCGCGGTGGCCGTTCGGCACCACCGAGAGAATGATGTGCGGGCGGTTGTGGATGTAGGTCTGTGCCACTCGCTGCACATCGGCCGGCGTGACGGCGGCGTAGCGCGCGAGCTCCTCATTGAAGTAGTCGGGGGTGCCGCGCTCGGTCAGGTACTGATTGATCCGGTCGGCCTTGCCGAGGAGGGTCTGCAGCTGGTAGACCGACCGCGCCTCGTTGCCATTCCGCGCGCGAGCCATCTCCGCCGGCGTCGGGCCGTCCCTGGCCAGGCGCGCGATCTCCTCGTAGACCTCCCGCTCCATCCGGGTGAGGCTCGTCCCCTCACGGGCCATCACCGTCACCTGGAACTGGCCGGCGAGCGGCCGTGAGCTCTGGCCCGCCGTCGCCGACTGCGCGGCCTGTTCCCGGTAGACCAGTCGCTCGTAGAGGCGGGACGACTTGCCCTGGCCGAGGATCGAGCCGAAGACGTCGAGCGCAGGATCGTCGGCGTTCCAACGCTCGACGGTGGGCCAGACCAGGCTCACGCGCGCCAGCGTCACCCGATCTTCCATCACGTCCCGCTGATCGGCGGTGAGCGTCACCGGCATCGGCTTCACGGCCGGAGGGGCCGATCCCTTCGGGATGTCGCCGAAGTAGCGGGCGACCAGCCGGCGGACCTCGGCAGGCTTCACGTCGCCCGCGATGACGATCGAGGCATTGTTCGGCACGTACCACTGCCGGAAGAAGCCGGCGACGTCCTCGGCCGACGCCGCGGTCAGGTCGGCCTGATAACCGATGGTGGGAGCGTGATAGGGATGTCCGACGGGATAGAGCAGCTCGCCGAGACGGATACTCGCGAGGCCGTAGGGCGCGTTCTCGTAGTTCTGGCGGCGCTCGTTCTTCACCACGTCGCGCTGGTTGTCGAGCTTCTCCTGAGAGAAGGCGTCGAGCAGGGACCCCATCCGGTCGGCCTCGAGCCAGAGCACCTGCTCGAGATAGTTCGACGGGACCATCTCGTAGTAGTTGGTGCGGTCGCTGTTGGTCGACCCGTTGAGCGTGCCGCCCGCCTCCTGCACCGTGCTGAAATGGGCACCCTTCTCCACGTCCTTCGAGCCCTGGAACATCATGTGCTCGAAGAGGTGGGCGAAGCCGCTCCGGCCCGCGACCTCGCGTCCCGACCCCACGTGATACCACACGTTCACCGCGACGAGCGGCGCTGAATGATCCTCGTGGACGGCGACCTTGAGCCCGTTGAGGAGCGTGAAGGTGTCGGTGGGCACCCGGAGCGCCTGGGCGGAGGCAGCGGGGCGGAAGGCCGGAAGCGCGCTCAGCAGCAGCGCGGCCCCGGCGACCCGCATTCGGCTCCGAATCATTTCCCCACCTCGTTTCCGTTGTAATCCCTCACCTCGACGGGACCGAGGCCAAGCGCCTCGATCCCCGGCCTGATGGTGGCGATGTCTCCGACGACGACGATCGTCAGGTGGTCTGGGTCCAGATAGGTGCGCGCGGCACGCTGCACGTCGGCCGCGGTGAGATGCTGGATCGCCGCCAGGTCAGCCGGGATCGTCGTGAGGGGGAGGCCGAGGACGGTCAGCGCGGCGAGCTGCCCGGCGACCTGACCCGTGGTCTCGAAGTCGCCCAGCGAGCCGAGCACCAGATAGGCGCGCGCCCGCTCGAGCTCCTTGCCGGTGACGCCGCTGTCGCGGATCCGCCGGAACTCGCGGAAGAAGATCGCGAGCGAGCTGTCGGTGACGTTGCTCCGGACCTGCGCGCTCGCGGTGAACGGCCCGGGGAGCGGACGCCACGAGTACCCCGAGCCCGCGCCGTAGGTGTAGCCCTTCTGCTCCCGCAGCACGTCATTGAGACGGGACGAGAAGGACCCGCCCAGGATCGTGTTCATCAGCGTGATGGCGGGATAATCGGGAGACCGCCGCGTCACGCCGGGTGCGCCGATCGCGATGACGCTCTGCGCCGCGCCCGGCTTGTCCACCAGTACGATGTGCGTTGCCGGGCGGCCCGGTGCGGTGCCGGCCGGCGGCGGCGCGAAGGGCCTGGCCGGCGCTCTCCACCCGCCGAAGAGCTTCTGCGCCAGCGCCCGCACCTCGGCCACCGTGACGTCGCCGGTGACGACGAGGGTGGCCCGGCGCGGATCGGCCGCGCGGCGCCAGAACTCGCGGACGCTTGCGGAGTCGAGTCCCGCGGTGGCGGCGGAGTCGCCGTTGATCGGCGCGTGGTACGGATGGCCGCCGGGGAAGACCATGGCGTTGAAGACGAGCCCAGCGACGGCACCCGGCTGGTCCCGCTGCTGGAGGATGCTCGCGAGGCGGAGATCGCGCTGCCGCTTCACGTCGGCGACCGAGAAGGTGGGCCGCAGGACGACGTCGGCCATGAGCCCCATGGCACGGCTGAAGGTGCGCTTCGGCGCGCCGACATCCACGGTGACGGCATCCCAGCCGGCGCCGGTGTTGAGCGACGCACCGAGGTAGGCCACCTCGGCCGCCAGCGCGAAGGCGTCGCGCGTGCCGGCGCCTTCGTCGAGCATGTTGGCGGTGAAGGTGGCGAGGCCGGGCCGGCTGCCGTCGAGCCGCGCGCCGCCACTCACCAGCAGCGTGGCCTGCACCAGCGGGACCTCGTGCATCGGTACGACCTCGATCGAGAGCCCGTTGGCGAGCCGGGTCTTCTGCACCACCGGCACCACCAGCCGCGGTGCCGGAGCGAGCGAGGGCTGCGTCGCGACCGCGGGCGTCTGCGCCGCGAGCCGGCTGCCGAGGGTCAGTGCGAGTGCGAGCGCGAGTAGGGTGCGGTTCATGGCGTGGTCCTCCCCGTCGCCGCCAGGTCGCGCTTCCCCTGCGGCACGATGCTCAGGATGGCCCGCGGGCCGGTGAGATAGGTGCGCACGACGCGCTGGATGTCGGCGGCGGTGACGGCGCGGTAGCGGTCGAGATCGCGCTGGAACCCGTCGGGGTCGCCGATCTGGTAGTAGTAGGCGTTGAGCTCATCCGCCTTCCGGCCGACGCGCTCGATGCCGCGGAGGAAGCTCGCCTCCCGCGCATTTTTCGCCTGCTCCAGCTCGCGCGCCGTCGGGCCCGAGCCGGCGAGCCGCTGCAGCTCGGCGTCGACCACCGTCTGCAGCTCGGGCAGCTTGTGGCCCGGTCGGGCGGTCGCGATGACGTCGAACTCGCCGTCGAGCCGGCGGCTGTCGTGGTAGGCCTGCACCTGGCTCGCGGTCTGCTTGTCGTACACCAGCGTCTGTGTGAGCCGGGAGTTCTTGGCGCCGGTGAGCAGGTACGCGACGAGGTCGAGCGCCGCGTCGTCCGGCGCCCACGCCTTCACGGTGTGCCAGGTGTAGTAGAGCCGCGGGAGCTGAACCCGGTCCTCCAGCACCGCCATGGTGTCGGCCGCGAGGCTGAACGGGGCGGGGGAGTTGCGGGTGATGCCGGGTCCCCGCGGAATCTCGCCGAAGTACTTCTGCACCAAGGCCTTCACGTCGGCCGCACGGACGTCACCGGCGACGGTGATGGTGGTGTTGTTGGGCGCGTAGTACTGGCGGAAGAAGTTCTTGACGTCCTCGAGCGACGCCGCCGACAGGTCGGTCATCGAGCCGATGACCGGCCAGGAGTACGGGTGGCTTCGTGGGTAGAGCATCGCGGCGATCGTCTCGTCGGCGAGGCCGTAGGGCTGGTTGTCCACTCCCTGCCGCCGCTCGTTCTTCACAACGTCGCGCTGGAGGTCCACCTTGGCGGAGTCCATCGTGGGCAGGAGCCAGCCGGTGCGGTCGGCCTCGAGCCAGAGCATGAGCGGGAGGGCGTTGGCGGGCCCTTCCTCGTAGTAGTTGGTGCGGTCGTTGTTGGTCGAGCCGTTGTTGTCGCCGCCCGCCGCCTCAAGCAGACGGTCGAACTGTGGATAGACCGCGTGCTGCGATCCCATGAACATCAGGTGCTCGAAGAGGTGGGCGAACCCTGTGCGGCCCGGGGTTTCGTCGCCGGAGCCGACGTGGCGCCAGGTGTTGACGGTGACGATGGGCGCGGAGTGGTCCTCGTGCACGATGAGGGTGAGCCCATTGGGGAGGGTGTCGAGGACGTACGCCACGTGAAGTGGCGCCGTCTGCGCGGCCGCCGCGGATGGAGCCGCCGCGATGGCGGCCGCGGCGGCCAGCGCCCTCAGGGCCCGGCGATGACGCATCATGACCTCTGCATGGTAGGGAATCGTGAAGGTGCTAACGCAGCCATTTCCAGCTTCGAACCCACGCCACCGGGACCTTGAGCGCCTCCCGCGCCAGATAGAGGAGCTCGAGGTTCGGGTTGTCCGAGATCGGGCTCGTCGGCGTCGGGGAGGTGTAGGCGGTCAGCTCGGTGCGGCGCGCCTCCAGGCGGAGCCGGCACATGTGGAACGGATCGCTCACGAGTATTACGCTCGAGAGGCGGCGAAGTTGCAGCCACTGGGCGACGACCGTCATCGACGTGTAGGTGGAGCGGCCCTGCGGCTGGACGACGATGGCGGTATCCCGCACCCCGCGCCAGAGGAGATAGCGGCGGCTGACCGCCGCCTCGCTCATCGTGTCGCCCCGGCCGACTCCGCCGGTGACGATGATTCGGGGCGCGAGCTTGTCGCGATACAGCTCGGCGGCGTGGTCGAGGCGCGCCTTGAGGACGGGGGACGGTCGGCCGTTGTACTGCGCAGCGCCCAGCACGACGATCGCGTCCGCCGCGCGCCGCTGATCCTGCTGGCTCACGACGAGCACGAAGACGAGAGCGACCGTGAAGGCGATCCCGGCGGCGAGCAGGAGGAATCCGAGGGACTTGAGGAGGCCGCGAACGATGCGTGGCACCCTCGAAAGCTACCGTTCGAATCGACTCACGACAATTCGAACGACTCGCCGTGGGCGGGAACGTGCACCTGGCGGACTCCCTCCTCGCGGAGAATGCCGGCCATCGTCTGGAGCGCGGAGGGCTCGCCATGCACGCAGAAGGCGCGGCGAACCGGTGCCCCGATCCCCTTCACCCACGCGCGGAGCTCGTTGCGGTCGGCGTGAGCCGAGTAGCCGGCGAGCGTTTCCGTCTCCGCCCGCATATCGTGCATCTCGCCGAAGATCTTCACGCTCTTCGCCCCGTCCTGAATCCTCCGCCCCAGCGTTCCATCGGCCTGGAAGCCCACGAAGAGTACGAGTGAGCGGTGGTCGCCGATGTTGTTGGCCAGGTGGTGCAGGATGCGCCCGTTCTCCGCCATGCCGGATGCCGCGATGATCACCGCCGGTCCCGCGAGCCGGTTGAGGGCCTTCGAATCCTGGACATCGCGGATGTACTGCAGGAGCGGCATGTCGAAGATCGGCGCGCCCGACTCCACCAGCACCTCGGTCCGATCGAACGTCTCCGGATGGAGCCGGAAGACGCTCGTCACGTCCACGGCGAGCGGACTGTCCACGAAGACCGGGATCTTCGGGATCTTCCCGGCGCGGAAGAGCTGGTTGATGCTGTACACCAGCTCCTGCACCCGTCCCACCGCGAACGCCGGCACCAGCACCTTTCCGCCCCTCGCGGCGGTGCGGCGAATCGCCTCCCCGAGCCGCTCCTCCGATCCGGCGACCGAATCGTGGTCGCGCTCGGAGTAGGTGGATTCGATGATCAGCGTGTCGATCGGCCCCGCCGGCGGCTCGGGATCGCGGATGATGGGCAGGCCGCCGCGGCCGATGTCGCCCGAGAAGACGAGCCGGTGGGAGGTCCCCTCCGTGATCCGGAGATCCACCGACGCCGATCCGAGGATGTGCCCCGCGTCGAGATACTCGAGTGACAGGTTCTTGCGCACATGATGGATCCGGTGGTACGGCACTCCGATCATGAGTTTCTGCACCCGCACCGCATCGGCCATCGTATAGAGGGGCCGCGCATCGGGGCCAGCCCGGCCGTGCCGCTCCAGGAACTCGAAGTCCTTCTCCTGGATGTGGGCCGCGTCGGCCAGCATCGGCGCGCAGAGATCGCGCGTGGCCGGCGTCGCGATGATGGGGCCGTGGAATCCGGCGTTGGCCAGAAGCGGCAGCCGCCCGGTGTGATCGATGTGGGCGTGGCTCACGATGATCGAGTCGATCCGCCGCGCGTCGAAGGGCAGGTCGGCGTTGAGCTTCCGCGTATCGGCGCGGTGACCCTGGAAGAGGCCGGCGTCGAGGAGGACCTTGGCGCCGGCGGCCTCCAGCAGATGCATCGAGCCGGTCACCTGCCCGGCCGCCCCCCAGAATGTCAGACGGATCGGAGACGTCATCGGGTCCGCGATGGCTGTGAGAGGGGCGCTCAGCGAGTGCCGAAGAGGCGGTCGCCGGCGTCGCCCAGGCCGGGCAGGATGTAGCCTACCGGACTGAGCTGGCGGTCGAGCGCCGCGGCGAAGATCGGGACGTCGGGGTGCGCGTCGAGCATCCGCTGCACTCCCTCCGGCGCCGCGACGAGACAGAGAAAGCGGATGCGACGGGCGCCGGCATGCTTGAGCGCGCTCACTGCCGCCACGCCGCTCCCGCCCGTGGCGAGCATCGGGTCGAGTATGAAGAAGTCGCGCTCGATCTCGTCCGCCGGGATCTTGAAGTAGTAGTCCACCGGCTTGAGCGTGTCGTGCTCGCGGTAGAGCCCGATATGGCCGACCCGCGCCGACGGGATGAGCTGTGCGATCCCCTCGACCATGCCGAGGCCGGCGCGGAGGATCGGCACCAGAGTGAGCTTCTTTCCCGACACCTGCCGACCCTCCATCGTCTCGAGCGGCGTGTCGATCGTCACCGGCTCGGTCGGGAGGTCCTTCGTCACCTCGTAGGCCATCAGCGTGGCGATCTCGTTGACCAGTTGCTTGAAGTCCCGCGTGGTCGTACGGCGATCGCGCAGAATGGTCAGCTTGTGCTGAATGAGCGGATGGGAGAGTACGGTGAGGTTGGGAAAGGTCCGGGGCGCCATGGCCGGGAATATGGCGGGGCTCACCGAATCACTGTAGGGGCGGCAAGGGGCGGACCGAGCGGCCCGCCCCGCGCCGGCCTCCTACTGTACGGTGAACGGGATCGAGTACTCCGTCACGTCCCACTGCAGGCGCAGGGTGCCGCCCGTCGTACCCGAGGGGTCGACGGCGATGGTGAACTGCTCCACCGGCGTCGACAGCGCGGTCTGCTTCATCGGAAGCCGGACGAGATCCTGCTGCGGATCGTAGTCGGTGCCCCACTGGCCGTGCTGCTTGTTGATGATCAGCTGCGCGCCCGTCGTGCTCGGCAGCGTCCAGAGGGTATAGGTGCCGGCGGGGACCGTCGTCCCGCCGATCACGAGGGCGTGATCGGTGATGAGCTGCGTCGCCGCGTTCGCGCCGGTGCGCCAGACCTCGCCGTAGGGGACCACGACGCCGAAGATCCGGCGGCCGCGCTGATGCGGCCGGCCGTAGTCGACCATCACCATGGCGTTGCCGATCATGGCGTGGGCGGTGTCGCGCGGCGAGAGCGGGCCCAGGGGGCCGGTCGCGGACTCGCGCGCGCCGAACGCCCTGGCCAGCGAGTCGGCGTTCACGTTGTCCACCCGGTCCACCAGCACCTTGTCGGTCGTCTGGCGGCCGTCGAGGTTCAGCACCCGACCGATGTTGTCGAGGCGCGCATAGGCGGGGAGGCCGAAGAGATCCACGATCGCGGAGTCGCGCCGCATGATGAGCCTGGTCTGGGTCGCCTTCTCGGCGCCGGGGAAGACCATGTCGACCAGCATGCTGTCCTTCTTCTCGGCACGGGCCTGCCGGACCATCTGCTCGTAGAAGGCGAAGGTGAGCGGCGGCATCGGGACCGCTCCGGGTCGGACCGGAACCTTCATCGTGCGCTCGCCGCGGGCGCCGCCATGCAGCTCGACGACGGCAGTGTCGCCGACCATGGTCACGACGCTGCTCTGCAGCGGCGCGCCGGCGAGGCCGGTGGCGCCGGCGTGCATCGCCGATTCGAATCGCGTGATCCGACCGGTCGGGCCCAGCGTGGCCACATAGTGGACGATCGTGGTCCGCGGACTGCGGCTGACGACGTCACCTTCGAGCTGGGTGCGAGTGCGCGAAAAGCGCTCGACCGCGACGGTATCGTTACCGAGCCGGACGATGAATCCGCCGCGCTCCGGCGCCTGGCCGGCGAGCGCGAGCGGCAGCAGCATGGCGGGCGCGAAAAGCCCCAATGTGCAACGGGACATGGAACCTCCGAGGGGTGCGGGTCGAACGGGCAGTCCTAATATGGTGGAGGCAGCCCGCCCGGGCGAGGATTCCGGCGCCTTCCCCCGCCCGGGGGCGCCTTGCTAGATTATGCGCCCGCGGCCAGGTAGCTCAGTTGGTAGAGCACTGCACTGAAAATGCAGGTGTCGACAGTTCGATTCTGTCCCTGGCCACTGCCAGATGATGGCGACAATGAAGCGGCCGGCGATCTCGATCGCCGGCCGCTTTTTGTTGCGGTCGTTGCCCCCGTCAGTGGCCCACGGTGAGGTCGCCTGGCCGTGTGCCGGGCCGGATGCTCCATCCCGGCGCCAGCTCGAGCGTCCATCCGGCGCCGTGGATCGTCCGGCCCGTCGTGTCGGAGGGCGCCGGCACCCGGAGCGAGTGGTAGTCGGTCGATACCAGCGCTCCGCCCTCGGTCACGTCGAGCGAGCCCCAGTCGGCGGAGAACGAGCCGGTCGGATAGACGGTCCCCTCCGGCGGCATCGAGACGAGCGTGTTCGGGTTGAACGCCCGCCGGAGGCCGCTCTGCTCGAGCACCAGTACCGGTCCCGCCACGAGCCGGGCCCGCAGGTCGGCGAGGCGCCGCTGCCGATCCGCCTCTCGCGCATCCTCCTGAGCTGCGATCTCGCCGCCGCCGTAGACGGACGCCCGCCGCTCGGCCCGGGCAGCGAGATCGCGTGGCGGCACGAAGCGAAGCACGCGCACGAGCTGCTGAGCCATCCCCTCACGCGCCGCACGCGTCCGCCAGCCTGCGGCATATCGATCGAGCAGGAGCCCGAGCAGCGGCCCGGTTCCGTAGCCGAGCGACCGCACGAACGTCGGCTGCGACTCGAACGTCCGCACATCGGCCACACGCGCGGTGGACGCGCCCGTCAGACCGAGCGCGATCTTGTCCCCGGTATACTCGGCGAGCCCTTCCGCGCGCTCGAGCTTGGGCTCGAGCGTGTCGGCGCCGGGATAGAGCCGCTGTCGGTTGGCGCGGAAGAGCATCGCATCCCGCGCCGCGGTCCGCGCCGCCTGGCCGCTCGAGCGGAGCGCGGTGCTGAGCGCGTGCAGCTCGAGCCGGAGCCAGTACCGGCCGTTGCGCTCGTCGAGATGGGCGTTCATCGCGTCGGCGCCCTCGAGGCCGAGCTCCGGCTGAATGCGGTGGAAGGCCTCGTGGGCCAGCAGCGCCAGCCGCTCGAACCGGTCGGCGGGCAGCGGCATGCGCACCGACGACCACCGGTGGCCCGACCAGTCGAACGAGGTGTTCGCCAGCGCCATCCCGTCGGGGATGCGGCCCACGTACACCCCGTCCCGCTCCTCGAAGATTCCTTCGGGCGGTCGCTCGCTCGCGACGGCGAACCCGCTCCCCCGGTCGGCGACGAGCATGGGACCGCAGAGCGTGCGGCCCCAGAGCGCGCCGTGATCCCTGCGGCACGCGGCCTCGAAGTCATGGACCGCGCTCACTGCCGCCGCGGTATCGGGTGCCTGCGCGCGGGCCGGCGCGATCGCCGCTCCGAGCGCCAGCGTGCCGGCGAGGCCCGCGGCTCGTATCCAGTGCATGGTCAGAGTCCCAGCCAGTAGGTCGCCTTGACCGCCAGCACGTTGGTGGCGGGGTTGTCGAAGATGGCGCCGAAATCGCGTCCGAAGTCGAAGTTACCCATCGAAGCCACTCCCGATCGCCGCTGCTGCCAGACGAGAAAGAGCGTCGAGCCCGGCCGGTACTCCCACCGGAAGACCAGGTTGGCCCGGAGCGAACGGAAGTTGAAATTCTGGTCTCCGACGTTGAACGCCGGGGCCGGGCCGCCGGCGTCAGGGTCGACCACGAAGCCGCCGCTGCCGTCGGACGCGATGGTGCCTGCGTCCCGTCCGTAGACATTGAAATCGAAGCTGCGCGGCGCCCTGAGCTCCTTGTAGTCGGTGTAGTCGCCCGACACGATGAGCGGCTGGACGTAGAGCTGGAGACTCAGCTTCGGGGAGAACGTCCAGTTGAGCCGGGTGTCGAGCGCGAGGTCGGTCTCCCTGATTGTCGCGAAGACGCTCCGGACGCCGTACGTCGCGGTGGCGGTCGGATCGCTCACCTGCTGGATGAACTGCGACACGTTCCTGCCGCGCGAGTACGAAGGTTCGACCGACAACTCGAAGTTGGGGCCCGGATGCACCGTGGCGCGGGTGCTGATCGAGCGGTACCACCCGCCGGCTGTGTTCCAGTTGTACTCGCCCGAGAACCGCAGCGAGATGATGCCGAGGTTCGGCGAGATCAGGCTTCCGTTGATGTTGTTGCGCGGCGGGAGCCGCACCAGCGGGCCGCCGCGGGTGAGCTGGTCGTCGTAGGAGCGGAACTGGTGCATCGAGAAGGTGTTCAGCCGCCAGAAGTTGTGGAACCGCACGTTGATCACGTTGCCGATGTAGCTCCCGACGTGGTCGCCGTCCCAGTTCCAGTCGTTGCCGCTCAGGATTCCCACGATCCAGTCCCGGAAGATCGGGCCGGGGCGCGTCTCCTGATAGTGGAGATCGGTGGAGACCGAGCGGCGGTTCACCGTCTGGGTCAGGCCGACGTCGTTGGTCTCGTAGCCCGGGCTCTTCTCCTGGTACGCCAGGTTCCCGCCCCAGTGCTTGCCCGACAGCTTCGTCAGCGCGAGCTGCGCCGCGTGCCCGCCAAGCGACGTGCGGGTCGGGTCGAGCTCAAGCGCGGTCGCATCAGGCCGCTGGTAGTAGCGCGCGCTGGCGCGCTGCGCACGGAGAATCGCCGAGTCGCTGCCCCGGATCATGCTGGCGGCGAACGAGCCATCCAGGGCCCACGTCCGGTTGCCCCACGAGTGGTTGAAGTCGAGTCCCCCGAGATACGCGTGCGACCGGAGGAAGTCGGCGAGCCCGGTGTCGCCGAGCGAGCGGTCGACTGCGGTCACGAGCCCGCCCACCACGGTGTTGCCGGCCCGGAGCTCGCGCCGGACGCGGCCCACGAAGTAGTTCGTCAGCGGCTCGACGGTGCTCGACTGAATGACGCCGTCGCCATCCACGAAATGGCCGTGCTCGTCCGGCGTCACGGCATCGAGGAGGGCGATCGACCAGCCGCCCCGCGTCTTGCCGGTCACCTTGGCGGCCGCCGCGATCGTCGTCTGGTCGGGCTCGTCGGTGAACGAGGCGCCTGAACCACCGAGCGGCCCCTGCGGCGGGCGGCCGATCCGGCGGGAGAAGAAGGTGACCGGCGTGCCGGACGAGTTGAACGTCCGGATCTGCCCGAACGAGAAGAGGTCGGCGCCCTCCACGAAGAAGGGACGCTTCTCGTCGAAGACCGTCTCGAACGCGGAGAGGTTCACCACCGCGGGGTCCACCTCGACCTGGCCGAAGTCGGGATTGATCGTGGCGTCCAGGGTGAGGTCGCTGGTGAGGCCGTACTTCACGTCCGCGCCCGCCGAGCCGAGATAGTCGTGGCCGCTCCGGAACGGATCGCCCAGCTCTGCGGTGGCGTAGGTGGCGGTGGCCGACGCGTACGGGGACACCTCGAGTCGCCGTGCGCTCGGCAGACTGGCCATGCCGGTGAGGTGGCCGTAGCGGTTGACGCCCTCCTGCTCGCTCTTCGGCACATACGAGAGGACGTCGTTCTCCTGCCGGCGCTGGATGAAGCGCTCGGCCTGGATGCCCCAGCGGCCGCTGCCGGTGCTGTAGCGGAGCTGCGAGAGCGGGATCCGCATTTCCGCGGTCCAGCCGAGCGAGTCCACCGACGTCGCCAGATCCCAGACCGGATCCCAGGAGTAATCCTGGTTGCCGTCCGAACCGACGGCGGCGTCACCCTTGTTGCCGGCGGGATATACATCGAAGAGAAATGCCGTCAGGTGATCGTGCCGCGCATCGAGCCGGATGGTCAGCCGGTCACTGGCGGGCTGATCGTCGCGGCGGGCCAGGCGGCGCACGATGCGCGCCGGCTCGTGGTCGAACATGCGCGCCCCGATGTAGACGGCGTCGTGCGCGATGAGAACCCGGATCTCGGTTCGCTCGGTGGGCGGCTTACCCTCGTCCGGATCGAGCTGAGTCGCAAGGGTGGTTGGCGTGGCGGCATTCCAGGCCGCCTCGTCGAGGCGGCCGTCGATCCTCAACTCGCCGGCCAGCGGCGCGGCCGCCACGATGGGGGTCGCGTCGTGCTGTGCGCCCGACTGGGCGCGCACGGCGGCGGAAACGGTTGTCAGAAGGAAAAGGCTCAGGGCGGCAGATCGGCGCATGCAGGTTCCATGTGGTTCGCGGTGAGCTGTGGCTTTCTCCTCTGACGTATTTCACGCCGGAATGGTTGCGCGGCCGGGCCGCATCCGTTGACATTGGGGCGCGATACGCGCTCGATTGGATGTCCCAGGAGACCTGATGTCCGACGTACTGCCAGCCAGCGCCGCACGGGAGTCGGCATGGGCGCCGCTCCGGCGGCCGGTCTTCCGCGCACTCTGGATCGCCACGGTCGCGTCGAACGTCGGCACCTGGATGCACGACACGGCGGCGACGTGGCTCATGACGTCGCTCAGCACCTCCACGCTGATGGTGGCGCTGATGCAGACCGCCACCAGTCTCCCCGTCCTCTTCCTGGCGCTCCCCGCCGGCGCCCTGGCCGACATCGTCGACCGCCGCCGCCTCCTCCTCATCACGCAGACCTGGATGCTCGGCGCCGCCGTGGTCCTCGGCCTCCTCACGGTCGCGGGGGCGATGACGCCCTGGCTCCTCCTCTTCCTCACCTTCACGATGGGGCTCGGCGTCGCGCTCAACACTCCGGCCTGGCAGGCGACGACGCCGGACCTCGTCCCGCCCCGCGAGCTGACGGAGGCCGTCGCCCTCAACGGGATCGCGACCAACATCGCGCGCGCCATCGGCCCCGCGATCGGCGGGCTGCTCGTCGCCGCGGTCGGGTCGGGCGGGGTCTTCCTCATCAACGCGGTGTCGTTCGTCGCCGTGGTGACGGTGCTCTGGCGCTGGCGGAAAGAGCCGCGCGAGTCGGTCATGCCCGCCGAGCGGGTCGCGGGCGCCATGCGCGCGGGCGTGCGCTATCTCCGGAACGCCCCGGCGGTGCGCGCCGTCCTCATCCGTTGCGCCACCTTCATCGTCGGCGCCAGCGCGCTCTGGGCCCTCCTGCCCGTGCTCGCCCGCCGGGAGCTCGGGCTCGGCGCCATCGGCTATGGGCTCCTCCTCGGGAGCCTCGGCGTCGGCGCCATCGTGGGGGGCGCGGTGCTCGGCCGGCTGCGCCACCGGTTCAGCACCGACCGCATCGTCGGCGTCTCCACCGTGGCGTACGCCGCCGCGACGATCACCCTCGCGTGGGTGCGCATCGTACCGGTCCTTTGCCTGGCACTCGTCATCTGCGGATTCGCCTGGATGGCGGCGATGTCGCTCTTCAACGTCTCCACCCAGCGCGCCTCTCCCGACTGGGCCCGGGCCCGCATGCTCTCGGTCTACGTCCTGGCGTTCATGGGCGGGATGGCGCTCGGCGCCGCCTTCTGGGGCGTGGTGGCGACTGCATTCGGGCTCCCGATCGCGCTCACCGCCGCGACCGCCGTCCTCCTCGGCGGCCTCATGCTCACGCGGCGGTTCCGGATCGCCGTCTGGGAAGGGCTCGACCTCTCGCCGTCAGGCCACTGGCGGGAGCCGGTCCTCACCGGCGCCGTCGATCCCGACGCGGGGCCGGTGCTGGTGACGATCGAGTACCGGGTGGCACCGGAGGACGCCGCGGCGTTCGTCGCGGCGATGGAGGATGTGGGCCGGCTCCGCCGGCGGGACGGGGGCATAACGTGGGGACTTTATCGCGACACCGCGGAGCCTGACCGGTATCTCGAGACCTTCGTTTCCGAGACGTGGGATGAACACATGCGGCAGCACGCGCGTGCGACGATGAGCGATCGCCGTACCGAGGCGCGGGCCCGCCACTTCCACCGGGGTGTCAACCCGCCCATCGTCTCGCATACGATTCACGTGCCAATGGGAGGCCATCGTGGCTGAACAGAGCGGACCACCAGCCGGTCCTGACTTCTCGCAGGGCATCGCCGCGGGCGACGTGCCGGACGGCGCCATGATCGCCGGACGCGTCGGGAAAGACGCCGTGCTGCTCGCGCATCGCGGGGACGAGTGGTTCGCCATCGCGGCGACCTGCTCCCACTACGGCGGCCCGCTGGCGGAAGGGCTGATGGTGGGAGACACCGTGCGCTGCCCCTGGCACCACGCCTGTTTCGACCTGCGCACCGGGCGCGTCCTGCGGATGCCGGCGCTGCACGACCTCACCTGCTGGGCCACCGAGCGCCGCGGCGACCGGATCTTCGTCACCGAACAGGTGACGCCCCCGGCCCATGCGCCGGCGCGTGCCGCGCCGGTCAACGTCGTGATCATCGGCGCCGGCGCCGCCGGCAACGCTGCCGCGGTCACTCTCCGCCGCGAAGGCTATCAGGGGAGCATCACGATGGTGGACGCGGACCCAGACGCGCCCTGCGACCGGCCCAACCTCTCGAAGGACTACCTCGCCGGGAATGCGCCGGAGGAATGGATTCCCCTCAACCCCCCGTCGTTCTATGAGGAGCACGGGATCGACATCGTGCGGGCGAAGGCGCGGCGCATCGACAAGTCGGGCCACACGCTCGAGCTGGAGGATGCGCGCCGGCTCCCGTTCGATGCACTCTTGATCGCAACCGGTGCCGAGCCCAACCGGCTCACGATTCCGGTAGACGGCGAGGTCTACTACCTCCGCACGCTCGCCGACAGCCGCGCGATCGTGCGCGCGGCAGAGGGGCGTCGGCGCGTCGCGGTCATCGGCGCGAGCTTCATCGGGCTCGAGGTCGCGGCGTCGCTCCGGACCCGCGGTCTCGAGGTGCATGTGATCGCGATGGAGGACCGCCCGCTGGAGCGGATCCTCGGCCCCGAGCTGGGCGACGCAATCAGGGCCGAGCACGAGGCCAACGGCGTGGTGTTCCATCTGAACGAGCGGCCCCGGGCGATCGAGCGCGCGGCGGTGGTGCTGGA
Organism: Bacillota bacterium; assembly: GCA_050257015.1. GTDB lineage: Bacteria > Gemmatimonadota > Gemmatimonadetes > Gemmatimonadales > GWC2-71-9 > JAICUF01. Next base: position 7,564 of record JBLMWC010000012.1, on the reverse strand, counting down.
AAGCGGCGGACGGGTGGAGGCGGATTTCGTCGTGGCCGGCATCGGCGTGAAGCCGCGGCTCGAGCTCGCGGAGAGCGCGGGGCTCGCGCAGGACCGGGGTGTCTCCGTCAACGAATTCCTGGAAACGAGCGTGCCGGGAATCTACGCCGCGGGCGACATCGCCCGCTGGCCCGATCCGCGGAGCGGGAAGCCGATCCGGGTCGAGCACTGGGTCGTCGCCGAGCGGCAGGGACAGACCGCCGCCCGCAACATGCTCGGCCGGCGCGAGCGGTTCGACGCGGTGCCGTTCTTCTGGAGTCTTCACTTCGGTCTCGACGTCGACTATCTCGGTCACGCCGAGCGCTGGGACCGGATCGAGGTCACGGGAGCGATCGCGCGGAAGGATGCCCAGCTCTTCTATCATGACGGTGGCCGGATCGCGGCGGTGGCGTCGGTGCTGGCGATGGGGTCGGAAGCCGCGACCCGTCGCCAAAAGCAGAACCTGCGGGCGGAAGTGGCGATGGAGCAGGGCGGGAACGTGGCGGCAGCGGCGGGCGGCGAGGCGTAACCTGCTGCGGCAAATCGGGTTGTGTTTGCCCCGCGCCCCTGCGCGGTCGCCCAGCGTGTGCTGCAATTTCTGCACAACACAGCGTGCGCAATTCGCGAATTGATCGATGAACTGAGAAACCGCGGCCGTAATTCTGCAATAGTTGCACAAATGGGTGCACGCAGCTACATTCTCGCCCTTCCAGGCCCACACCCCCACCCTCCGCCTGAGGATCCGACCGCGTGACCCCGCCTGCCTCGACCAACGGAACTGCCGGCTCGACCACCGCTCCCCGCATCGACAGCATCTTCGGCGCGGACGTCTTCTCCTGGCGCCTGATGCGCCAGCGGCTTCCGAAGGACGTGGTCAAGAGTCTCATGCGAACGATCGAGCTCGGCGAAACGCTCGATCCGGAGGTGGCGGGTGTCGTGGCCGCGACCATGAAGGACTGGGCGATCGAGCAGGGCGCCACCCACTTCACGCACTGGTTCCAGCCGCTCACCGGCCTCACCGCGGAGAAGCACGACTCGCTCATCGCGCCCGACGGGCAGGGCGGGGTGATGTTCAACTTCTCGGGCAGCGACCTGGTGCAGGGCGAGCCCGACGCGTCGAGCTTCCCGAGCGGCGGTCTCCGCGCGACGTTCGAGGCCCGCGGCTATACCGCCTGGGATCCGACCAGTCCCGCCTTCCTGATGCGGGGCGAGAACAACGTCACCCTCTGCATTCCGACGGCCTTCGTCTCCTGGACCGGTGAAGCGCTGGACACCAAGCTCCCGCTCCTCCGCTCGATGGAGGCGCTGTCCGCGCAGGCGCTCCGGATCCTCCGGATCTTCGGCACCGACCGCGGCGTCTCCCGCGTCTTCACCACCGTCGGCCCGGAGCAGGAATACTTCCTCGTGGACCGCGAGCTCTACTACCAGCGGCCCGACCTCCTCACCTGCGAGCGCACCCTCTTCGGCGCGAAGCCGCCCAAGGGCCAGCAGCTCGAGGACCACTACTTCGGCACCATCCCGCCGCGGGTGCTGGCGTTCATGTCCGAGGTCGAGCGCGAGCTCTACCGCGTCGGCGTGCCGGTCAAGACCCGGCACAATGAGGTGGCGCCGGGCCAGTACGAGATCGCGCCGCTCTTCGAGGAGAGCCACATCGCCAGTGACCACCAGATGGTGCTGATGGAGACGATCAAGCGGGTGGCGCCGCGTTACGGGCTCCAGGCCTTGCTGCACGAAAAGCCGTTTGCGGGCGTGAACGGCTCGGGAAAGCACAACAACTGGTCGATGTCCACCGACACCGGCGTCAACCTGCTGGATCCGCAGGACGAGACGCACACCAACATGCAGTTCCTCGTCTTCCTGTGCGCGGTGATCCGCGCGGTGGACCTGCATGCCGATCTCCTGCGCTCCGCCATCACCTCCGCCGCCAACGAGCACCGGCTCGGCGCGAACGAGGCGCCGCCGGCGATCATCTCGATCTTCCTCGGCAGCATGCTGTCGGACATCCTGGAGCAGGTGGAGAAGGGGCTGCCCCGCCGCACCATCCGGGGTGGCACGCTCGACCTCGGCGCGCGCTCGCTGCCGCAGCTGCCCCGCCACTCGGGCGATCGCAACCGGACGTCGCCGTTCGCCTTCACCGGCAACAAGTTCGAGTTCCGCGCCGTGGGCTCGAGCGCCAGCATCGCATGGCCCAACACCGTCCTCAATACGATCGTGGCCGAGTCGCTCGACGTGATCGCGACCGAGATCGAAGCCGGCATCGGAAAGAACCCCACGCCGGCGAAGCTCCAGAGCGCGGTGCTCGGCGTGCTCAAGCGGCTGATGAAGGAGCACAAGCGGGTCATCTTCGACGGCGACAACTACAACCCGGAATGGCACGCCGAAGCGGCCCGGCGCGGCCTGCCGGTCATGGCGGACTCGACCGAGGCCTTCAAGGTGATGAAGGCGAAGAAGAACGGTGAGCTTTTCCGGAAGTACAGCGTGCTCAGCAAGACCGAGCTCGAGAGCCGCATGCACATCGCGGTGGAGAAGTACATCAAGCAGCTCACGATCGAAGCCGAGATGATGGTCTCGATCGCGCGGGGCCAGATCCTGCCGGCGGCGCTGCAGCATCAGGCGCTCGTGGCGGAAGCGGTCGCGGCGACCGAGGCGGCCGGCGTCGAGTGCCCTGACACGCGGGAAGCGCTCGCCGACTTCGTCGCCCTCGTGTCGCAGCTCCGCATGGCGATGAGCTCGCTCGAGCGCGCATGTGCGCACGAGGAGTCCGACCCCATGCGGCACGCCGCCCACATGGGCTCCGCGGTCCGCCAGGCGATGGCCGGGCTTCGCACCGTGGTTGATACGCTGGAGAGCCACGTGGCCGCCGACCTCTGGCCGATGCCGACCTACCAGCAGCTCCTGCATCTGAAGTAGCGCCGGCCACACGCCGGCCGGAACCGCCCCAGGGGCCCCGCGACGCCTCAACGCGCGGGGCTCTTGCGTTTCCGGCCCCGCCGGAATGCAGATGGCCCAGCGCCACGGCCCGGTGTGGCGTGCTGCTGGCGGCGGCGCTCGCCGGCGACGTAAGTTGTTTCCCTGCAACCGTTGCCGATCTGTTTTCGGGTGCCGGCCGAGTGCATGACTCTTGCACGGGGCGGGCCGAATCCCCGTTCAATGGAGTGGTAAGTGCCGTCTCGAACGACCGTGCCCGGTCTGCTCTCCATCGCTGCCGAGCAGACCCCGGGTGCCGTGGCCATCGAAACTCCCGGGGAGCGCCCGGCGCTCGCCTTCGCACAGCTGCTCGGCCAGATCGGAGGCGTGGGCGCCGAGCTTCGGCAGCGGGGCGTCGGGCAGACCGACACCGTCGCGACCATCGTCCCCAACGGGCCCGAGGCGGCGACGGTGTTCCTGTCGGTCGCGAGCGCCGCCGTCTGCGCCCCGCTGAACCCGGCCTACGGCGCCGAGGAGCTCGAGTTCTATCTGGGCGATCTCGCGGCGACGTCGCTCGTCATCTCGAGCGAGATCGATTCGCCGGCGCGGGAGATCGCCCGGCGCCGCGGGATCACGCTGATCGAGGTCGCGGCCGCCGGAGAGGAGAGCGCGGGACGGTTCACCGTCGACGGCATGCTCCCCACGCCGGCCGCGGTCGGTGCTCCCGCGCCCGATGACATCGCGCTCGTGCTGCACACGTCGGGCACGACGTCGCGTCCCAAGCTCGTCCCGCTGCGGCACGCCAACCTTGCCGCGTCGGCCCGCAACGTCGGACGGACCCTCCAGCTCGGACCCGGCGACCGCTGTCTCAACGTGATGCCGCTGTTTCACATTCACGGCCTCGTCGCCGCGACCCTCGCCTCGCTCACGGCCGGCGGCTCGGTGGTGTGCACCCCCGGCTTTCTGGCGCCGCGCTTCTTCGACTGGATGCGGTCCTCCGCGCCGACCTGGTACACCGCCGTGCCGACGATGCACCAGGCGATTCTGGCGCGGGCCCCCGAGTTTCCGGACGTCATCGCGGAGTCGAAGCTGCGCTTCATCCGCTCGTCGTCATCGGCACTCCCGCGCCAGACGCTCACGGAGCTCGAGCGGACGTTCGGCGTGCCGGTGATCGAGGCCTATGGGATGACGGAGGCGGCGCACCAGATGGCGAGCAATCCGCTGCCGCCCTCCGCGCGGAAGCCGGGATCGGTCGGCCGGGCGGCGGGACCCGAGGTGGCGATCATGGATGGCGCCGGGACGCTGCTTCCCACCGGGGAGACCGGTGAAGTCGTCATCCGCGGCGCCAATGTCACGGCCGGCTATCTCGGCAACCCGGCGGCGAACGCAGCGTCGTTCACCAATGGCTGGTTCCGGACCGGCGATCAGGGTCACCTCGACGCCGACGGCTATCTGTTCCTGACCGCCCGCCTCAAGGAGATCATCAACCGCGGGGGCGAGAAGATCGCGCCGCTCGAGATCGACGAGTTGCTCACGAGCCACCCGGCGGTCGCGCAGGCGGTGACGTTTGCGGTCCCGCACCCGACGCTCGGTGAGGAGGTCGCGGCGGCGGTCGTGCTCCGGCCCGGCGCGCACACGACTGCGGGCGAGCTGCGGGAGTCGGTCGCTACGCGCGTCGCCTACTTCAAGGTGCCGCGTCAGGTCGTCTTCCTGGATGCGCTCCCGAAGGGACCGACCGGCAAGCCGCAGCGGATCGGACTCGCCGCGACGCTGGGCGTGACGGCGAGCGAGGCGGCGCCGGCGGCTCAGACGATGACTCCGCCGGCCACGCCGGTCGAGGAGATCGTCGCGTCGATCTGGACCGAGGTGCTCGGGCGTGAGCCGGCGGGTGTCGAGGAGGACTTCTTCCGCGCCGGCGGCGACTCGATGCTGGCGATGCAGTTCGTCGCGCGGGTCGGCCGGCTGCTTCGGGTCGAGCTCTCGCTGCTCACCTTCTTCGATGCACCGAGCGTCGGCGGAATCGCCGCCGCCGTGGACGCCATGCTGACGGAGACGACATGAAGACGCCGGGCACGAAACTCAGGCACGCCGTCGCCGCCGCCGTCCGAAGCGGCCGTACCATGCCGTTCCTCGGCGTCTACGACGTCTTCAGCGCCTCGCTCGCCGCGCGGCACTCGGACGCCCTCTTCATGAGCGGCTTCGGATTCGCCGCGAGCCACTATGGGCTGCCCGACATCGGCTTCATCAGCTGGACCGACATGTTGGACTTCGTCGGCCGGGTGCGGGCGGTGCTGCCATCCCACCATCTGCTGGTGGACATCGACGACGGCTACTGCGACACCGAGGTCGCGTGTCACGTCGCGTCACGTCTGGAGCGGATCGGCGCGTCGGGCGTGGTGCTGGAGGACCAGCGGCGCCCGCGCCGGTGCGGTCACTTCGACGGCAAGCAGATCATGGAGCTCGACGAGTTCCTGGAGAAGCTGAACCGCGTGCTGGAGACGCGCGGGGACCTCTTCGTCGTCGCCCGAACCGACGCGACCGATCCGGCGGAGGCCGCCCGGCGGGTCCGTGCATTCGCCGACGCCGGTGCCGACGCCGTGCTGATCGACGGCGTGCGCGACCTCGGCGTCCTTCGCGATCTCGCCGACGGGATCGAGCCGCCGCTCGTCTTCAATCAGATCGCCGGCGGGAAGTCGCCGCGTTGCACCCTGACCGAGCTGGCTGCCGCCGGTGTCACGCTCGCGATCTACAGCACTCCCTGCCTCTTCGCGGCGCAACGGGCGATCGGCTCAGCGCTCGAGGCCCTGATCGCCGCCGACGGACGGCTGCCGGCGCCCGGGGCGGGTGAAGTCGGTGTCGCCGACTGCACGGCGGTGCTGCAGGCCAACGCCGCCCGACGGGATGTGCGGGACATTGTGCCGTCCGGCATCGACTCCATCGTGATCAGCGCGTCGGCCTGATGACCCCACCGGTGGCGCCGTCGGCGGCGCGCCCGCTGTCGGCGCGCGCACGCGAGCTCCTCGCTGAGCGGGCCGCCGTCGCTGCGGCACCGCCGATTCCGCGGCGCACCGACCGCTCACGCGCGCGGTTGTCGGCGGCGCAGCAGCGTATCTGGCTGCACGATCAGCTCGAGGGCGGCGCGGGGTACGTCCGTCCCGTCGCACTTCGAATCACGGGCCCGCTCGACGTTGCCGCGCTCGAGCGCGCGATCGGCGCAATCGTTGGGCGGCATGAGGCGCTCCACTCGCGGCTCGAGACCGGCCCGGACGGACTGCCGCTGCTTCGCATCGTCCCGGAAGAGGTTCCCTCGCTCGTGGTCGAGGAGCTCGACCGGCCGCCGGGGGAGCCCGACGGAGCGGTCACGCATCCACGGATCCTGGCGGAGGCGTATCGCCCGTTCGACCTGCTGAGCGAGCCGCCCGTCCGCGCGCGGCTCTTCCGCCACGCGCCCGACGCCCACCTGCTGCTCACCGTCTTCCATCACGTCGCGTTCGACGGCTGGTCGGTCGCGATCTACCTGCGGGAGCTCGCCGCTGCGTATGCCGCCGCCCGGGGAGGCGAGGGAGACGGGCTCGGAAAGCTCGCGATCCAGTGCGGAGACATCGTCGAGCATGCAGCGGCGGCCGATTCCGCCACGGACGAGGACATCGCCTACTGGCGGTCGGCGCTGAGTGGAGTCGAGCCGGCGCTGGCGCTCCCGCCCGATCGCCCCCGCCGCCCGTATCAGTCACGCGACGCCGGTCGCGTCGCGCTCCTCCTGCCGGCCGACCTCGTGGAGCGGCTCAGGGAGCTGAGCCGCCACGAAGAGGTCTCCCTCTTCATGACCGTCGCGGCGGCGCTGGAAATCCTCCTCTCCCGCTACAGCGGACAGGAGGACTTCCTGATCGGGATTCCCGTCGCGGGACGCACGCGTCCCGAGATGGAAGCGCTCATCGGCTGCTTCATCAATACGCTCGCGCTCCGCGCCGACCTGACCGGTTCGCCGACGTTCCGCGAGCTGCTCCAGCGCGTCCGCCGGACCGCGACGGGCGCCTTCGCGCATCAGGCGCTGCCCTTCGAGCAGGTCGTCCGGCTCCTCGATGGGCGCTCGGACCGCCAGATCGGCGCGGGCGTGCAGGTGCTCCTCAACTTCCGGAATCTGCCCGCCGCGGCCCCCGGACTCGATGGCCTGGTGGTTGCGCAGGCGGATATCCCGCCGGCCGTCACTCTCTTCGACCTCGAGCTCGATCTCACCGACACCGGGTCCGGGCTGACGGGCGCGCTGGTCTATCCCGCCGCGCTGTTCGACCGCGCGACGATCGCGCGGCTCGCGGGGCATCTCCGCGTCCTGCTCGAGTCGGTCGTGGCCGATCCGGAGCGCCCGACCGCGCAGCTTCCCATGATCCCCGATGAAGAGCGCCGCGAGCTGCTCGAGGTGCTGAGCGGATCGTCCGAACCGGTGCGCGAGCGCGCGTGCATTCATCACCTAATCGCCCGACGCGCCGCGGCCGCACCGGGCGCGCTCGCGGTCGCGGGTCCGGCGGGCGAGCTGACGTACGCCGCGCTGATGGCGCGGGCGCAGGCGGTGCCCTTCGAGCAGGTCGTACGGCTCCTCGATGAGCGCTCGGACTGCCAGATCGGCGCGGGCGTGCAGGTGCTC
>JBLMWC010000011.1:0-49895 GCA_050257015.1 Bacillota bacterium | reverse complement strand
CCGGCTCCGGACGGCTCATGCCGCCGAGCTGCCGGCCTGACCCGACTTCCGGGTCTCGACCTGCCGCTTGAGCCAGTCGATCTGATCCTTGATCGTCTGCCGCGTCGCCCTGGTGGCGAGCCAGTCGAGCGCCCGCCGCCGCTCCTCCTCGGTGAAGACCGGCGAGTCGGCCAGCCGCTGGAAGAAGGCGACCTGCTTCTCGGTCGGCGCGTACGGGCCGATCCGGGTGACGACCTCACTGCGGGCGGGAGCTTCCTGGCGCTCGACCGGAGCTGCCATCGGCTCCGCCGCCGCGGGCACCGCCTTGCCGACACCGCGGAGGCTACCGCTCCGGGCCTCGACGACGCGGGCCTGACCGGCCTGGCGTGCGCTCGCGATCACCTGCGCGCGCACGTTGCCGGGGATCAGCCGGAAGCGAGCGTTCCGCGCCGCCTTCATCGCGCCGGCCTCGTACCAGTGCGGATTGAGCTGCTTCCCGCGCTGGGCCACGACTTCCTCGCCCGCGAGAATGCGGGTGACGAAGGCGCGGATCTCCGGCTCGTTGAAGTTCTCCGCCATCCAGGCCAGATACTCCCGGCCATCGGCCGTCTCGACGAGCTCGCGGTAGGTCTTGCCCTTGTACTTCCGGCTGGGGACCCGAGCGTCGAGATCGAGCTGCGCCGGCTCGTAGAACAGCGGCTGGCGCTTGACGCCGATCACCTGATCGAGCCGCACCTCCGCTCCCTCGGGCGAGACGGCGAACCGGGCCGCCTTGACCCGGAACAGCGCCTCGCGGTCCTCGCCCTCGCCGATGACGTCGTAGCTCAGGTCCTCCTCGCGGATGACCTGGCCCTGCGACACGAGCGCCATGCAGCACTCGTCAACGCCGGTCTTCGAGAGCCCGACGACCTCCTGGCCGCCTTCCCTCACGACATAGACGAGATCGGTGCTCGCGACGCCTTCCATTTCGCGGCGCAGCGCGTCCTCGTCCAGCCGGTCCATCAGCTGAAACGGATCCCACGGGGCGGCAGCGGGTGCCGCGGGGATGGTCTCGGGGGTGTTCGGCATTGCTTCAGACATGGTGATCCTGCCTCTCGCTCGTGTGCATGGGCGCGTCCGTTCGAAACGCGTCCTCCGTAACCCAACGCCTGGTCAGGGCTCCATCCTGCGCCGCACGTGCGGCCCGGTGACCACTCCGGAATCTCGAACCGCCCAGCGACACCTCGGGTGATCGGCCGGAGAAGTGGCCGCGGCACCAGGCGTCGAATTGTGCGGGAAAATGGTCCGTCAGGTTTGTGAATGAGCGCCAGCTAACTCACAATATAGCAACTTGTTACGTACAGTCAAGCGGTTCGGCTTCGGCGTTTGTTCGCCCGCAGGATGTTGCCTCGCAACGACTTGCGATCGCCCTCCCGGCCGCAGGCCCGCCCGACTCGCCGAGCGCCCGGATGCGGCGCCTCTCGCGGCCGAATCAGGACACGCAATAAACGCCGCTCGACCTCGGCGAGTTCCGATTCCGGCCTTCCGGAAGCGGCACCCGCGGACTACAATTCGCACCGCATCAACGGGACGTAGCGCAGTCCGGTAGCGCACTGCAATGGGGTTGCAGGGGTCGCGGGTTCAAATCCCGCCGTCCCGATGCTCGAAGCCGGCCGGGTGGCCGGCTTCTTCTTTCTCACTCATCGCCGCGGACACCATGCATCGTCTCCTGCTGCTCGGCCTGCTCGTCGGACTTACGGGATGCGATCTGAACGACTTCCGCCGCACGCCGATCGAACACGCAGGATTCGCCAGGGAGCTCAACGTGGACACGACCGCCATGACGACGACTTCGTCCGGACTTCGCTATGAAGACGTGACGGTGGGCAACGGCCCGGCCGCAGGGCCGGGCAACACGGTGAGCGTCCGATACAGCGGCTGGCTGACGAACGGAAAGCTCTTCGATTCGAACGCGAAGGGCGGTGCACCGTTCGAATTCCGGATCGGCAATCAGGAAGTGATTCCGGGGTGGGATGAGGGACTGACGGGGATGAAGGTGGGCGGCAAGCGCAAGCTCGTCATTCCGCCAGCCCTCGGCTACGGCCCGAACGGAAGTCCGCCGGTGATCCCGCCCAACGCCACCCTCGTCTTCGACGTCGAGCTGCTCGGCGTTCGCTGACCTTCGCTATTCCTCGTCGGGATAGCGCACGGGGACGGCGGCCGCGGTGGCGATCAGTTCCCGCGCCGCCCCCGCATGCGGCATCAGCGCGGCGAGGCTGCCCCGCGTCAGCCGCAGCTTCCCGCTGAAGAGCGCCATTGCCGGCGCCGTCCTCCCGCTGAATACCTCGCGCCAGATCGCCGGTGCGGCCTCGAAGACGTAGGCCGCGCCCGCGAGATCGGCTTCGGTCGCCGCGCGGGCAGTGCGGCAGACGCCGCCTTCCGTATCCATGTACACGCCTCGCGGCGTTCCGCCGTTTGTGCCCGTCAGCACCAGCGCCACGGCGCCCTGCCAGGTCGCCGCCGCGGCGCGGTAGGCGGCGTTGTCGTTGAGCGCTTCGCACCACTGCTGGGCCCACCGGTCGGAAAAGAGTTCCAAGCTCATTGGCCAACCATAGTTAGGAGCGTGCTGCAACGCCACGGTGCACCCCGAGCCGTGAGCGGGGTCACAGCCGCATTCCACCGCCGAGGCCCACATTCAGCCGAGTGTGATGCGGAAACATCAATGACGGCCAAGGAGGTGCGATGATGTGGACCCGTAGAAGTGCTCGCAGTGCGCTGACCCTGGGGGCGATTGGGCTTGCCGTCGGCCTGTCCGGCTGCGCTGCACACGTGACTCGCAAGGACTTCGACAGCGAAGTCGCGAAGATTCGCGACGAGATGCAGACCGGCGATCGCCAGCTCGGGACGCGCATCGACTCGACCAACGCGCGCATGGACGCGCTCGAGAAGGAGCTCACCGCCTTCCGGGGCGAATACAACGTCAGCATGGAGCGGATGAAGGGAATGCTGAAGTTCAACGTCCCGGTGCATTTCGAGTTCGGCAGCGCGGACCTGCGCGAATCTGACCGCCCGGTGCTCGACCGGTTCGCCGGCGTGGTCAAGGAGTACTACCCCAACGCCACGATCACCGTCGAAGGATTCGCGGACCCGGCCGGCGGCACCCGGTTCAACCAGCGGCTCGGCATGCGTCGCGCCGAAGCGGTGCGCGGCTACCTCCAGTCGAACGGATCGCTGAGCGGGAATCTTCGCGCAGTGAGTTACGGTGAGGCGACCAACCGCCAGGTCGTGCCTGGTGCCCGCGGCCCGGGAGATGAAGGGATGCAGAACCGCCGCGTCGCGCTCGTGATCGAGGACGCGTCGATGGACTCGACCGCCGCACCGGCATCGGTGTCGTCGGCCAACTGACGCTCGGCAGGCTCCGGCGGCTGAACGCTCCACCCCATTGCGGGGTGGGGCGTTTTTGCTGTGTGCGCCTGCAATCCGCGAACGCGCCCGCGTGTCGATCGCTCCGATCGGCGCGGCGCGGCGCCCCGGATCGCGTCGGCTTCGCTGCGTGAATTCCGCCCGGCCGGCACGTCGTCGCCACCCCGGCTAACACGCTGCACGGTCATCACTTCCATGTGGCTCGACGAACGCCGCCACTGACATCGGGCCGGCAGGGCCGAGCGCGCTGCGCTGGTGGATTGGCATGCCCGTTGCCTTCCAGCGGCCCGGCAGCCGGTGGTCGTCCGATCCCGGCGCGATCGTCCACCATCTCGACCAGGAGTCGTTGCCATGCGTCGTACGCTTTGGCTTGCTCTCGCGTTTGCCGCTGTCGCTGCAGGTAGTGCGCAGGCCCAGGGCACGACGGGCTCGATCAACGCGACCGCGTCGGTCGTCGCCGCGCTGTCCGTGAACGGTACCGACCTCGCTTTCGGCAACGTCGCGCCGACGTCGTTCAAGACGATCGCGCCGGCGTCGGGCGGCACCTTCACCGTGACCGGCGCGGCCAGCCAGCCGGTGAGCGTCACCTTCGGGCTGCCGACCACGCTCGGGAATGCCGCCGTCGCGATCGGGTCGTGGACCGGCCTGTCGAATTCGACAAACACGACCGCTGGTGCGGCGGCGCTCACGCCGTCGGCGAGCGCGCAGACGCTGTCGCTCAGCGGTACCGGCAACCTGTACGTGTGGATCGGCGCGACGGTGACCACGACCGCGGCGCCGATCGGCGCGTACACGGCGCCGGTCACGATGACCGTCGTCTACAACTGACCGAACCGGCTCTTCCGCTCGCGCGCGGCCGCGGGGCTCACCCCCCGCGGCCGCGCCGTGCGTTGGTCCTGCTCCTGTGCCTCCTGCTCGGGCCCGCGGCGGCGCTCGCGCAGACTACCGCCGGCATGACGGCGGGCGCCAGCGTCATTCCCGCCCTCACCGTGGCCGGCACCGCCGACCTCGCGTTCGGGAATGTCGCGCCGACCTCGAGCAAGGTCGTGCCCGCGAGGACCGGCGGCCGCTTCAGCGTCAACGGCGTCGCCAGTCAGTCGGTCACCGTAAGCTTTGCACTCCCATCGAACCTGGGCAATCCCGCGGTCGTGGTCGGCAACTGGACCGGACTGTGGGGAACGGTACCGGGTGTTGGCACTGCGGTCTCCTTCTCGCCGGCCGGCCCGCCGACGACGTTTACGCTGAGCGCCGGCGGCCGCCTGTTCTTCTGGATCGGCGGCACGGTCACGACCACTGCGGCTCCCACGGGGAACTACACCTCCCCTCTTACACTGACAGTGGTGTATAATTGAGCCATCTCCGCCATCACAATCCGGCTCGTCATCTCCGCGGACCCGATTCCCATGCGCCTGCGCGCAGTTGCTGCGTTCGTCTGGCTCGCCGTGATGCCCGCGCATCCGGCCGCGGCGCAGGCGTCCGGCTCGGCGCTGATGACCGGAACGGTTCTGACCGCGATCGCGATCAGCGGCAGTGATCTCTCATTCGGACTGGTGATGCCGTCGGACTCGAAGCGCGTGGCCGCTCCCCTGGGCGGCCGTTTTGTTGTGACGATGGCGGCCGCCACGCCCGTCACGATCGCGTACGCGCTGCCCGGCTCACTCGGTCCCCGGGTCGCACTCGGTGGCTGGGAGCTGATCACGAACACCGTCAACGACGGCGCGACGGCGCAGGCGGTTCCCGTGGGCTCCCTCAACGGTTCGTTCACCGCATCGACGCCGACCGGCAGTCTCTATCTCTGGATCGGCGCGACGGTCACCACCACCAATGCGGGAATCGGATCGTACAGTCAGCCGATCACGCTCACCGTGACCTACAACTGATGTGGAACGCCTGCGGCCCGCTGGCGGTCGTTGGGCTGCTCCTTGGGGCCGGTCCGGTCCGGTCGCAGGCGATTCAGGTGACGGGGATCCAGGGTGTCAGCTTCGGCGGGATGGTGCCGGGGATCAGCAAGGCCGTCGTCCGGACCGACGCACTGAACGCGGCGCGCTTCGACATCAAGGGAGGCGGCAGCGGCCGGACGGTCGAGCTGCAGTTCTCGCTCCCGGGCGCGCTCACCGGGCCCGGCGGCGCGAGCGTGCCCCTCTCCTACACCGCGGGCGACGCCGGCTTCTCCGCGCAGCAGAGCATCGGAAGCCAGACCGGGTTCGATCCCCGCGTCCCGTTCATCGCGACGCTGTCCGCGAACGGCCGCGGATCGGTCTTTCTCGGCTGCCGGGCGTCGCCGGCGGCGAATCAGCCGTCCGGCGCCTATTCCGCGACACTCACCCTCAGCGTGGCCTACGTGCTGTGAGAATGATTCGCACAGTTGCCGTCATGGTCGCGTTCGTGCCGGCCGTTGCCGCGGCGCAGGGCGTGCTCATCGCGCCGACGGCAGTGTTCATCGACGCGCGCACGCGGGCGGCGTCGCTGCTGATCGTGAACCCCAACGATCAGCCCGCGGAAATCGAGATCGGTACGCTGTTCGGCTACCCGGTAACCGATTCCGCGGGCCAGCTGGTGCTCCGGACGGTGGACCAGCCCGATTCGACCGCCCCCTCTGCCGCGGCGTGGGTGAAGCCGTTTCCGCGGCGGATGACGCTGGCGCCACATGCTCAGCAGACGGTCCGCCTCTTCGTGTCGCCGCCGCCCGGATTGCCCGATGGGGAGTACTGGGCCCGGCTGGTGGTGACGGCGCGGGGCGGACAGCTGCCTATTACCCAGCAGTCGGACTCGGGAAGCGTGCGCGTCGGCCTCTCGGTCGAGGTGCGCACCATCCTCCCGTTGCTCTACCGCAAGGGAAAGCTGCAGGGCGGGATCACCCTCTCCGCGCTCGCCACGGAGCGGCGGGGCGATTCGCTCCTGGTCCGCGCTCACGTCCTGCGGACCGGTACTGCTGCCGCACTGGGAACGGCGCAAGGCGAGCTCGTGGATTCGACCGGGGCGGTGCGCGCGACCTTCAGCGCCCCCGTCTCGGCCTACTACGCGATCGACCCGCGATTCGCTCTCGGCGTCGCATCGGTGCCGGCAGGGCGATACCTGTTGCGGCTCGAAATCGCTCCTGGCCGCAAGGACCTGGCGTCGGAGGTCATCGTTCCCTTCACGGCCGTCCGCGACTCCGTGGCGGTCGAGCTGCCCTGAGCAGTCATCCGGCAGCGTGTGACGCGGCGGGCCTCCGCCGGTGATCGCGCTCGCCGCCGCGCTCGGGCTCTTCTCGGCGGTCCCACTCCGCTCTCCGGCCCGGGACACCGTGCCCGAGGCGGTCGTCCTGGAGCTCCGCCTGGGCCGGTTCGTCGCCCGCACGATCGAAGGGTACCGCGTCGGCGACGACGCGCTCATTCCGCTCTCGCAATTCTTCGACATGGCCGGAATCCGCGCGACGATCTCGCCGGCCGGCCGGGTCGACGGCGTGCTCGAGCCGGGGAGCCAGCCGCTCGTGATCGCCCTCGACGTGGACGTCGCGACCCTCGGTCCGCGCCGCGTCTCGGTGACGAGGAACCGGAAGCTCCTCGTTAACGGCGAACTCTATTTTCCGGCCGCCGCGCTGGGCGAGCTGCTCGACGCGCCGATGTACGTCGACTGGTCCGACCTCGAAGTCGTCATGCGGGACGCCGGGCCGCTTCCTGTGGCGCAGCAGGCGCGCCGGCGGGCCGCCCGAGCCGCACTCATGCTGCAGCCGGGATCGGCCGCCGCCGGGCCGTCTCTCCCCTCCGACCGCCGTCCGTGGGACGGCTTCGTGCTCGACTACTCGTTCCTCGCGCCGAGCTCGGATCCCCTTGGCGGCGGCTCGTACGCGGTGCAGGGAGGCGCTGATGTGCTCGGTGGCTCGCTCGAGCTCGGCGCCAGCAGTCTCGGGCGCGCGGATGCCGGCCAGGTCCGGGTCGATGCGTCCTGGCTCGGCGTGTGGCGTGACAACACGGCGCTGAAACAGCTGCGGCTGGGTGACGGGTTCGCGACCGGCCCGCGGCCCCGATCGATGCGCGGCGTCTCGATCACCAACGCGCCGTTCGTCCGGCCGTCGCTCCTCGGACTTCAGCCCTACGCCGGCCGTCTCCCGCCGGGTTGGGAGATCGAGGCGTACCGCGGCGGCGAGCTCCTCGCGTTCGATTCAGCGGGCGCGAGTGGTGACTACGCCGTGCAGCTGCCGGTGCTCTACGGCGAGAACCCGGTGCAGTTCATCGCCTACGGGCCATTCGGCGAGCGGCGGGTGTTCGGCCGCACCTACCGCGTCTCCAGCGCCCTGCTGCCCGCCCATCGCTTCGAATACGCGGCATCCGGCGGCGAGTGCCGATTCGTCGCCTGCCGCGCGACCGCCAACCTCGATCTGCGTTACGGCCTCAGCCGGCAATGGACGCTCGAGGCGGGCGCCGACCGCTTCTGGCGCGACTCGCTCGAGGACCTGTTCCATCCCTACGGCACGATCACCGGGAGTCTGACGAACGCGCTGACGGCGCAGGTCGAAGGAGTCTCGCACGGGTTCCTGCGGTCGGGGCTGGCGTACGAGCCGTCGCTCGACACGCGCCTCACGGCGGAGTACACCCGGTTCGATACCCGAACCACTGCGCCGCTGATCACGCTCCCGGGGCGCCGGGCGCTGTGGCAGTTCTCCGCGTTCTACCGGCCGGTGCCCGATCGCGACTTCTTCTATTTCGAAGGCGCCGCGGAGCGCGCCGTCACCATCGGCGTGACCGTCGACCGCGCGCGGCTCGGCCTGTCGCTGCAGGCGGGTCCGCTTCGGCTGGTGCCCTATGGTCGGCTCGAGCGCGAATCCTCGCCCGGCGGCGCGGCGCTCACGCGCGGGTTTCTGGGCCTGGGCGGCACGCTGCTGCCGCGGCAGAGCTGGGGGCGGATCCTCGGCCAGGTCTTCATGCGGGGCGCGCTGGAGACGCAGGGCACGTCGGCGGTCACGCTCGCCGCGCTTACGGCCGCGCGGCCGCTGACGCCGCAGGTGCGCCTCGAGGTCGGCGTCAACTGGACACGCGGCTTCCCCGGACCGGCCTTCACGCTCACGCTGTCGTCCTATACCCGCTCGTTTCGCTCGTTTACCACCGCGAGCGCGCAGGCCGGCGCGCCGACCGAGCTCAGTCAGCTCGTCCAGGGCTCGGTGCTGTATGACCGTTCGCGGCGCGCGCTGCAGCTCGCGCCGGGGCCCTCGCTGCAGCGCGCCGGGCTCGCCGGGCACGTCTTCCTCGACGCCAACGGGAACGGGCGGCGCGACGCAGGCGAGGAAGGCCTCGCGAACGTGCGGGTGCAGGCCGGGAACAGCACGGCGACGACCGGCCCGACCGGTCAGTACCGGCTATGGGACGTCGTCCCGTTCGAGCCGGTGCTCCTCGCGGCCGATTCGCTCAGCTTCGACTCGCCGCTCTGGGTCGCGGCGCGGCCGGCAGTCACCGTCGCACCCGGTCCGAACCGCTACACCGTCGTGGACATTCCGATTGTGCTGGGGAGTGTGGTGGAGGGAAGGGTGGTGCGGCGGTTCGGCGATGGTGTGCAGGGTGTCGCGGGCGCGACGCTCACGCTCCGGGATCAGGCCGGACTGGAGCGCAGCGTCGCGACCTTCAGCGATGGAAGCTTCTACCTCCTCGGAGTCCGGCCGGGCGAGTACACGCTGAGCGTGGACGCCCGGGTGCTCGACGTGCTGCGAATGCAGGTAGAGCCGCGGCGGTTCAGCGTCACGTCGTCCGGAGAGGGCCCGGAATCGATCGATCTGCTGCTGACGCCGCGGCCCTGAGCGTCTCGCTCAGCCGCCCTTGTGCAGCGCGATGCTGCCGTTCACCGTCGTGAGCGACAAGGAGCGTCCGCCGCCGCCGATCGTGCCGGAGAGGTGCCGCGGGCCGAACCGCCCGCGCACCGTGAGCGGGAAGTCGGTGCTGATGTCCCCGTTCGTGGTGCTGGCCGAGACGTCGAGTCCGACGCCGTCCGGAATCGTCACGTCGATCCCGCCGTTGACGGTGCTGAACTCCATTCCGCCGGTTCCGGCGATCCGCCCCATCTGCACCTTCACGTCCCCATTGACCGTTTCGGCTTCGGCCGCGCCGGTCGTCTCGACCTCCACGCTGCCGTTCACGGTCGATGCGCTGGCGTCGGCGCGGAGCCCGGTCGCGGTGACGCTGCCGTTCACCGTGCTTCCCTCGAACTTCACGCCCGCCGGCACCTTTACCGTGAAGGTGACGCTGACGTCGTTGTTCTCCGTCGACTGGCCGTTGTGGCTGCTGTCGCAGGTATTCACCTGGCGCCGGGACGGATAGAGCGCGCAGATCGTGACACCGTCGGAGCTCTCCACCACCTTGATCTCGACGCTCTCCGGATCGCTCCGGCGCGCGCGCTTGACGGCCGTGACCTCCACCTGATTCCCGGTCGCGATGCCGGCGCGGATGTCGCCATTCACGCCCTTGATCTCGATCGTCTTGCCGGCGGCCACCGTGCCGCTCCAGCGGAAGTCCTGCGTCCCCTGGAAGGCGACGGCGACGGCGAGAAGCTGCAGGAACAGCATGGACTACCTCCGTGTGCGGGTGCCGGCGGCCCCGGTGGGTCGGACCAGGTGGATCGTGCCCTGGAAGGTCTCGAGCTCGATGCGCGCGCTGCCCGAGCCGAGGGTGAACGTGAAGTGCTTCTGCTGCGTGCCCCGAGTGGTCACGGGGAATTCGGACTCGAAGTCGCCGCCGTAGGTGGAGACGCCGACCACGGCGTCGGCCCCTTCCTGGATCGCCACGGTGACGTCGCCGTTGTGGGTCACGAAGTGGTAGCGGCCGCGCGTCCGGATCGGGCCGTCGTAGGTCACGTCGCCGTTGACGGTGCTGACATCCACGTCGTCGGAGTCGACGTTGCGGAGCTTGATCTCCCCGTTCACCGTCTCGACGCTCAGCTGTCCGCTCGCTCCGTCCACCGTCACGTCGGAGTTGACCGATCCGAGGGTGATCTTGCCCCGCGACCGCGTGAGCGACACCTCGCCGTCCACCGACTGCAAGTTGACGACGCCGCTCCCGCCCTCGACATCGACGTCGCCCTCGACCGTCTGGGCGGAGATCGCCGCATCGGAGCCGGTGACCTTGATGTCGGTATTCACGCCTTCGAGCGTCAGGTCCATCCAGGTCGGCACCGTGATCTCGTAGTCGACGTCCTCGCCGGCATGGCGGGTGTCGGTATCCAGCTCGATCACCCCTCCGTGGCGGCGGACCGTCGTCTCGGCGCTGGTGCTGGTGCGGACCTCGACCGAGTTCCGGCTCCAGGTGCGAACGGTGATGTCCCCGTTCTGGACGCTCAGCTCGAGTCGCTCACCGCGCTGGACGCCGAACGTGGTGTCCGAGGCCGGGGCGAGCGCCAGTGAGAGCATGGCGAGAGAGGCGAGCAGCACGATGGTGTCCTTTCAGCTCTGCGCGGAGGTGAGCGCAACGACCTGGCGCAGCAGGTCGATCTTCCGGCGCATCGTGTGCGCCAGGTATGAATTGAGGTACGCATTGGCCGGATCCTGCTCGACGGCCCGGCGCGCCTGCGCCACGGCACTGTCGATCGTGGCCAGGTTCTTCTCCACGATCTTCAGCGTCCTGTCGTCCAGCCGGCCGCGTCCCGCCTGCAGCACCTGCTGGAGATCGGCGACCGCGGCGTCATAGCTCTGCTCGGCGGTGGGCCGCACCGTGGTGAACTCGGTCGGCCGGACCGGGGACGACGCCGACGGCGTACGGCTCGGCGCAGCGGCCATTGCGGTCGGCCGCGCCGGGGTGGCATTGCGGAGCGTCCAGACCGCTCCGCCGGACACCGCCATCAGGAGCACGGCGGCGGCGGCGAGCTGCGGCATCGAGAAGCTGAACCGACGTGTCGCGGGCTGGCGGCGCGGTGACAGCGGGCTGATATCCGACCCGATCGCCGCGGCGATACCGGGCCAGAGATCATTGACCGGCGCCCGGTCGGCCAGCGCCTGGGCCCGGGCCGTCACCGCCCGCAGCTCGTCGAGCGTCGCGCGGCAGGCAGGGCAATCCCGAAGATGGGCGTCGACCGCGGCCCGGGCTCCGGCCGGGAGGTCGTTGTCCAGGTAATCGGAAAGCCGGTTGGTCCAGTGCTCGTGTGTCATCGTTGCCTACCGTTCCATATGGGTTCGCAGCGCCATCCGCGCGCGGTGCAGCTGCGATTTCGACGTGCCGGCCGCCAGGCCGAGCATCTCGGCGATTTCCTCGTGCCGGTATCCCTCCACGTCGTGGAGGACGAACACCTGCCGGGCTCCATCCGGCAGCCGGGCCAGCGCCTGCTCGAAGTCCATCAGCGTCCCCGGTGACGCCCCCCGCGCCGAGACCAGATCCAGAGGCGCGTCATCATCGTGAAACCGTCGCCGCCGGGTCCCCAGCTCGGCCCGCCGGGCCAGGACGACGTTCACGGCGAGCCGATGCAGCCAGGTGCCGAATGCCGACTCCCCGCGAAAGGTCGCCAGCTTCTGCCAGACCCGGACGAAGACGTCCTGCGTCACCTCGTCGGCCTCGTCGTCGCCGAGCATCCGGCGGACGAGGGTGTGCACCCGGGCCGAGTGCCTCCGGTAGAGACTCTCGAAGGCGCGCGCGTCTCCGCTGGCGGCGAGGGCGACCTCTACCGCGTCGGTACCGGCTTCAGGCAGACCGGGCGTTCTGGTCAGCGGTAGCGCTCCAGGGATCGGCGTCGTCATGCACGGGATTGGATGGAAGAATCGACCGGAAGGTTGCAGGCGGGAAGCCCGGGCGGGGTATATTGAGGCACCTCAACCCCTTCCGATGATGTCCACGATCGCGCACGCCCCGATTACCGCCCCCCGCGGCACGACGCTGTCCTGCCGCGGCTGGCATCAGGAGGCCGCCCTCCGGATGCTCATGAACAACCTCGATCCGGACGTCGCCGAGCGGCCGGAGGAGCTGATCGTGTACGGCGGAGGCGGGAAGGCGGCCCGGAACTGGGCCTGCTACGAGAAGATCGTCGAGACCCTCCGCCGCCTCGCCAACGACGAGACGCTGCTGGTCCAGAGCGGGAAGCCGGTCGGCGTCTTCCGGACGCACGAGGAGGCGCCGCGGGTCCTCATCGCCAACGCCAACCTCGTTCCGCGCTGGGCGACGTGGGACGAGTTCCGCCGTCTCGACGCGCTCGGTCTCACGATGTACGGCCAGATGACCGCCGGCTCGTGGATCTACATCGGCACGCAGGGAATCCTCCAGGGAACCTACGAGACGTTCGCCGAGTGCGCGCGGCAGCACTTCGGCGGGACGCTCGCGGGTCGGCTGGTGGTGACCGGCGGGCTCGGCGGGATGGGCGGCGCCCAGCCGCTCGCGGCAACCATGAACGGCGCCGCCTTCCTCGGTGTGGACGTGGACGAATCCCGCATCCGCCGACGGGTGGATACCGGATATTGTGATCGCCTGGAGACGAGCCTCGATGCGGCGCTGGCTGCCGTGGAGGCTGCGCGCGGGCGGGGTGAGGCGCTCTCCGTCGGTCTCGTCGGCAACATCGCCGAGGTGCTGCCCGAGATCGTCCGGCGCGGCATCGTCCCCGACATGCTGACCGATCAGACCTCCGCCCATGACCTCCGGCTCGGGTACATCCCCGTTGGCCTCGACCTCGGCGCGGCGGCGGAGCTCAGGGAGCGCGACCCGGCGGCGTACGAGGCGCGGGTCCTCGACTCGATGGTGGTGCACGTGGAGGCGATGCTCGAGCTGCAGCGGAAAGGCGCCGTGACCTTCGACTACGGCAACAACCTGCGGGGCCAGGTCGCCGATCATCGCGGCATGCGACGCGCGTTCGGGATTCCCGGATTCGTTCCGGCATTCATCCGTCCGCTCTTCTGCCGCGGCGCCGGTCCGTTCCGCTGGGCCGCGCTTTCCGGAGATCCCGCCGACATCGCCGCGACCGACCACGCGGTCCTCGACACCTTCCCCGACAACGAGCCACTCACCCGCTGGATCAGGAAGGCACAGGAGAAGGTGCACTTCCAGGGCCTCCCTGCCCGCATCTGCTGGCTCGAGTACGGTGAGCGGGCCGAGATGGGGCTCAGGTTCAACTGGCTGGTGCGGACCGGCCGCGTGAAGGCGCCGCTCGTGATCGGGCGGGACCATCTCGACACCGGCTCCGTCGCCTCTCCCAATCGTGAGACCGAGGGGATGCTGGACGGCTCGGACGCGATCGCCGACTGGCCCCTGCTCAACGCGCTGCTCAACACTGCCTGCGGCGCGAGCTGGGTATCGCTGCACCATGGTGGCGGCGTCGGGATCGGGTATTCGATTCACGCCGGCATGGTGGCGGTGGCCGACGGCACCGAATCATCCGACCGGCGGCTCGAGCGTGTGTTGACCGCCGATCCGGGAACCGGCGTCATGCGCCACGCCGATGCCGGCTACGATCTCGCGATCGAGACGGCACGCGAGCGCGGCATCGATCTCCCGATGATCACCTGATGCCGGCGGTCCTCCGGAACATCGGTGTCCTCGCCACCTGCCGCGCCGCCGGTGCGCAGGGTGACCTGCACGTCATAGAGGATGCGGCGCTCGTCTGGAACGGGCCGCTGGTGGTGTGGGCCGGCCCCGAGCGGGACCTGCCGGAGGCATACCGCGTCGCGCCCACCGAGGATGCGGAGCGCCGGCTCGTCGTGCCCGGTCTGATCGACTGTCATACCCATCTCGCCTTCGGCGGGTGGCGGGCCGAAGAGTTCGCCGACCGGGCGCTGGGACGGAGCTATGCGGAGATTGCCCGGGCGGGAGGAGGGATCGCTTTGACGGTCCGCCAGACTCGCGCGGCCTCCGAGACCGAGCTGCTCGAGCGATGCCGCGGGTTCCTCGCCGCGATGATGCAGCTTGGCGTCACCACCGTCGAGTGCAAGAGCGGTTACGGGCTCAACACCGACAGCGAGCTCAAGCTGCTGCACGTCTACCGCCGGCTGGCCGAGGAATCGGCCGCCACGATCGTCTCCACCTTCCTCGGCGCGCACGTCGTGCCTCCGGAGCTGCGGGAGGACCGGGGCCGCTACCTCGCGCTGCTCCTCGACGTGCTGATTCCGGTGGTCGCGCGGGACGGGCTCGCGCGCAGCTGCGACGTCTTCGTGGACGACGGTGCCTTCTCGATCAGCGAGGCCAGGCGGATCCTGCTGGCCGCAAAGGCGGTCGGCCTCGCGGCCAGGCTGCACGCCGACCAGCTGAGCGATGACGGTGGCGCTCTGCTCGCCGCGGAAGTCGGCGCGCTTTCGGCCGATCACCTGGAGCACGTCTCGGAGGCCGGGATTGCGGCGCTCGCCGCGGCGCGCGTGGTGGCGGTGAGTCTCCCGATGGCGTCGCTCTACCTGCGTCAGCCCCCGCTGCCCGCACGCCGGCTGATCGAGGCCGGTGTCGCCGTCGCGGTTGCGACCGATTTCAATCCCGGCTCCGCTCCGAGCTACCACCTGCCGCTTGCCATGACGCTCGCCTGCACGATGCAGGGGATGACGCCGGCGGAGGCGCTGAAGGGCGCCACGGTCATCGCCGCGCGCGCGATCGGCCTGGAGGCGACGCACGGATCGCTCGAGCCTGGCAAACGGGCCGACTTTGCCGTGATCGATGCGCCGGACGTCGTGCACTGGCTCTATCACTTCCGGCCCAACGCCTGCGTGCGCACGGTAATCGGCGGTGACACCGTGTGGGCGGCATGAGCGCCGCCGATCCGCGCGTGCGTGACATTCTCGGCCGTCACGGCGGCGAGCCGGACGTCGTGCTGATCGGCTTCCCGTCCGACGAAGGTGTCGCGCGGAACGGGGGGCGGGTCGGTGCGGCCGGTGGCCCCGCGGCGCTCCGCGACGCGCTTGGCCGGCTCACGCCCGATGCCTGCGACCCCGCGCCGTTCATCTCGCTCGTCGAGCGGACGAGGGACCTGGGTGACGTCGCCGTGACGGGTGACGTCGAGCGCGATCAGGAGGCGCTCGGCGTTGCAGTTCGGCCGCACCTCGCGATCGGGCGGTTCGTCATCGTGCTGGGGGGCGGCCACGAGACGACGTACGGCCATTTCCTGGGCTATGATCGCCCGCTCGACATCCTCAACTGGGACGCGCATGCCGACGTGCGCGAGCTGAAGGACGGCGGGGCGCACTCCGGCTCCCCGTTCCGCCAGGCGCTCGAGCATCCCTCGGGCCGGTGCCGGAGCTACAGCGTCGCCGGCCTCCAGCCGCATTCGGCGGCGCAGGCCCACGTCGAGCTGGTGAAGCAGCGGGGCCAGGCCGTGTTCCGGAGCGAGCTCGCGAGCGGCGCGGCGATCGCCGCCATGTACGACCGGCTCGTCGAGCCGTCGCTCCTCTCGTTCGATCTCGACGCAGTGGACGGCTCGTGCGCGCCGGGTGTGAGCGCGCCGGCCACCAACGGCCTCCCGGTGGCGCTCTGGCTCCAGGCGGCGTTCCTCGCGGGCGCGAATCCGCGCGTTGCCTCGGCCGACGTCGTGGAGCTGGCGCCGCCGCACGATCAGGATGGTCAGACGGCGCGGCTCGCCGCACTCACCGTCTGGGAGATTCTCAGGGGTCTCGCGACGCGTCTGCCCGCCGGCGGACGCTGAGCCACGCCGCGCTCGCGGCCCAACCGGAGGAGGATGCGTGCGTCGTCGATACGGAGCGATGCGGATTACGGTCGCCGGAGCGGCGCTGGGACTCGCACTCGCCTGCGCGCAGCCGGCGGCGAAGCCATATCTGGGTGAGTTCCATCGCACGCTCGCGGCCGGAGGCGACGCCGTGCTGATCATCAAGCCGACTGGTGTGTTCGAGCTGCACACGCCCGGCGCGCCGAATGCGGGCGTGATGAAGGGTCCGGCGATATTCCGTGCGGACACCGCGACGTTCAAGGGTGCGTCGTGCGAGCCGGGCGAAGCGCGCTATCAGCTCGCGCTGAGCGGAGCGTCGCTTACCGTCACGCCGGTAGGAACCGACGGCTGCACGCGACGGCGGGAGACCCTCGGCGGAGTCTGGACCCGGCGCTGATCAGGCGGCGGGCCACTGCTGACTCACGCAGTGGAAGGCGCCGAGGCCCCAGACGAGATCGGTGCAGTCGATGCCGACGACGCGCCGACCCGGGAAGAGCTCCTGGAGGGTGAGCCGTGCGCTCTCGTCGCGCTCCGGATCGTAGGTGGGCAGGAGCACGACGCCGTTGGCGATGTAGAAGTTGGCATAGCTGGCGGGAAGGCGCTGACCCTCGTGCTCGAGCGGCCGGGGCATCGGCAGCGTCACGATGCGGAAGGGCTCGCCGTCCTGGTCGCGCATCGAGCGGAGGCGCGCGAGGTTGTCCCTGAGCGGGCCGTAATTCGGATCGGCCGGATCGTCTTCCACGACGGTGACGACGGTGCGGGGATCGGTGAAGCGGGTCAGGTCGTCCACATGGCCGTCGGTGTCGTCGCCGACGATGCCGTCTCCCAGCCAGAGAATCCGGCGCACCCCCAGGTAATCCCGCAGGTACCGCTCGATCTCGTCACGGGTGAGCTCGGGATTGCGGTTCGGGTTGAGCAGGCACGACTCGGTCGTGAGCAGGGTGCCCCGTCCGTTCACGTCGAGCGAGCCACCTTCCATCACGATGCCGGGTGCGAAGACCGGCAATCCCAGCTCCCTGCCGATCCGCGTCGGCACCACGTCGTCGAGATCGAACGGCGGATACTTTCCGCCCCACGCGTTGAATCCCCAGTCCACGATCGCCTGGTCACGGCTCGATCCGCGATCACGCTGGATGAAGATGGGGCCGTGATCGCGGCACCAGGCATCGTTGGTGGGAATGTGATGGAAGAAGACGCGGGCGACGGGCACAGCGGCTGCGGCCAGGACGTCGCGCGCGTCCGACTCCATGTCGGGCCCCGCGACGTTGATGTGCACTTCCTCGTGGGATACGAGCTCCCCGATCATGCGCGCGAACACCGCCGGCACCGGCGTAAACTTGCCGGGCCACGACGCTTCCTTGTGCGGCCAGCTGAGCCAGGTCCCGCGATGCGGCTCCCATTCCGCCGGCATGCGGTAGCCCAGCGCTGCGGGCGTCGGCTTTCCGGCCGCTCGGGGATCGCGGACCGGGCTCAGTCGAGGTACCGCCGGGTGAGGTCCTGGTAGGCGTCGATCCGGCGGTCGCGCAGGAACGGCCAGTGGGTGCGGCTCACGTCCACGCGGCCGAGGTCGCATGGGACGGTGAGCACTTCCTCGCCCTCGCCGGCTCGCGCCAGGATCTTCCCGCCCGGGTCGGCCACGAAGCTGCCGCCCCAGAACTCGATCCCTCCGTCGGCGGCTCCCTCATGCCCGACGCGGTTGACGGCGCAGACATAGACGCCGTTGGCGATCGCATGGCTCCGCTGAATGGTCTCCCACGCCGACTGCTGCTGCGCGCCGTGCTCCGCCTTCTCCGGCGGAAGCCAGCCGATCGCCGTCGGATAGAAGATGATCTGCGCGCCGCTCATCGCCGTGAGGCGGGCAGCCTCCGGGTACCATTGATCCCAGCAGACGAGCACGCCGATGCGCCCGAAGCGCGTGTCCCAGCTGCGGAATCCCAGATCGCCCGGCGCGAAGTAGAACTTCTCGTAGTACTGCGGGTCATCCGGGATGTGCATCTTCCGGTACTTGCCCAGGTAGGTGCCGTCCGCGTCGATGACCGCCGCGGTGTTGTGGTAGAGCCCCTCCGCCCGTTTCTCGAAGAGCGACGCCACGACCACCACGCCGAGCTTGGCCGCGACCGCGCCCAGCTCGGCCGTGCTCGGGCCGGGAATCGGCTCGGCGAGCGCGAACTGGGCATGGTCCTCGGTCTGGCAGAAGTACTGGCTCCGGAACAGCTCCTGGAGGCAGACGATCTGCGCCCCTCGGGCCGCCGCGTTCCGGATCCCCGCGATCGCCTTCTGCATGTTCTGCCCGGGGTCGGTGCCGCAGCGCATCTGCACGAGCCCGAGTGTGACGGTGGAATTCGGCATGGCTGGCATAACGGCAAAGGTAACGTGACAGTTCCCCTGTCGCACGAGGCGCCGACGCGTATCTTCATCGCCTGCCCGCGCACTGTTCAACGCCCGTTTCCGGAGGAGTCATGCTCGTCGCTCTGCTCCTGACACTCGTGCAGCAGCCCACCGCGGCCGCTCCGGCGTCGCCCATCGCACGGGTGGAGGTCACGCCGGCCCGTGCCGAGATCCAGATCGGTCAGACCGTCCGGCTCACCGGCCGCGCGCTCGACGCGAGTGGCCAGCCGGTGCCGGGCGCGCGCATCGCGTGGTTCGCCGGGGGCGGGGAGGGGAGCGTGGACTCGACCGGAGTCGTCGTCGGCGGATACACCGGAACGGTGCGGGTCCGTGCCGTGGCCTCACTGCCGGGGACGCCGGGCAACAGTTTCGGCGAGTCGGTGATCCGGGTGCTGCCGGCGCCGCCGGCCCGGATCGAGGTTCGCCCCGCGGTGTCGCGTCTCGCGACCGGGACGAGGCTCACTCTGAGCGGCATCGCCTACAGCGCGCAGAACGATCGCCGGGACGATGCAGTGCGCTTTGTCTCCAGCGCGCCGAGGGTCGTGACGGTGAGCGCCGACGGCCGGCTCACCGCGCTCGCCCCGGGGCGGGCCACCATCACCGCGAGAGCGGGTGCGGCGACCGCGCCGGTCGCGCTCGAGGTCGTCGCGAACCCCGTTGCGCGCCTCGCGCTGGAGCCCGCCGGCCGCAGCGTGCGCACCGGTGATGTCCTGCGCTTCGCCGCGCGGCCGACCGACGCGGCAGGGAAGCCGGTGCGCGGCCTCGCGGTGCGCTGGTCGCTCGACGCGGTGAGCCCGTCGGGTGTGGCGCAAGTCGACGACGATGGGGCGTTCGTCGCGGAGACGCCGGGCCGCTACACCGTCACGGCGTCGATCGGCGGGCGGACCGCCGACGCGGTCGTGGACGTCGTGCCGCGGCGGGTCGGGCGCGGGATCGAGGTCGAAGGGCGGGTGCCGATCACCTTCCCGAGCGCCGAGGTGTGGGTGCATCCGTCCGGCAAGTGCGCGTACCTCTCGACCATCGCCGACCGGGTGTATGCCATCGACGTCACCGCTCCGCGCGCGCCGAAGATCGTGGACTCGATGATGACGAACTCGCGCATCGTGAACGACGTGATGACGACGGAGGATGGCAAGTACGGCGTCTTCTCGCGGGAAGGCGCGTCGGACCGGAAGAACGGCATCGTCGTCTTCGACGCGAGCGACCCGTGTCATCCGAAGCCGGTCGGCGCCTACACCGAGACCGTCTCCGGCGGCGTGCACTCGAGCTTCGTGTATCAGGGCCACGTCTACCTTACCGACGACGCCACCGGCTCGATGCGGGTGATCGACATCCGGGATCCGGCGCATCCGCGGGAAGTCGGCCGCTGGCAGACGGAGCAGACCGAAGCCGGCCGCTACCTGCACGACATCGACGTGAAGGATGGCCTGGCCTATCTGGCGTACTGGAACGACGGGCTCGTCATTCTCGACGTCGGGAAGGGGATCAAGGGCGGCTCCCCGGAGAAACCGGTGCTCGTCTCGCAGTTCAAGTACAACCTGAGCGAGCTCTACTCGCGCGTCGAGCAGCTCTGGGGGTTGTCGGCGCGCGGCACGCACACCGCCTGGCGCCACCGGAACTACGTCTTCGTGGGCGACGAGGTCTACGCCAACGGCCCGTCGAAGGGGCTGACCCACGGCAACAGTCTCACCTTCGGCCGGCTGCACGTGATCGACGTCGCCGACATCGAGCACCCCCGGGAGGTGGCGTGGTACGAGCCGACCGACGGCGGGGTGCACAACGTGTGGGTGGCGGGTGACACGCTGTATCTCGGGAACTACCAGGGCGGCGCCAGGGCGCTCGACGTGTCGGGAGAGCTGAAGGGCGACCTGCTGCGCCAGGGCCGCGAGATGACCTGGATCCTCACCGCCGATTCCGCCGGGATCCAGCCTCACACGCCGTTCGCGTGGGGCGCCGTGGTGAAGGACGGCAACATCTACGTGCCGGACATCAACAGCGGCCTCTGGATCATGCGGCTCGAGGCGAAGGAGACCCCGGCTACGCCGTGATCAGCAGGCTTCCGGTGCCGGCCTCGACCGGCCAGCGGAGGGTGAGCGACTCGCCCTGAAGCGTGCGGTCGAGGCCCCGCTCGGACTTGGCCACCGTCTCGACGGGGTGGGTCCAGACGATCGCCTCCGGCGTCGCGGCGACGCCAAGTGGCCTGAAGAGGGAAAGCTCGACGGCAAAGAAGTCGCCCGGGGCGCCGGCATCGGCGCCCCATTCGTAGCGGGCGGTGATGGTGCCATCGGCCTCGAAGCGGAGCGTCTTCTGAAGTGAATGGCGGCTGTCCGCCGCCGAGCGAAAGTGCAGCTCCACCGCGCCCGGCTCGCGCAGCAGCTGGTAGCTGAATCCGGTGCGCGCCCAGTTGAACGCCGTCGAATACCCGCCGCAGGCGTATGCCTCCAGTGAGAGCGTACGCGGCAGGATCCGCTCCTGCAGCATAGCCCGCTCGTCGGCATCCATCGGCGGGCGCTCGCTCAGGCGAAATCCCTCTTCCAGCTCGTGGATGCTGGGTGCGCCGCCCTCATCGTGCTGGGCCGGCGGTGCCGGCTCGAGCGCAGTGTCGTGGTACGCTTCGCGGCGCCGCGTGAGGACGTCTGCGTAGTTGATGCCATGGGCGAAGAGTGTGTACTCCTCGATCGCCGCACCGCGCCGCGGGCTCACGACGGCGGAGAACCGGTCCGAGTGCACCCAGATCTCGGCGTGTCCGTCACCGTCGAAGTCGAGCACCTCGGCAGCGATCGCCTCGCCCGCGCGGAGCCGCTGCTCCGCCGCTGCGAGGTTGGACCAGACCGCTTCCCGGAGGTGAGGCAGGTAGAGACCGCCGAAGACGCCGTGCCAGTAGGCGTCATTGCACTGGGCGCGGCCGATCGCGCGCCGGACTTCGGGGGTGTCGCCCCGGCGGCGCGAGAGGGTGGAGAGGGCCTGCATCTTCTTGTGCATGCGGTTCGACTCGGGATACTTCACCAGGAAGTTCCGCCAGTGCGCGCCGCGGACCAGTACGCCGTCGGGTCCCGCCATGCGATCCTCGCCCAGGTCGCGCTCCAGATGCGCCAGCCGGATCGCGGCATCCGGCGGAAGCGACCACGCCTCCATCTCGCGATACGATGCCGTCGGCAGATAGGCGAGCCCGCCGCTCGGCACGTGGTCGAGCGCATCGCGGAGGGTGCTGAGCACGACCTCCCCGTTCGCGATGAGCCCGTGAATCGTGTCCATGAACCGGTCGAGCCAGCCGCGCTCGTACACCCACTCCCGGGTACCGGGCCAGCCGCCGAACTTCTCTCCGTCATCTCCGAGCACCGCGAGGCGGTGGCCGCCGCGCCGAAGCGAGCGGAGATACTCGGCCGTTTCCTCGGGCGGGCGGAAAGGGATGAGGTAGCGCAGCCGCTCGTCGATCGGGAAGAGGGCGAGCGGCCGGCCGTCGCTCTCGGTCCAGAGCGGCGCGTGCAGCTGGTCGGGCCGGAAGCCGGTCACGAGGAAATGGCGGTCATCCACCAGGGCGTAGCGGACGCCGGCGGCAGCCAGGTCGGCCGCGAGTTCCGGTTCCCACACGCGCTCGGTGAGCCAGAGTCCCTCCGCCTCGACACCGAAGCGGCGCTGGATCGCCTCGCGCATCCAGACGATCTGCTCGACGCGGTCCTGCCGTGGCAGGGACGCGAGCACCGGCTCGTAGAAGCCGGCGGCGAGCAGCTCGAGCCGCCCGCTGGCGGCGAGCCGGCCGAGGATGTCGAGGTAGGTGGAGTCGTGTTCCTCGAGCCACTCGAGCAGCGGCCCGGAAACATGAAGCACGGCGGGCAGGAAGCTCCGGGCCTCGAGCCGCTCGAGCAGCGGCCGATACACGTCGCGGACATGCTGTTCGAAGACGTGGTCGAAGTTGCCGACCGGCTGGTGGAGGTGCAGCCCGAAGACGAAGCGGATCGGCTCCATGGTCAGACGGGCGTGCGCGAGCGCAGCCCCTCGAGCGCATCGCGGAGCGACGGCAGCACATTCGGAAAGAGATCATCCCGCTTCGCCAGCTCGGCGGCGATCGTCTCCGCCTCCGCCAGCCGTCCGGGGGAGCCGTCTTCCAGAGCGCCGATGAGCTGCTCGAGATCCTCGCAGTGGCCGCTGAAGCGGCGCTCCGCGTAATCGACCACGGCGCCGGTCGAGATGATGAACTGCCAGTCCGACGACTGGGCCAGCAGCAGCGAGCGCGCAGCCTGTTCCAGCACGCGGTGCGCCGCCGGATCGGCCAGCGCCGCCGGCGCGGCATTCCAGAAGCGCTCCTCCAGCGGCCAGAGCCGGAGCCAGGTCCAGGCCGTCTGGTCGCTCAGCCACATGCTGTAGTCGCCGTTCGCGCCCCACGAGCCGGCCGGCAGACGGATCCCGGTGCGGGGCGGATGCGCAGCGAGATGCGCGGAGCCCGTGGAAGGGCGGACGCGGCTCTGCGCGGCAAGCGCGCGATACGCCTCCCGCAGGAAGTCCGGCCCCTCGAACCACCAGTGCCCGAAGAGCTCGGTATCGAACGGCGCGACGATCACTCCTTCCGGATTCCTCGTCTCGGCGTCGGCGATGCCGGCAAGGAGCCGGGCGAAGTGCGCGCCGTGGATGGCGGCGCGGCTCGCCGCCGCGGCCGGGTCGTAGGGGTCCTTCGCGCCGAGATCCACGTCACCGCCGCTCACGCGCCAGAGCTTGAGCCCGCCGGGCCAGCGCATCTTGTGGAACTCGAGGTACGACGGGTCGCCGGGATAGCCCTCATGCCGGCTCCAGACCTGCGACGAGGCGCGCGGATCCCGCACGAAGGCCGCGACCCGCGCGCGGCCGGCGGAGAGCACGCCGTACGCGCGGTACGGCGAGCGGCGCGTCGGCACCGGCAGCGACGGGTGCGTGTGCGCCCCGAGGCCGGTGGCGGGATTGCCGTAGAGGCCGAGCGGCTGGCCGGCGGCCGCGAGATGCGAGTCGACGAAGAAGTACCGGAAGCCGGCATCGGCGAGATGCTCGTCGATGCCGCGGCGGAGCGGGGCGTGGGGCCCGCCGGGCCATGGATCCCACGCGCCGCGCGGCCGGTACGCGCACTCCGGCAGCCAGCAGCCGCCCGGCGTGCGCCCGAAGAGGCGGCGGTGCTCCGCTACGCCGAGCGAGAGCTGGAAGCGGATGCTCTCGTCGCGCGCGAGCAGCGGAAGGAATCCGTGGGTGGCCGCCGACCCGATGATCTCGATGCGGCCGGCGTCCTCCAGCGCGCGGAAGGCGCCGATGAGGTCGCCGCCGATGGAGCGGAAGAGCGCCAGCAGCCGGCCGATGCGCTCGCGCCAGTAGTCCACCAGCGGCAGCAGACCGGCGTCGCCGGTGGCGGCGAGCGACGCCGGCGCCTCGTCGCACGCAGCCAGCCGCTGGGCGAGGAAGCTTTCGAGCTCGTCGGCGAAGACGGGGCTCGCAAGCTGGTTGGCGAGCACCGGCGTGAAGCCGATCGTCACCGGCGACGGCACGTGGTCGGCATCGAGCGCGCGGAGCGCCTCGAGGAGCGGCAGGTAGGTGTCCACCGCCGCTTCGGTGAGCCAGTCGCTGCCGTGAGGCCAGCGGCCGTGGTTCAGCACGTACGGGAGATGACTGTGCAGCGTGAGGACGAAGTCCATGCTAGGCCCCTCGCGTGGCAAGCTGGATCGCGTCGCGATACACCTCGAGGTAGCGGTCGGCGGCCCGCTCCCAGCTGAAGTCGCGCGCCATCGCCGCGGTCATCATCTCGCGCCAGCGGTCCGTCGTCGAGAACCGATCGAGCGCGCGGAAGGCGGCGGCCTCGAACGTGGCCGGGTCGTACGCATCGAACAGGAAGCCCGTCACCTCGTCCTCGATGGTGTCGGCCAGGCCGCCGACCCGGCGCGCCACCGGCAGCGCGCCGTAGCGCTGGGCCCGCATCTGCGTGAGCCCGCACGGCTCGTACAGCGAGGGCATGAGGAAGAGGTCGGCGCCCGCCATCAGGCGATGCTCCAAACGATCGGTGAAGTCGAGCTGGACGCCGATGCGGTCGGGTGCCGTCTTCGCGAGCTCGACCAGCGCGGTCTCGTACTTCGCCTCGCCGCCGCCCAGGAACACGAACTGCGCGTCGATGTCGAGCAGGTCGCGGCTCGCGAGGATGAGGTCGAGTCCCTTCTGGGTGACGAGCCGGCCGGTCATGCCGAAGAGCGGGACCTTCTTGCGCTGCGGGAGCCCGAACGATCGCTGCAGCGCCGCCTTGCAGCGCTTCTTCCCTTCGAGATCATCGGCGCTGTAGCGGCACGTGATCTGGGTGTCGAGCGACGGCGTCCAGACTGACTGGTCGATGCCGTTGAGCACCCCGACGAGCCGATCACCCATGGCGGTGAACAGATTGTGCAGTCCGAACCCGCCGCCGGGGGTCCGGAGCTCCTCCGCCTGCGTCGGGCTCACCGTCACGGCGTAGTCGGAGAAGACGAGGCCGCCCTTCAGGAAGTTCGCCTTGCCATGCCACTCGAGCTGCTGCCAGTTGTAGAGTTCCCACGGAATGCCGATGTCGGGGATCACCTCCGGCGGGAAGTGGCCCTGGTAGCCGGGATTGTGGATCGAGAGGATGG
Organism: Bacillota bacterium; assembly: GCA_050257015.1. Taxonomy (GTDB): domain Bacteria; phylum Gemmatimonadota; class Gemmatimonadetes; order Gemmatimonadales; family GWC2-71-9; genus JAICUF01. Next base: position 24,945 of record JBLMWC010000011.1, on the reverse strand, counting down.
TCGGGACCGGCTCGCCGAATCGCTCGCGACCGAGGACGCCGCGCAGGTAGACCGGCGCGAGGGCGGTGTGCCAGTCGTGCGCGTGGAGCAGAAACGGCGACTTGACCAGCCGGGGCAGGGCCGTGAGGGCGGCGAGCGCGAACAGGGCGAACCGCCGCGCGTTGTCCGGATAGTCCACCGCATTCTCGCCGTAGATCCCGGGACGGTAGAAGTAGTCCCGGTGCTCGATGAAGAAGACCCGCGGCCCGTCGGTTCTGACCGCGGGGCGGAAGACGCGCGCCTCCTCGCTCCGCGGCCCGACCTGCACCGTGAACGGCGAGCCGACCGGCTGCAGGTCGGGATCGATGTCGCGCACCGAGCGATAGAGCGGCATCAGCACGGTCACGTCGACGCCGGCACGGTGCTGGAACTGGGCCAGGCCGCTCACGGCTTCCGCCATGCCGCCGGTGCGGGCGTACGGGTGGTATTCGGCGGTGAGGTGGACGGCGCTGACCGGCTGACCGGAGGGCGCGAGAACCGCGGGCGCGGGGCGGATCGATGTCGCGCTGGGAGAGATCATGTCTGCCTCATGCGGTGGGCGGATCATCGCCCGACGCTTCACCCCGCATGGCGGGAACGTAGTATGCTCGAACGTAGTCCTGCACCATGCGACGCGCGGTGAACCGGCCGGCGGTCAGGCGGATGGCGTACCGCATCTTCTCCACCCAGCCGAGCGGCACGCCCTGCGCGTCACGTGTGTAATAGAGCGGCACCAGCTGCTCCTCAAGCAGCCGGTAGAGCTTGTCGGCATCCTCGGCGTCGGGCTCCGCTTCATCGGAGGCGGGCGGGATCGCCCAGCCGCTCAATCCATCGTAGCCTTCCTGCCACCAGCCGTCGAGTGTGCCGAGCTGCGGCACGCCGTTGAGCCCGGCCTTCATCCCGCTGGTTCCCGAGGCCTCGAGCGGCACGCGCGGGAGGTTGAGCCAGACGTCCACGCCCTGTACCAGGAGATGGGCCAGGTGCATGTCGTAGTCCTCGAGGAACGCCACCCGCCCCTGGAACGCAGGATCGCGGGTGAACTGATAGACGCTCTGCAGGACTTCCTTGCCCGGCGTGTCGGCCGGGTGCGCCTTGCCCGCGAAGACGATCTGCACCGGGCGGTACGAGTTGACGACGAGGCGGCGCAAACGCTCGAGGTCGCGGAAGACGAGATTGGCCCGTTTGTAGGTCGCGAACCGGCGGGCGAAGCCGATGGTGAGCGCATTCGGGTCGAGGAGCGACCCCGCTCCGACGACCTGTGACGCCTCGCGCCACTGATCGGCGAAGCGCCACCGCGCATCCTCCCGGATCAGCCGGAAGAGGACGTTCTTGAGCTCGACGTGGGCGTTCCAGAGCGCTTCCGCGTCCAGCTTGAGCACCTGATCCCACATCCGCGGATCCTCGGGGTGCCGGTGCCATCCCGGGCCGAGGAGTCCGTCGAGCAGGCGGCGGATGGAGGTCGCCATCCACGTCTCCAGGTGCACGCCGTTGGTGATGTGGCCGATCGGCACCGTCTCCACCGGCCGATTGGGCCAGAGCGCATGCCACAGGTTGCGGGAGACCTGGCCATGCCGACGCGAGACGCCGTTGATGCGGGAAGAGAGCCGCGCCGCTGCGACCGTCATGTGGAAGAGATCCGGCTGGCCCGGATACTCGCCGAGGCCGAGCAGCGTCTCCCGGGAAACGCCCATCGCGTTCCAGACCGGCCCGGCGACCCGCTCGACCTCCTCGTAGGAGAAGAAGTCGTGGCCTGCCGGCACCGGCGTGTGCGTCGTGAAGACGCTCGTCGCGCGCACCGCCGTCACCGCGTCCGCGAGCGTGGACCCCGCCGCGACGTGCTCGCGCAGCCGCTCGACCAGCATGAACGCGGCATGCCCCTCGTTGGCGTGCCAGACCGCGGGCTGGATTCCCACCGCCCGCAGCACGCGCACTCCGCCGACGCCCAGGATCCACTCCTGCCTGAGGCGCATGTCGGGGCCCCCGGCGTAGAGCTTGTTCATCAGGCTGCGATCGTCGGGATGATTGATCTCGAGATTGGTGTCGAGCAGGTAGACCGGCACCCGCCCGACCATGATCCGCCACGCGCCGACGTGCACCGGTCGTCCCGACGTCTCCACCACCGTGACGAACGGCTCGCGGCCGGGTCCGGTGAGCTGGACGAGCGGGGTCGCGGTGATGTCGAACTCCTCGTCGGTGTCCTCCTGCCAGCCGTCCAGCCGGAGCCGCTGGTCGAAGTAGCCCTTCTCGTAGAGAAGTCCCACGCCCACGAGCGGCACGCCGAGATCCGACGCCGACTTGCAGTGGTCGCCGGCGAGGACGCCCAGACCGCCGGAGTAGATCGGCACCGAGTTGTGCAGGCCGAATTCGGCGCAGAAGTACGCGACCTGGCGGCCGCGCAGGTCGCCGTACTGCTCGGCGAACCAGGTGCCGTCGGTCGTGGCTTCGGCGCGGAGCCGCGCCATCACGTCGTCGTAGAGGCGGAGATACGATGGATCGCTCGCGACGGCGGCGATCCGCGCGGGATCGACGCGGCGAAGGAGCAGGAGCGGGTTGTGATGGGTCTGGTGCCAGAGGAGCTCGTCGATCGCGCGGAAGAGCGCGCGGGCGTCGCGGCTCCAGCTCCACCGAAGATTCATCGCCAGCGCCGCGAGCCCCTCGACCCGCGCCGGCAGGTAGGGAATGCGTGCGTCACCGCTCATCGGTCAGTGCACCAGCTTCTTGTACTTGATGCGATGCGGCTGATCGACCGATGCGCCCTTCCGCTTGTGGTAGTCGGCGGCGTACTCCTGATAGTTGCCCTCGTACCACACCACCTCGCTGTCGCCCTCGAAGGCGAGGATGTGCGTGGCGATGCGGTCGAGGAACCAGCGGTCGTGGCTGATCACCACGGCGCACCCCGCGAAGCCGAGGAGCGCGTCCTCCAATGCGCGGAGGGTGTCCACGTCGAGGTCGTTGGTCGGCTCGTCGAGGAGCAGCAGGTTGCCGCCGCTCTTGAGCAGCTTGGCAAGATGGAGACGGTTGCGCTCGCCGCCGGAGAGGTCCCTGACCCGCTTCTGCTGGTCGGAGCCGCGGAAGTTGAACCCGGCGGCGTAGGCGCGCGCGTTCACGGTGCGCTTGCCGAACTGGAGCTGGTCCTCTCCGCCCGAGATCTCCTCGTAGACCGTCTTGCTGCCGTCGAGGGTATCCCGGCTCTGATCCACGTAGGCGATGCGCACCGTGGACCCCACCTTGAGCGTCCCGGCGTCGGGCTGCTCCTGGCCGGTGATCATGCGGAAGAGCGTCGTCTTGCCGGCGCCGTTCGGGCCGATGATGCCCACGATCCCGCCGCGCGGGAGGGAGAAGCTGAGGTCCTCGATCAGGAGGCGGTCGCCGAAGCCCTTGGTCAGATGCTCCGCCACGACGACCTCGTCGCCGAGGCGGTCGGGGACGGGGATCAGGATCTCGGTGCTGCCTTCCTGCTGCCGCTCACTCGCCGCCCGCAGCTCCTCGTACGCGGTGATGCGCGCCTTGCTCTTGGCGTGCCGCGCGCGCGGCGACATCCGGATCCACTCGAGCTCGTGCGCCAGCGTGCGCTGCCGCGCCGACGCCTGCTTTTCCTCCACCGCCAGCCGCTGCTGCTTCTGGGCCAGCCACGACGAGTAATTGCCCTCGTAGGGAATCCCGGCTCCGCGATCGAGCTCCAGAATCCACTTCGCCACGTTGTCGAGGAAGTAGCGGTCGTGAGTGACGGCGACGACGGTGCCGGGGAACTCGGCGAGGTACCGCTCGAGCCACCAGACGCTCTCGGCGTCCAGGTGGTTGGTGGGCTCGTCGAGGAGAAGCATGTCGGGCTGCTCCAGGAGGAGCCGGCAGAGCGCCACGCGCCGGCGCTCACCGCCGGAGATCTTCGTCACGTCGGCGTCGCCCGGCGGGAGCCGCAGGGCGTCCATCGACATGTCGACCTTGTGGTCGAGCTCCCAGAGGCCGAGGGCGTCGATCCGCTCCTGCAGGTTGCCCTGCTTCTCGAGGAGGCGGTTCATCGCGTCGTCATCCATCGGCTCCGCGAACTTCATGCTGATCTCGTTGAACTGGTCGAGCAGCGCCTGCTGCTCGCGCACCCCGTCCATCACGTTGCCGCGGACATCCTTGGCGGGATCGAGCACGGGCTCCTGCGGCAGGAAGCCGATCCGCGTCCCGGGGAGCGGCCGCGCCTCGCCCAGGAAATCGTGATCCACGCCGGCCATGATGCGGAGCAGGGTGCTCTTGCCCGCGCCGTTGGACCCGAGGACGCCGATCTTGGCGCCGGGGTAGAAGGAGAGGTAGATCCCCTTGAGGATCTCCTTGCTGGGGGGCACGACCTTTCGCAGGTCGCGCATCGTGAAGATGTATTCGCCGGCCATAGGGCGGCAAGATAGACCGGGCGCTCCGATTAATGAACCGCCCGGAAATGAAAGAGGCGCCCAGCGGGGCGCCTCTTCAGACTGCCGCTGCCACAGCGATCAGCTGACGTGCTTGTTCACCAGCTTGGTCATGTCGAACATCGAGACCTGGCTCTTGCCGCCGAACACCGCGCGGAGATTGTCGTCGGCGTTGATCATGCGGCGGTTCTTCTGATCCTGCAGGCCCTTCCGCTTGATGTAGCCCCACAGCTTCTTCGTCAGCTCGGTGCGCGGCAACGGGCTGCTGCCCACGACGGCGGAGAGCTGGGTGTCAGGCGTCACCGGCCGCATGAATGCCGCGTTCGGCGTCCGCTTGCGCGAGGACTTCTTGGCGGACTTCTTCGCCGCCTTCTTCGCGGCCTTCTTGCGCGCGGCCGGGCGCTTGGCCGACTTGCTGGACTTCTTCGCACTCTTCCTGCTGGACTTCTTCGCGGTCTTCTTCTTTGCGGCTGCCATCGCGGTCCTCCCTGAAGGGGTGAGAGCGGTGCGTACCCTGTGAAGACTGCTGCCCGACGCGTCCCAAACTAAGACACTCCGCCGTAGTTGCAATAGGGAAAACGCCGTTTTTCCCTCTGAAAACCCGATTGTCGGCCGGTTTTTCCCTCTGAAGAGCGTCGGACGGACGCCGTTTTCCCTCTGAAAACGGTCGCTGCGCTGGCGAAATCGTACCCGTCGGCATACTCATGCAGTGTGGCCGAAAACCCAATTTCTCCCTCGGAGCGGTCCCTCATGAGCCCGTTTGTCACCCGTGCCGGCGCCCTGATCATCTGTCTCGCCGCGGCACCCGCCGCGGCCGGAGCGCAGCACGTCATCTGTGAGTCGGACAACGGCGGCCTCGTCCTGCCGAGTGGGTTCTGCGCCCGGACGGTGGCGAGCAATCTCGGTCCGGTGCGCCAGATCGTCGTCGCGCCGAACGGCGATCTGTACGCCGCGCTGAGCGGCAAGAGCGGCGACGGCACCGGTGGCGTCGCCGCGTTCCGCGACACCGACGGCGACGGTCGTCCCGACAGCCGGGCGACCTTCGGCCCGGGCGGCGGCAACGACGTCAAGCTGCACGACGGCTATCTGTATTTCGCGCGGAACGACGAGATCGTGCGGTGGCGTCTCACCCCCGGCAAGCTGGAGCCGGACACCCCGATGGAGACGGTGCTGAGCGGGCTCCCCTCGGGCGGGCACGCGGCCAAGAGCGTCATCTTCCTCGGCGACACCATGCTGGTGAACTTCGGCTCCGCCACCAACAGCTGCCAGCAGACCGATCGCCTGCCGGCGTCGCCCGGCAAGGATCCGTGTCCCGAGCTCGAGGTGCGGGGCGGCCTCTGGGCCTTCGCCGCCGGCCGCACCGGCCAGACGGCGGCCGACGGCCGTCGCTGGGCGACCGGACTCCGGAACGCGATGGCGCTCGCGATCGAGCCGCACACCGGCCTGCTCTACGCCGGCGTGCACGGCATGGACCAGCTGCGGCAGAGCTGGGGCTTCAGCAACGAGGTGAATGCGAACAATCCCGCCGAGCTTTTCGCACAGATCAGGGCGGGCGAGAACTACGGGTGGCCGTACTGCTACTTCAGCAACCAGTACGGCCGCATGGTCACCGCGCCCGAGTACGGCGGTGATGGCCGGCGCGACGACCGGTGTCGCGGCGTCGCGCGGCCGGTGATCGCCTTCCCCGGCCACTGGGCACCGATGGCGATCGCGTTCTACAGCGATACCGCCTTCGGCAGTGCCTACCGCGACGGCGCGTTCATGGCGTGGCACGGTTCCTGGAACCGGGCGCCGCTGCCGCAGGAGGGATATCGTGTCGTGTTCATCCCGTTCCGCGACGGCCGGCCGACCGGCACCTACCAGACGTTTGCCACCAGCAGCAGCGGGCCGACGGCACTTCGCGCGACCGGGGTGGCGGTGGGACCGGACGGATCGCTGTACATTTCAGCCGATCAGAACGGAAAGATCTGGAGGGTTGTCAGGCGGTGACATCAATCGGAGGAGTCATGAGAGGCTTGGGCAGGACGGCCGCAGTCGCGGCCGTGATGATGGCGCCGGGGCTCGCGCTCCGCGCGCAGAACGCGCCACCGGCCGCGGCGGCGCCGCCCGCCGTCGGCGATATGGCACCGGACTTCACGCTGCCCGGCGCGACCGCCGCCGGACCCACGGGAGCTGTGCGGCTCAGCGATTTCCGGGGCAAGACCGTCGTGCTCGCGTTCTTCTTCCAGGCGCGGACCAAGGGCTGAACCATCCAGATGAACGCGTACCGTGATCAGTACGCGAAGCTCTTCAACGGCGGGAAGGATGTGGTGCTCGTGGCGATCAGCACCGATTCGGTCGGAGTGCTCGCCTCGTGGGCGCATGATGCCGGGTACCCGTTCCGCTTCGCGAGCGATTCGGGTGGCGTGGTGGGCCGGAAGTACGGCGCGTTCAGCGAGAAGTATCATGTGGACAATCGCACGCTCTTCGTGATCGGCCCCGACGGCCGCATCACCTACCGTGCGGCGCCGTTCCGCGAAGTCGATCCGACGGCATATACCGAGCTCGGAGCCGCGATACACGACGCAGCGAAGCCCGGGCGATGAAAAAAAGGGGTGGCCTCGGTGGCCACCCCTTTTCGCATTGAGATCCCGCCCGCGGCCCGCGGCCGAACCGGCGGTGCCCCGGAGGTGCCCGACCGGCCACCCACACCGCCCGCGTGGATCTCTCGGTGCCGACGCCGCGCTCGAGCCCGGCGTCGTGGCGCAATGTGTGCCCGGTGCGGTGCCGCTGCTGTGACCTCAATCACGCGCTGCGGCGTCAATCGCACGCTCGAGCGCGTCGAGCGTCGGCTCGATCTCGATCGGCGCGATGGCCGGAATCCCCGGATCCTTGAGCACGTGCCCCGTGAGCACCGCCACCACCCGTTCGGCCGCGCCGAGCCGCCCGCCTGCGGCGAGCTGGCGGACGCCGGCGATGGCGGCGGCGCTCGCCGGCTCGCAGCCGACGCCGGAACGGTCCACCACGGCCTTGGCCTCGAGGATCTCGGCATCGGTCGCGGTGAGGACCAAGCCGTCGGTCTCGCGAATCGACTGAACCGCGCGGTCCCACGACGCCGGGTTGCCGATGCGGATGGCCGTCGCCACCGTCTCGGCGTGCACCCGATGGCGGTGGCGGAACCCCTCGGCGAACCCCTGCGCGAACGGCGCCGCCCCTGCCGCCTGAACCCCGACGAGCCGCGGCATCCGGGCGATGACGCCGTACTCGTGCATCTCCCGAAGCGCCTTCCCGAAGGCCGCGAGGTTGCCGAGGTTTCCGGCCGGCAGCACGATCCAGTCCGGCGGGTTCCAGCCGAGCTGCTGGAGCAGCTCGAGGATGATGGTCTTCTGGCCCTCGATGCGGAACGGGTTCACCGAGTTGAGCAGATAGAGCCCGATCCGGGTTCCTGCTTCCTCCACCAGGCGCATGCAGTCGTCGAAATCCCCGCGGACGAGCAGCGTCCGCGCACCGTAGGCGAGCGCCTGCCCCAGCTTGCCCGCGGCGATCGCCCCGGCTGGCACGAGCACCAGGGCGGGAATCCGAGCCTGGGCCGCGTACGCCGCGAGTGAAGCGGCGGTGTTTCCGGTGGAGGCGCAGGCCACCGCTCGCGCGCCGATACGCACCGCCTGGGTCACGCCGACGGTCATCCCGCGATCCTTGAACGAGCCGGTCGGGTTGTGCCCTTCATGCTTGAGCATCAGCTGCGGCACGCCGGTGTACTCGTCAATCGCCGTCCGGTGCATGAGCGGCGTGTTCCCCTCGGGATGGGAGACGATCAGCTCCGCTCCGGGCATGACCAGCTCACGGAAGCGCCACACCCCCGACGTCGACGCCGCGCCTGGCGGGCCTCCCCGGCGCTCGGTGAACTTCCGCAGAAGCTCCTCCCGCGTCAGGTTGGGCGCCCGGTGGCGCACCTCGAGGAGCCCGCCGCAGAGGCGGCAACGGGTGGCGGGGTCGTTGTCCACCGTCTCGTTGCCGCACGCAATGCACGCCTGCCAGCTGGCCGGACGCTCGGTCGCAAAGCTCATTCAGATCTCCAGAGAGGAGGCTGCCGTGTCGGTGATCCGAACGCCGACCCGGTCGATCTCGCACACGCGGGCCTCGGCGTCGAGCCCCGCCGCTCGGTAGGCGGCCTGCATCGCCGCCGCGACGCGCTCGCCGGTGTCGGCGCCGGAGACCAGCGCGAACGCCGTCGGCCCCGCGCCCGAGATCGACGCGCCGATCGCTCCCGCCGCCAGCGCCGCCGCCTTGGCGGCGACGAAGCCGGGCAGGAGTGGCGCACGGGCCGGCTCGGCGATACCGTCATCGAGGGCGCGGCCAAGCAAACCGAGGTCGCCGCTGGCAAACGCGGCAACCATGGCGGCGACATTGGCGGCCTGCGCGAGAGCCAGCTCGCGGGAGATCGAGGCGGGCAGTGCCGCCCGCGCGTCCGCGGTGCGGAGGCGCTGCGCCGGGTGCGCCAGGACGAGCTGCAGCCCGGCGGGGCACGGGAGCCGCACCACGTCGATCGGGTCGAGTCCCCGGATCAGTACGACACCGCCCAGCAGCGAGGGCGCGATATTGTCGGCATGGCGGCCGGCCACGGCGGCCTCCGCCGCAAGACACGCCTCGAGCAGCTCGAGGACGCCGAGCGGACCGCCGAGGATGGCGTTGGTCGCTGCCGCACCGGCGACGGCCGAGGCGCCGCTCCCGCCCTGGCCGCCGGCGAGCGGGAGCCCCTTCCGCACCTTGAGCCTGAGCCCGGCTCGGAGACCGGCCCGTCGAAGCACCTCGGCTGCCGCGATCGCGGCGGCGTGGCGCAGGGGATCGGTCGGAAGATCGGGGTGGCCCGGGTCGTCGAGGATGATCGCGTCACCGCCCGTGAGCGTGGCCGTGACGGTGTCGCCCCGGCCGGCGACGGCGAGGCCGAGGATATCCAGTCCGGGGCCGACGTTGCCGACGGAGCCGGGCGCGATGGCGGTGACGTGGCGCGGGTCGGTCATGAGGTGGACGGACGATATGCCGTGCCGCCGGTGAAGTCCACCGTGCTCCTGCTGGTGTTACTGTTCAACCCGCAACCACTACCCGAGGACGTCGATGCTGCACGCGCTCGTGCTGCTGCTTGCCCCCGCCGCGCCCACCGCGGTCCCGGCCCATCCCTACGCCATCGAGTACACCTTCCGCAGCACGGAGCCTGCCACGCACCTCGGCGACGTCACCGTGCGGGTCACCCGGCGTGATGCGGACGAGATCCAGTTCCAGATGCCGAAGTGGTATCCGGGGCGCTACGCGATCTACAACTTCGCGGCCAACATGCAGGAGGTGGCCGCGCGCTGCGGGGAGGACGCGGCCGTCGCGAGCAAGCGCGACATCACCACGTGGGTCGTACGCTGTCCCCGGGCCCGCGCCGTCACCTTCAGCTACCGGGTATTCTGGAACGATCTGAACGGCTCCCTGTCGCAGATCGATTCCACCCACATCAACCTGAATCCGGGGAACACGTTCGTATATGTGGTGGGCCACAAGCCCGATCCCGTCACGGTGCACTACTACGGACCCGCCGGCTGGAAGGTGATCAACGGGAATCCGGCTCCCGGGCCGGACTTCCGCTTTCCCAACTACGACATCATGATCGACAATCCCACCGAGATCTCGGACGCCTTCACGGTGGACAGTTTCCGGGTCGATCGCACCACCTATCGCGTCATGCTGCACACCGACCATGACCCCGGCGCCGCGCGCGGCCTGCTGGTCCGGACCATCGAGCGGATCGTGCGCGCGGAAGCGGCGATGTGGCGTCAGCAGCCGATGGCGGAATACACGTTCATGGTGCACTATCTCGACAAGAACGGTGGCGACGGGATGGAGCACACGACGTCGACGCACATCAGCCAGCCGGTGTCGCTCGCCGCGGTCGCCACCGACTCCGCGGCGTTCATGGGGCGCATCGAGGTCTTCGCCCATGAGTTCTTCCACACCTGGAACATGAAGCGCCTCCGCGCCGCCGAACTCGGCCCCTGGGACTATACCCGGGAGAATCCGACGCGGACGCTGTGGATCGGGGAGGGGATCACGAACTACTACGGGGCGCGCACCCTCCGCCGCGCGGGCCTGGTGGACAGCGCCGGTTATCTCGCCCGCGTCGCGCGGGCGGTCACCCAGCTCCAGAGCTCGCCCGGTCACAAGCTGATGAGCGCGGAGCAGAGCTCGTTCAACGCCTGGTTCTTCGACGCCGTGCCGCTCCGGCAGAAGACCAACTTCCGGAACACCAACATCTCCTACTACAACAAGGGCGAGCTGCTCGGCTGGCTGCTCGATCTCGACATTCGCGCCCGCACCGGCGGCCGCAGGACGCTCGATGACGTGATGCGCCTGATGTGGCAGCGATTCTGGCTGGGCCGCTCCACCAGCTACTACCTGCAGGGGCACGGCTACACGGTCGAGGATTTCCGGCAGGCAGTCGAGACCGTCACCGGCGCGAGCTACGCCGACTTCTTCCGCCGCTACGTCGCCGGCGTGGACGAGCTGCCGTACGACGCCGTGCTCGGCAAGGTCGGGCTTCGCCTCACCGAAGCCGACGGCAAGTACGCGCTGATCCTCGATCCGGCCGCGGCCGGCTCGGCGCTGGGCGCAGCCTGGCTGGAAGGCAGGTAGCGCCATGCGCATCGCCGTCCCCCGGGAATCGTCCGAGTCGGAAGGGCGCGTCGCGCTCGTGCCGGATGGGGTGGCCCGGCTGGTCAAGGCGGGACACGTGGTCGCGGTGGAGACCGGCGCGGGTGCGGCCGCCGGATTCCTCGATGCCCAGTACGAGCGGGCCGGCGCGACGATCGGATCCCGGGACGACACATGGCGCGGTGCGCAGATCGTCGTGAAAGTGCTGCGGCCCGCAGCGGACGAGGTTGGGCTCCTCGAGCCCGGTGCGGTGCTCATCGCGCTCCTCGCCCCGGCCTCACCGGGCGATCTGCTCGAGCGGCTCGCCGAGCGGCAGGTGACCGCCTTCGCGATGGAGCTGGTGCCGCGCACCACCAAGGCGCAGTCGATGGATGCGCTCTCGTCGCAGGCCACCGTCGCGGGCTACAAGGCGGTGCTGCTCGGCGCGAGCGCGCTGCCGCGCTTTCTGCCGATGCTCACCACCGCGGCCGGCACGATCGCGCCGGCCCGCGTCTTCGTGATCGGCGCGGGGGTCGCCGGCCTCCAGGCGATCGCCACCGCGCGGCGCCTGGGCGGCGTGGTGTCGGCCTTCGACGTGCGCCCCGCCGTTCGCGAACAGGTGCAGAGCCTCGGCGCCGCCTTCGTCGAGGCGAATGCCACGGCGGAGGGGGCCGGCGGCTACGCCAAGGAGCTGGCCGCCGACGAACAGCGCCGCGTGCTCGACGCCGTCGCCGCGCACATTCGCGACATCGACCTCGTGGTGACGACGGCGCAGATCCCGGGGCGCCCGGCGCCGACGCTGATCACCACCGAGATGCTGGGCACGATGCGACCGGGCTCGGTGATCGTGGACCTCGCCGCCGAGACCGGAGGCAACTGCGAGGCGACCCGAGCGGGCGAGACGGTGACGGTCAGCGGCGTCACCGTGCTGGGACCGGTCAACCTGGCGAGCACGCTCCCGTTCCACGCGAGCCAGATGTACGGCCGGAACATCCTCACCTTTCTCGAGTACATCATCCGGGACGGCGCGGTTGCGGCCGACGCGACCGATCCCATCGCTGCGCCGATGTGCGTGACCAGCGGCGGGATCGTGCGCCGCCCCTGACGCTTTCACGGAGGAGCCGATGTCTGCCACGTTCGTGATCGAGCTGTACGTGTTCGTGCTTGCGGGCTTCGTCGGCTACCAGGTCATCACCCGCGTGCCTCCGCTGCTGCACACCCCGCTCATGTCGGCGACCAACGCGATCTCCGGCATCTCGCTGGTGGGCTCGCTGGTGGCCGCCGGCTCGCGACAGGGCACCGTGAGCACGGTGCTTGGCGTCATCGCGGTGGCATCGGCCACCATCAACGTCGTCGGCGGATTCCTCATCACCGACCGCATGCTCAAGATGTTCCACCGGGCCGACACCAATCCGGCGAAGGGGCCGTCGGCCAAATGAGGGACCTCTTCATCCAGGCCGCCTACCTCGCGGCGTCCGTCCTCTTCATCCTCGGTCTCAAGAGCCTTACCAAGCCTGACAGCGCGCGCCGCGGCATGCAGCAGGCGGCGGTCGGAATGCTGCTGGCGGTCGTCGGGACGCTCGTCAATCACGAGATCGTGGACTACAAGTGGATCGCCCTCGGCCTGGGGGTCGGCTCGATCATCGGGTATCCGCTCGGCATGTTCGTGCCGATGACGGCGATGCCGCAGCGGATCGCGATCAGCCACATGTTCGGCGCCCTGGCTGCGACCCTCGTGGGCATCGCCGAGTATCACACGCACCGGCTCGACCTGCCCACGCCGCGGGTCGCGGCTCTCGGCTTCGAGGTGCTCTTCGGCTCGCTCACGATCACCGGCAGCTTCATGGCCTTCGCCAAGCTGCAGGAGCTCATCCGGGGGAAGCCGATCACGTTCCCGGGTCAGAACGTCTTCAATCTGCTGCTGTTCGCGGGCGCAGTAACGTGCTTCGGCTTCCTGATCGCCAATCCGGGCCATCCGGCGGTCTTCTACGGGATGATCGCGATCGCGCTCGTCATCGGGGTCCTGATGGTGCTCCCGATCGGCGGCGCCGACATGCCGGTGGTGGTGTCGCTGCTCAACTCCTACGCCGGTCTCGCGGCGTCGGCGACGGGGTTCGCGCTGAGCAATACGGTGCTCATCATCTGCGGCGCACTGGACGGCGCATCGGGCTTCCTCCTCTCGGTGCTCATGAGCAAGGCGATGAACCGGTCGTTCCGGAACGTCCTCTTCGGCGCGTTCGGCGGCGACAAGGCGATCAAGGGGATCAAGACCGCCGAGGGGCTGGTGGCCCGGGAGATCTCGGTCGAGGACGCGGCACTCCGGCTGGCGTACGCCGCGAAAGTGATCGTGGTGCCGGGCTACGGGATGGCCGTGGCCCAGTCGCAGCACCAGGTCAGGGAGCTCGCCGAGCTCATCGAGCGGCGGGGCGGGGAGGTGAAGTACGCCATTCATCCGGTGGCCGGCCGCATGCCGGGCCACATGAACGTCCTGCTGGCCGAGGCGAACGTTCCGTACGACCGCCTGTACGACATGGATGAGATCAACCCGCAATTCGAGCAGGCCGACGTCGCGCTCGTGATCGGGGCCAACGATGTCGTGAACCCGGCGGCCCGCACCGACCCGTCCAGCCCGATCTACGGCATGCCCATCCTCAACGTGGACCAGGCCCGCAGCGTAATAGTGCTCAAGCGCAGCATGAACCCTGGATTCGCCGGCATCGAAAACGAGCTGTTCTACGATGAACGGACATCCATGCTGTTCGGCGACGCGAAGAGCTCGCTGACGAAGCTGGTCACCGAGGTGAAAACCATCTAGCGGCGGCATCCTCGAATCGGGAGTCTTCCATGCGTCACATCGTCTATGCGGCCGGCCTGCTGGCGGCCGTCGCGGTGCCCGCCCGGGCCCAGGACGTCTGTACCCAGTTCCGGCCCAGCCCGGCGATGGGCAACTGGGCCGAGTATCAGACCACCCGGAACGGCCAGGCGATGAAGACCCGGGTCGCGGTCGTCGGTCAGGAGAAGCGGGACGGCAAGGATGCGATCTGGTTCGAGAGCACGATGGAGACGCCGCGCGGCCGCATGATCAGCGAGCTGCTCGTGCCCAGCTATCCGTTCGAGCCGGGATCGGTGATCGAGACGGTGATCAAGCGTGGCGACCAGCCCGCGATGAAGATGGCGGGCGGGATGATGGGGATGATGCGGGGCCAGGGCCAGCCGCAGCCGTCGGCACCGGGCCAGGGCGCGCCCGGCCGGGGCGGCATGGGTCGGGGAATGGGGCGCGGCAACGCCGCCTCCAACTGGACGCAGCAGTGCCGGTCCCTCACCGTGGTGGGACAGGAGTCGGTCACCGTTCCCGCTGGCACCTTCAAGGCGACGCACCTCCGGAACGCAAGCGACAGCACTGACGTATGGGTGAGCCGGGAGGTCCCGTTCGGGTTGGTGAAGTCCCGGTCCGCCGAGGTCACGGCCGAACTCAGCGGGATGGGGAAGGACGCGAAGAAGTCGATCACGGAGACGCCGAAGGACATGCCGGGGATGTAGCGCCGCAGGTCGGCGCGGGGCGGCGGCCGGCTCCGGTCGCCGCCTTTTTTGTGGTCGGGAACCGGGGCCGTGCAAGCCCGGTTCTCCCAATCGTCTAGAGCGTTGCCACGGCGGAATTTGTGAACTTGACGGTGTCTATTTCCGCGACGGTTTGTAACAGTCTCTGGCGCGAAAGGGAATTTTGGGCAATTTCGGGGCGGGAATCGCGCCGGGTTCGGCGGTGCGTCCAGCGGCGCCACTGCAGGTCGTGGCCCGCAACTGCAACGGGTGTCGTGTCTTAGACTTAAAGTGTTGATTTTGTGAGGTTTAGGCCATATATTGTGGGATTGTGCCATGGGGCACCCCACTTCGGCTGGCAGTGCCAGGGGATGCGAATCCCAGAGGAGGCAAGTGAGCGTGACCATTAAGACACGTGCCAAGCGTCGTCCGGTGCGGCCGGCGCAGATCGCTCGCGCAGTCGACGAGGGCCGTGAGAGTCTGGATCTCTATCTCGACGAGATCAGCCGGGTTCCCCTCCTCAATCGTGAGGAGGAGATGGAGCTTGCCCGGAAGGCGTTCCGCGGGAACGTGGCGGCCCAGGAGAAGCTGGCGCGCCACAACGTGCGGTTCGTGGTCTCCGTCGCCAAGAAGTTCCAGAACCGGGGCGTGCCGCTCGTCGACCTGATCGGCGAGGGGAACCTTGGTCTGATGACGGCGGCCCGGAAGTTCGACCCGGATCGCGGCGTGAAGTTCATCTCCTACGCCGTCTGGTGGATTCGCCAGGCGGTGCAGGCGGCGATCGCGCGCCACGGCCGGCCGGTTCGGGTGCCGCTCAACCGGACGGCGGACCTCAGCCGCCTCGGCCGCACGACGACGCTGCTCAAGGACCGGCTCGGCCGCATGCCGACCACCGAGGAGCTCGCCCGCGCCACCGGCCTCACGGTCGAAGCGGTGCGAAGCCTGAGCGCGCTCAACTCCGAAGCGGTGCGCCTCGACCATCCCACCCGGGATGGCGAGGGGAACGAGCGGATCGAGCGGTTCACCAGCGGTGAGCAGGAGAGCACCGACATGTCCACGATGGCCAACAGCCAGACGCAGGACATCGAGGCCGCCCTCGCCGTACTGCCGCCGCGGGACGCGAAGGTGCTCCGGCTGTACTTCGGTCTGGACGACGGCAACAGCCGCACCCTCGAGGAGATCGGCCGCATGATGGGCGTCACGCGCGAACGGATCCGCCAGCTGCGCGACCGCGCGCTTGTCCGGCTTCGCGAAGGCGAGACCGGAGACCGTCTTCGCGACCTGGTCGCCTGACACGCAGACGAGCTGACCCGAAGGGCCCCTCACCGAGGGGCCCTTCGTTTTCCCGGCAGGAGACGACCATGCTGCCACCGGTTCCCCACGCCATCACCCGCCGGCCCGACGGCCTCCTCATCGAGTGGGATGCCGACGGCCACGCCTGGCTGTATGAGTCGCGGCCGCTCCGGCTGGCGTGCCGTTGCGCGAGCTGCACCGACGAGATGAGCGGGCGGCCGCTCCTCGATCCGGCGCGAGTGCCGGCCGACATCACGCCGGAGTCGGTCGCGCTGGTGGGCGGCTACGGTCTCCGGGTGCGGTGGAGCGATGGCCACGACACCGGCATCTACAGTTTCGACCAGCTTCGTGCCGCGTGCGGCTGTCCGCGGTGCCGTCCGGCCGCTCACCCCGGTCCTCTGGTGCAGCACCCGGATCGGTGATAAGCTCGACCGTTCCGTGTCCATTTCGCAGCAGGGGGTCGGTGAATGGTAGCAGGCCGGCGGGTCTGGATCATCATCTGGTACGGGATGCTGCTCCTCGGATTGCTGGGGCTCGTCGCGTCCGTCTACTGGGCTCGCCGGACGCAGTGGCGCAATCTCGACGAGTTCCTCCGCGCCATCGGGACCGTCCTCGTCTCGATCGGCATGCTGATCCTCCTGCACGGCGCCAGCAATGTCATCGGTACGTCGCTGATGATCGGCGCGGTCGGGGCGTTCGTGGCGGCGTTCGTCGTCGGCCGGCAATGGGGCGGCGCCGGGGAGACAGCCGAACCGGGCGACGAACCGCGGGAGTGACGGAGCGCACATCCCCTCACCCCCGGAATGGCCATCGTTCGACACCGAAACCCCGAGGCCATCATGCGAGAGTACCGCCATTCGGTCGTGCGTGAAGGGCTTGTCGTCGGCATCATCGGCGCGGTCATCGTCGCGGTATGGTACTTCGTGGTCGATCTCGCCGCGGGTGCGCCGCTCCGCACTCCTCAGACGATCGGCCAGCTCCTCCTCCACGGTGCCGCCGGGTTCGACCGGTCGATCTCGCCGGCCGCGGTGCTGGTCGCCACCCTCTTCCATGGCGCCGCGTTCGTTCTCCTGGGCATAGCGCTGACCGCTCTCGTGCACCTGGCTTCGCGCGAGATCGCCTGGCGAATGGGGGTGCTGATCGGCCTCGTCATCGCGATCGGGTTCGCCTCGGGGCTCATCTTCGCCGTCACGCCCGCGACGGCCGAACGTTTTTCCAGCGGCGTCGTGATCGGCGGGAGCCTCCTCGCGGTGGCCGGAATGGCAGGATACCTCTGGCGGCGCCATCCGCTGCTGGCGGCATCGTTCCGCGACGTGGCGCTGGGCGACGAGACTGAGTCGCCGCCCCACCCTCCGCACAGGTAGCCCCGGCCCGTTTACCGGCGTCCCGGACCCCGCTAGCTTCCGCACGTCTCCTCAACCGGCCTGGGTCCGTGCGCCTGCGTTCGCTCACCGCGTTCCTGCTCGTCAGCGCGCTCTCTCCCGTCACCTCCGTCGTTGCCCAGATCGAGCCTCCCTCCACCGGAGGCGCAGCGGCGCTTCGCCAGGAGCTCCGCATGCTGGGCCACTACCAGCGCGTGCTCGTCATCGGCGCCCATCCGGACGACGAGGATACCGAGCTCCTCACCGTGCTGGTCCGCGGCATGGGTGCCGAGGCGGCATACCTCGCCCTCAACCGCGGTGAGGGGGGACAGAACCTCATCGGTTCCGAGCTGGGGGAAACGCTCGGCCTCCTCCGGACGGAGGAGCTCCTGTCGGCCCGCAAGCTCGACGGCGCACAGCAGTTCTTCACCCGCGCCTACGATTTCGGATTCTCCAAGACGCTCGACGACACCTGGGCCCACTGGCCGCGGGACTCGATCCTCAAGGACGTCGTGCGCATCGTCCGCCGCTTCCGGCCGCAGATCATCGTCTCGATCTTCAGCGGCACCCCGCGCGACGGTCACGGACAGCACCAGGCCGCCGGCTGGGCCGCCCAGGAGGCGTATCGCGTCGCCGGCGACGCTTCCCGCTTCCCGGAGTTGCAGAGCGAAGAGGGTCTGGCGCCGTGGACGCCGCTGCGTCTCTACCGCGACACCTGGTTCGATACCGCGGCGACCACGCTGACCCTTGCCGGCGGAGCGATCGATCCGGCTGTCGGCAAGTCGTACCACCAGATCGCGATGCAGGGCCGCAGCCGGCACCGCTCGCAGGACATGGGGCGGCTGCAGCAGATCGGCGCGTCGCCGGTGCGGCTCGCGCTCGTGCGGGATGGCGCCGGTTCCGCCGCCGGCGGTCTCTTCTCCGGGGTCGACACCACGCTGGCGGCGATGGCGGCTGCCGGCGGCGACTCCACGCATGGCGCCGCGTGGCTGGAGCTCGGGCGCCAGCTTCAGGGCGCCGACAGCCTCGGCGCCGCGGGCCTCGCGTCGCTGCGTGCACGCTTCGTCGCGGCGGCTGGCGGTGCGAGTCGACTGAGTCCCGAGCAGCGCCAGCAGCTCGCCCATCTCGACGCCGCGATCGCCAATCTGAGCGGGGTTCTCTGCGACGCCGTCGTGAGCGACGAGCGCGTCGTGCCCGGGCAGCGGGTCCGCATCACCACCACCTGTGTCGGGATGCCCGTCGCCTCGACCCAGCTCGAGTTCCGCGGGCATCCGCTGCAGGGCGCCGACAACTCGAGCGTCACCGTTCCCGACAGCGCGGCGCTCTCGCGGCCCTACTTCCTGGAGGAGCCGAAGCAGGGAGATCTCTACAGCTGGCGCGGGGTGCCGCCCGAGCTTCGCGGCGCGGCGCGCGAGCCACCGACGTTCGCCCTCACCTACGCCGGGGTCACGCGGGAAGCCGCATTCCGGTACAACGATCAGTCGATCGGCGAGCAGCGCCGGCCGGTGGCGATCGTCCCCCGCCTCGACGTGAAGATCGATCCGGACACCGCCCTCTGGCCCGCGGGCGCCGGCGCGGCGCGCCGGTTCCACGTCGTCGTTTCCCATTTTGCGCCCGATACGTCATCGGGCCGGGTCCGTCTCGAGCTGCCGCGCGGCTGGACCCCGGTCCCGCCGCAGGCCTTCACGCTCCAGCGGCCGGAAGAGTCCGCGTCATTCGATTTCGACGTGCGCGCGCCCGCCTCGCTCCCGCCCGGGCGCTACGAGGTCCGTGCGGTCGCGGAGGACGCGGGCGGCCGGCGCTACGACACCGGCGTCTTCGTCGTGGACTACCCGCACATCCGCGCGCGAGCCTACACCGTGCCGTCGGCCGCGCAGATCCAGGTGGCGCCGCTGGCGCTGCCGAGGCTCGTACACGTCGGCTATATCCGCGGCGCGGCGGACCGGATTCCGGAGGCGCTGGCGGGGGCGGGACTCACCGTCGAGCTCCTCGATGCCGCAACCCTCGCGCGTGGGAACCTCGGCCGCTACGAGGCGATCGTGATCGGACCGCGGGCCTACGAAACCGACACCGCGCTCATCGCGCACAACGACCGCCTCCTCGCCTACGCGCGCGAGGGCGGGCTCCTGCTGGTCCAGTACCAGCAGTACCAGTTCATTCAGGGCGGCTATGCGCCGTTTCCGCTCACGATCGCGTCACCCCACGACCGGGTGACCGACGAGAACGCCGCCGTCCGGCTGCTCGCGCCGAACGATCCGGCCTTCCAGCGGCCCAACGTGATCGGCGAGCGCGACTGGCAGGGCTGGATCCAGGAGCGTGGGCTCTACTTCGCGCACACCTGGGACGACGCCTACCGGCCGCTCCTCGAGTCCCATGATCCCGGCGAAGGCGAGCAGAAGGGCGGTCTCCTCGTCGCGAAGCTGGGGCGGGGGACGTATGTCTACACCGGGCTCGCGTTCTTCCGGGAGCTGCCGGCCGGCATTCCGGGCGCCTACCGGCTCTTCGCCAATCTGCTCGGGCTGGCGCAGGCGCCGCATCCGTGAGGCCGGTGACGGCCGCGGGCGCGATCGTCTGGGCCTGCTTGGTCGCGCTCGCGGCGTGCCGCTCCGATTCGCGCACGCCGGTCGTCGTCTATTCGCCACACGGCCGCGATCAGCTCGTGCTCATGGAGCACGATTTCGAGCGCCTGCATCCGGAGATCGACCTGCGCTGGCTGGACATGGGCAGCCAGGAGATTCTCGATCGCGTGCGGTTCGAGAAGGTGAACCCGCAGGCCGACGTCTGGTTCGGCGGTCCCACCACGATTTTCGACCGCGGCATCGCCGATTCACTGCTCGCGCCGTACCGCCCCGACTGGGCGGCGGAGGTCGACCAGCGGGGCGTGGGCCCGGCCGATCTCTACTATCCGGTCTATCGAACACCGGCGGTGATCGCCTACAACAGCGCAGTCGTCGCCGCGCCGGAAGCACCGCGCGACTGGGACGACGTCCTCGACCCGAAATGGCGGGACCGGATCCTGATCCGCGATCCGATGGCGAGCGGAACCATGCGCGCGATCTGGGGACTCATCATCGAGCGCAGCATCCGCGAGACCGGTGACACGGCGCGCGGGATGGCGTGGCTGCGCCGCCTGGATGGGCAGACGCGGACCTACACCCTGAACCCGGCGATCCTCGAAGAGAAGCTGGTCCGGCGGGAGGGGCTCGTCACCCTGTGGGACCTCCCCGATCTCCTCATCTGGCAGAGCAAGGGGATTCCGTTCAGCTACACCTTTCCGCGGAGCGGAACAGTCGTGATCGACGATGCGATCGCGCTGGTGCGCGGTGCGCGGCATGCGGCGGCGGCCCGACTCTTCATCGACTACGTCGGCAGTACGCATGCGCAGCTGCTCACGGCGCGGAAGGTCTTCCGGCTTCCCGCCCGCCACGGCCTGCCGGCCGACTCCGTTCCCCCCTGGGTGGCGGAGGTCGAGCGCTCGATGGTGGTGGCCGATGTCGACTGGGCGCTGCTGGCGAAGGACGGACCGGCATGGATGTCCTACTGGGACCAGCACGTCCGCAACACGGGAAAGCGATGACCGAGCCGTTTCTCGTCCTCGACAACCTGACGCGCCGGTTCGGGGTGACGACGGCGGTGGACCATCTGTCCCTGGCGCTGGCGCGCGGCGAGATCCTGGCACTCCTGGGGCCGAGCGGTAGCGGGAAGACGACGGCGTTGCGCCTGCTGGCGGGGTTCGAGTCGCCCGATGAGGGGCGCGTGCTCGTGGAGGGCGAGGATGTCACCGGGACTGCGCCGGTCGCGCGGCGATTCGGCATGGTGTTCCAGCACTATGCGCTCTTTCCCCATCTCGACGTCGGCCAGAACGTCGCCTTCGGACTCGAGTCGCTCGGCGTCCGTGGAAGCGAGCTCACGTCGCGCGTCGCCGCCGCGCTCGCGCTGGTGGACCTGGCCGGATACGAGCGGCGCCGGATCGGCCAGCTTTCCGGCGGACAGCAGCAGCGGGTCGCGCTCGCGCGCGCGCTCGCGCCGGAGCCACGGGTGCTCCTCCTCGACGAACCGCTCTCGAATCTCGATCCGGCGCTCCGCGAGCGGACCCGCGGCGAGATCCGGGATCTGATTCACCGGACCGGGATCACCTCGGTCTTCGTCACTCACGAGCAGGACGAGGCGTTCGACCTCGGCGATCGTGTCGCCGTGCTGCGGGCGGGCCGGCTGGAACAGGTCGGCACGCCCGAGGCGCTCTACGCCGAGCCGGCGACGGGGTTCGTGGGGAGCTTCGTCGGACGATCGACGACGGTGCCGGTGGAGATCGTGAGCCTCGGCCCGCGCGGCGCGCGGGTTCGGCTGGAACAGGTGGAGTGGGACGTGCCGCCCGCCGGACGTCGCGCCCTGCCGTCGCCGGGACCCGCCCGCCTGCTCATCCGGCCGGAGGCGCTGTGGCTCGTGCCGTCAGCGCCGGACGCGCTCGCGGGCACCGTCGAGACGCGCCGCTTCACGGGTGCCACGTCGGCGTACGGGGTTCGAACGCCGGGCGGGGCGCTCCTGGAGGTGTCCGGTGTGCCCGGCGCGTTCGCCGTCGGCGACCGGGTGAGCATCATGCCGAGCCGCCGCGCCGGTGGGGGACTCCATCTCTTCCCGGCGGACGAGGCGTGACCCGGCCCCGCAGCATCGCCGGCTGGCTCCTCTTCGCGATCCTCGTGTGGCTGATCGCGTATCCGCTGGCGCTCGTGCTGGTCAACGCCGTGCGCGGCCCGGCTGGCTGGACGCTCGACTTCGTGCGCACTTTCCTCTCCCGTCCGACGGAGTGGCAGGCGCTCTGGGACAGTCTCTGGATCTCCATCGCGAGCGTGGCGCTCGCGGCGCTGATCGGGGTGCCGCTGGCCTTTCTCTTCGCGCGCTACGAGTTCCCGGGGCGGCGGGTGCTCGGCGCGGTCGTGGCGCTGCCCGCGGTTCTGCCGCCGCTCGTCGGCGTGCTCGCTTTTCTCTTTCTCTACGGCGAGAGCGGCTTCGTCGCCCACCTGGTCCGGCGGCTCTTTGCGCTCGACGAGGCGCCGTGGCGCCTGGAGGGCGCCGTCGCGATCCTCCTGGTGCACGCGTACTCGATGTACGTGTACTTCTACCTCTTCGTGCGCGCGGGACTCGCGTCGCTCGACGCCTCCGTCTTCGAGGCGGCCGCGAGTCTGGGCGCCGGGCGGTGGCGGACGCTCCGGACGGTGGTCCTGCCGCTGCTCCGTCCCTCGCTCGCCGGGGCGGCGCTCCTCACCTTCATGACATCGCTCGCATCGTTCAGCGCGCCGTACATCTTCGGGGGCGGATTCCGCGTGATGACGACGCAGATCGTCTCGACCCGCCTCAACGGAGACGACTCGCTCGCGATGGTGGAGACGGTCTCGCTCACGCTCCTCGCGCTCGCCGCCCTCTGGCTCCTGCGCCGCTCCGATGCGCCGCAGAGCGCCGGCACGACCGGGAAGGGCGTTGCGCCGGAGCGCTCGCGGGTGGCGAGTCCCGCCGCGCGCATGGCGCTCGCGGCGCTCTCCTGGGGGCTCGCGCTGGTGCTGCTCCTGCCGCACCTCACGCTGCTCCTCGTCTCCTTCGTTCCCGTCGGGACGTGGACCACCGAGGCGCTTCCGCCGGCGTACACCTTCGGCAACTACATCACCCTGCTGCGCGATCCGGTGCGCGCCCGGCCGCTGGTCAACAGTCTCTGGATGGCCTCGCTCGCCACCGTCGCCGCGGTGGCGATCTCGGTCGCAGCGGGAGTACTTGCCGTGCGGCGGCGGGTGCGGGCCGGGCCGGCGATCGAATCGCTGCTGGCGCTTCCCTGGGCTGTCCCGGGAACGGTGTTCGCCATCGCGCTTGCGACGGCGTTCAGCGTCCGGGCGCCGCTCGCGGCGCGGTTCATCCTCGTCGGCACGCTGTGGATCCTCCCGCTGGCCTATCTGGTGCGCAATCTGCCGATCACCGGCCGGGCGGTGCTGGCCGGTTTCCGCCGCCTGGACCCGTCGCTCGACGAGGCCGGCGCCTCGCTCGGGGCGGGCCGGTGGCGCCGGCTCGGGAGGATCACACTGCCGCTCCTTCGCCCGGCGCTCGTGGCGGGTGCGACACTCGCGTTCGTGACCGCCTTCGGCGACTTCGTCACGTCGATCATGCTCTACACCTACGACACGAGGCCGGTCTCGCTTGAAATTCTCTCCAGTCTCCGGAACTCCGACGTCGGCGTCGCCGCGGCGTATGGCGTCGTGCTGATGCTGGTGAGCGGCGCGGTCTTCGCGGCGGGCGCCGAGCGGCGGGCGACCGGATGACGGCTCGCGCGGAGCAGGGCCAGTTCCGGCGGCTCGCCATTCTCATCGCCACGAGCTTCGTGGACATGATCGGGTTCTCGATCGTGTTCCCGCTGCTCCCGTTCTATACGCTGAAGTTGCACGGGACGGCGTTCGACGTCGGGCTCATCACGGCGGCGTTCTCCGCGGCGCAGATCCTGTCCGCGCCGATCTGGGGCCGCGTCTCCGACCGCTACGGCCGCCGCCCCGCGCTCCTCATCGGGCTCCTCGCCTCGGCCGCCGCGTATGTCGTCTTCGGACTGGCCAACGCGCTGTGGCTGCTGCTGGCGTCGCGCTTCATCCAGGGCGCGGGCGGGGGAACGACCGGCGTCGCCCAGGCCTACGTCGCCGACACCGTCAAGCCCGGCGACCGCACTCGCGCCCTCGGCTGGCTCTCGGCGGCCACCTCGGCTGGTGTCATGCTGGGACCGGCGATCGGCTCCTTCGCGACACGCATCAATCACGAGGCGCCCGGCTTCGTGGCCGCGGCGCTGTGTCTCGTGAACGCCGCCTTCGCGTGGAAGTGGCTGCCCGAGTCGCGGGTGCGCGATCCGCACGCGCCGCCGGTCGCGCGGAAGCCGGTCTGGCACGCCGCGTGGCAGGTCGTGCGGCAGCCGCGCGGCCCGGTGCCGCGCCTGATCTGGATCTACGCCGCGGGGATGCTCGCGTTCTCGGGGCTCTCGTCGGTGCTTGCACTCTATCTCGGCGCCGAGTTCGGGGTGACCGAGAAGACGATCGCTCCGGTGTTCGTCTACATCGCCACCGTCGGCCTTCTCATGCGCTCCATTCTCCTCGGGCCCATCGTGGACCGACTGGGTGAGACGTGGACGATGCGTGCCGGCACGCTGGTGCTGATTCTCGGTCTCCTCCTCTATCCGCAGGCTCATTCGTATCTGGCGCTCGCCATCGTCATCCCGTTCGTGCCGATCGGCACGGCGCTCCTCTTCCCGGCGACGACGGCGCTGATGTCGCGGAAGTCCGACCGGGAAGAGCTGGGGACGGTGATGGGGGTGGCGCAGACCTTCGGCGGCATCTCCCGCGTGATCGCGCCGCTGCTCGCCACGATCGCGTTCGGGCACCTCGGGCATGTGTCGCCGTTCTATCTGGCCGGCGTCGTCGTGGCGATCGTCAGCGTCCTCGCATTCCAGATCGATCCGGCCGCGCCGCACCACACCCCCGCCACCGGGACGCCGACGGCCGGCCGGGCCGCATGACACCGGAGGAGCGTCTCGAGCGGCTGGAGCATCGCGTCGCCACGCTGGAGACGCTCCTTCGGCGTCTCACGGCAGGCGCCGGCAGTGAGGCGCCGCCGGCGGCGCCGCCCGCAGTGGGTCCGCTCCCGCCGCGCCGCCCGGTTCCGCCGCCCGCGCC
>JBLMWC010000010.1:0-13565 GCA_050257015.1 Bacillota bacterium | reverse complement strand
CCTCGACAAGTGGCTGTGGGCCGCGCGTTTCTTCAAGACACGGGCGCTGGCCGCGGAGGCGGTGGAGGGCGGCAAGGTCGAGCTGAACGGCGTCCGCGCCAAGCGGTCCCGCCCCGTCGCCCCGGGTGACGAGCTCAGGATCCGGCTGGGCCCGTACGAGCACCACATCGTCGTCCGCTCGCTTTCGAACCGCCGCGGCCCGGCGGCGGAGGCCGCCGGGCTCTACGAGGAGACCGCGGCGAGCCGCGAGGCGCGCGACCGGCTGGCGCTGCAGCTGAAGAGCGTCGCCCCGCTCTTCCACCCCGACAAGGGCCGTCCCACCAAGAAGGACCGGCGGGAGATCAACCGCCTCCGCGGCCGGCCCTGACCAGCAATTACATCGCGGCGATCATCGCGTCGCCGAACTCGCTCGTCTTGAGAAGCGTCGCGCCGGTCATCAGCCGCTCGAAGTCGTAGGTCACCGTCTTCTGCGCGATCGTCCGCTCGAGGGAGCTGACGATGAGGTCGGCCGCCTCGTCCCACCCCATGTACCGGAACATCATCTCGCCCGAGAGGATCACCGATCCCGGGTTCACCTTGTCCTGCCCGGCGTACTTGGGTGCGGTGCCGTGCGTCGCCTCGAAGATGGCGTGCCCGGTCATGTAATTGATGTTGGCGCCCGGCGCGATGCCGATGCCGCCCACCTGCGCCGCGAGCGCGTCGGAGATGTAGTCGCCGTTCAGGTTCAGCGTCGCGATCACGCTGTACTCGGCGGGCCGCGTGAGGATCTGCTGGAGGAACGCATCGGCGATCACGTCCTTCACGACGCAGCCGCCGGGCAGCTTCATCCAGGGGCCGCCGTCGAGCTCGGTGGCGCCGTACTCCTCGCGCGCGAGCTCGTACCCCCAGTCGCGAAAGCCGCCCTCCGTGAACTTCATGATGTTGCCCTTGTGGACCAGCGTGACGCTGGGAAGGTTCCGCGCGATGGCGTGGTCGAGCGCCGCGCGGATGAGCCGCTTCGATCCCTCGGCCGACACCGGCTTGATTCCGATCGAGCTCGTCTCGGGGAAGCGAATCGCCTTTACCCCCATCTCGCGCCGGAGGAAGTCCACCACTCGCCGGGCTTCCTGGGTGCCGGCCCGGTACTCGATGCCGGCGTAGATGTCCTCGGTATTCTCGCGGTAGACGATCATGTCCACCTTCTCCGGTGCCTTCACGGGCGACGGCACGCCCTTGAAGTACCGGACCGGCCGGACGCATGCATAGAGATCGAGCTGCTGGCGGAGTGCCACGTTGAGGGAGCGGATGCCGCCGCCGACCGGCGTGGTGAGCGGGCCCTTGATGGCGACGAGGTGGTGATCGATCGCCTTCAGCGTGTCGTCGGGCAGCCAGCTGTCCACCCGGTTCTTCGCCTTCTCCCCAGCGAGCACCTCGAACCAGACGACCTCCCGCTTCCCGCCGTACGCCTTCCGGACCGCGGCGTCGAACACCCGCTGCGAGGCCCGCCAGATGTCGGGTCCGGTGCCGTCACCTTCGATGAAGGGGATGATCGGCCGGGCCGGCACGTCGAGGCGGCCGTTCTGGAAGGTGATCGTGGCTCCGTCGGTCGGCGTCTGGAGCTGGCGATACTCGGGGGCAGTCGAAGTCGGCATGGTGGCTGGATCAGGGGGAAGGAGGACGTGAACAGTGGAATTGTAGCGGGGCGCGCGGCTGCAGGACAGGATGCAGCCTACGCGGGGCGACCCGTGGCCGAGAGGACGCGGTCGATCTCGTAGGCAGCGCTGATCAGCGCGAGGTGCGTGAAGGCCTGCGGGAAGTTTCCCAGGAACTCGCCGCGGGGCCCCAGCTCCTCGGCGTACAGCCCCAGATGGTTGGAGTAGCCCAGCATCTTCTCGAAGAGGAAGCGGGCCTGGTCCACGTCCCCGCCGCGCGCGAGGCACTCGGCATACCAGAACGAGCACATGCAGAAGGTCCCGTCCTGCCCGTGGAGACCGTCGGGCGCCGCCTCGGCCACCTTGTAGCGGTAGACCAGCGAGTCGGAGACGAGGTCCCGCGTGATGGCGTTCATGGTGGAGTACCAGCGGGGATCGGTCGGGCTGATGAACAGCATGAGCGGCATGAGGAGACTCGAGGCGTCAGTCGTCGTGGCGCCGAGGTGCTGGACGAACGCCTGCCGGTCGGCGCTCCAGAAGCGCTCGAAGACCTCGCGATAGATGCGGTCGCGCACCTCGATCCAGCGCGCGAACGGCGCCGGGAACGAGCGCTTCCGCGCGAGCCGGATGCCGCGGTCGATGGCCACCCAGCACATCACCCGCGACAGCAGGAACTGCTGGGCGCCGCCCCGCACTTCCCAGATCCCCATGTCGGGACGCTCCCAGTTGGCACAGACCCAGTCCACCAGACGAACCAGGTTGCACCAGAAATCGTAGCCGATCGGCTCGCCGAACTTGTTGAAGAGGTACACCGCGTCCATCAGCTCGCCGCAGGTATCGAGCTGGAGCTGGGTGTAGGCGTCGTTCCCGATGCGCACCGGCGCGCTCCCCTTGTATCCCTCCAGATGATCCAGCACCTCTTCCTGAAGGAGATGGCGACCGTCGATCCCGTATACGACCTGAAGCGAGCCATCGGGCCCCAGCTCGCCGCAGCGGTCCTGGATCCACTGCATGAACGCGGCGGCCTCTCCGGTGTAGCCGAGGCGGATGAGGCCGTAGATCGTGAACGAGGCGTCGCGGATCCAGGTGTAGCGATAGTCCCAGTTGCGATCGCCCCCGATCCGCTCGGGGAGGCCGAAGGTCGGCGCCGCGACGATCGATCCGAACGGCTCGGACGTGAGCAGCTTGAGCGTCAGCGCCGACCGGTTGACCGTCTCGCGCCACCGTCCGGCGTAGGTGGACCGCCCAACCCAGGCGCGCCAGAAGTTCGCCGTCTCCTTGAACGACTCCGAGACATAGCCGGGATTCGCCGACGGCGACGCCGCCCCCGGCTCCGCCTCTTCCAGCACGAACGACGCGCTCGCTTCCGCCCCCAGGGTGAACTCGGCGACCGCAGCGCCGTTCTCCACCTTGAGCGGCACCGTGTGCCGGAGGCGTACGGCGGAAAGGCCTTCTCCGTCGGGAATGAAGAGCACCTCGCCGTCGCGCTCCTCGACCCGGTGACCCCGGCGGCCGTAATCGAACGCGGGGGCGCAGATCATCCGGTAACGGATCTCGCCGCGCACCGTCTTGGCGCGGCGGACGATGTCGTGGCAGTCCCCCGAGACGGGCATGAAGTCGGAGATCTCCGCCACCCCCTCGTCGGAGAGGAATCGGGTGAGGAGGATCGTGGTGTCCGGGAGATAGAGCTGCTTGCAGCGGGCGTCGTCCAGGATGGGGGAGAGCCGGAAACGGCCGCCTTTCCGGTCGTCGAGCAGCGCCGCGAACAGCGACGGGGAATCGAAGCGGGGGAACGCAAGGAAGTCGATCGAGCCGTCCATCCCGACGAGGGCGACGGTATGGCGGTCGCCGATGACGCCGTAGTTCTCGATCGGCTGGTAGCTCACGCCGGCTCCGGCCCGCCGCCGCGGGCGGCCGCGTCCATGAACCAGACCAGCGTCCCTGCCGGCCGCACGCGGGCGGCGGGGGCGGAGCCGTCGCCCGCGAGGATGCGGCCGACCGCCTCACGCTTGGTCGCGCCCGAGACGAGCATGAAGACGGTGCCGGCCTGGTCGAGCACCGGATAGGTCAGTGTGACCCGGCGGCGCACCGGCAGCGCCGGTCCGGCGTCGACGGCGACGGCCCATCGCTCGCGCTCCTCGAGCGCCGGCGAGCCGGGAAAGAGCGAGGCCGTATGCCCGTCGGCGCCGACGCCGAGGAGCACCAGATCGAATCGGCCGCCGGTGAGGCGGTCGCGGAGCAACGCGTCGTACCCGGCCGCGGCGGTATCGGGATCCTGCTCACCGCGGATGCGGTGCGCCATGTCGGGCGCGATGTGCAGCGGAGCGAGCAGCGCCTCGCGCGTCATGCGGTAGTTGCTCTCGGCGTGGTCCGGCGGCACGCAGCGCTCGTCGCTCCAGAACCATTCGACCAGCTGCCACGGCGCGCCCAGCCGGTGCTCGCCGGACAGCATCCGGTAGAGCCGCTCAGGGGTCCTCCCTCCAGCAAGCGCCACGGTGCAGCGGCCGCGGTCGGCAAGAGCGCCGGCGACGAGCGCGGTCATCCGCCGCGCGACTTCGGCGCTCAGTGCGTCGAGGTCGGGCGCGACGACGAGCTGGGCGCTCAGGGATTCCGCCACCGGACCGGTCCTTCGAGCAGGCCGTCGGCCTGGGGCGGGCCCCAGGTGCCGGCCGCATAGGGGTAGACGGGTCGGGACGACTCGAGCACCGGCGTGTACAGCCGCCACGACGCCTCGACCTCGTCGGCGTGGACGAAGAGGGTCTGGTCGCCCTCGATGACGTCGAGCAGCAGCGTCTGGTACGCTTCGGGGATGGTGCCGAACGCCTCATGGTAGTTGAAGTGCAGCGGCTCGGTCGCGAGGCGGAACGGGTCGCCGGGCGCCTTGACGTCGAAGGTGAGCACGAACCCCTCGTCCGGCTGCACCCGCAGCACGAGAGTGTTGGAGCTGAGCCGGCAGGCATCGAACGGCTCGAAGAGACTCACCGGCGGCTGTCGCATGTTGAGCACGATCTCGGTCAGGCGGCGCGGGAGCCGCTTCCCCGTCCGCACGTAGAACGGGACGCCCTGCCAGCGCCAGGTGTCCACTTCGAGACGCAGCGCGACGAAGGTCTCGGTGGACGAATCCCCCGCGACACCCGGTTCGTCCCGGTACCCGGAGACCGGCTTGCCGTCGATATCACCCGGAGCGTACTGGCCGAAGACGATCTCGTCCGGGTCGATCGACGCGATCGACCGCACCGCCTTCACCTTCTCGAAGCGGATGGCGTCGGCGTCCATGTCCGCCGGCACCTCCATCGCGACGAGGCTCACCAGCTGGGTGAGATGGCTCTGGATCATGTCGCGGAGCGCGCCCGCCTGCTCGTAATAGCCGGCCCGCTGCTCGACGCCGAGCTCCTCGGCGACGGTGATCTGCACGCTCTGCACGTGGCTCCGGTTCCAGAGCGACTCGAAGAAGGCGTTGGCGAAGCGGAAGACGAGCAGGTTCTGCACCGTCTCCTTGCCGAGGTAGTGGTCGATACGGTAGACCTGCGATTCCAGGAATCCCTCGTGCACGATGGCGTTCAGCTGCTGCGCCGACTGAAGGTCCCGTCCGAACGGCTTCTCGACGACGAGGCGGGTCCAGCCGCTGCTCCGGCAGAGGCCCGCCGCCGCGAGCCCCGCGATCGTGTCGGCAAACGCCGCGGGCGGGAGCGCGATGTAGAACGCGCGGTTCCCCGGCACCTGGTGGGACTGCTCGAGCTCGCCGATGCGTCCCGCGAGCGCGCGGAAGTCGTCCGGCGTGCCGTTGTTGATCGGCTGGTAGAAGAGCGTCGCGTCGGTCCACCGCTTCACGTCATCCTCCGGGCATCCCTCCGCGGTCAGCGCCTCGACCGCCATCGCCCGGAACTTCGCGTCGTCGATTTCCGCGGTACGGGTGACGCCGAGGATGATGCAGCCGGGGGTCTTCTTCTGGTTGTGGAGGGTGTAGAGCGCGGGGAGAATCTTCCGCCGGGCGAGATCGCCGGTGGCGCCGAAGATGACGAAGACGCACGGTTCTGCGGCGTGCCGCGGCATCAGGGCTCCTTCCGGATCGCGTGGCCGCCGAACTGATTGCGCATCGCCGCCAGCAGCTTGTCGGCGTACGAATCCTCGGTGCGCGAGCGCAGCCGGGCAATCAGTGACAGCGTGATCACCGGCGCCGGCACGTCGAGCTCGATCGCCTCCGCCACGGTCCAGCGCCCCTCGCCGGAGTCGGCGACGTAGGGCGCGATGCCATCGAGCGCGGGGTTCTCCCGGAGCGCCGCCGCCGTGAGATCGAGCAGCCAGGAGCGGACGACGCTGCCGTCACGCCAGATCTGCGCGACCTGCGCCACGTCCAGGCCGAACTCCTCCTTCGTCCGCAGGATCGTGAATCCCTCAGCGTAGGCCTGCATCAGGCCGTACTCGATCCCGTTGTGCACCATCTTGGTGAAGTGCCCGGCGCCGCTCGGCCCAACGTGACCCCAGCCTCGATCGGCGCCGGGAGCGAGCGTCTCGAAGATCGGGCGAAGGCGCTCGACCGCCGCCTTCTCGCCGCCGATCATCAGGCTGTACCCCTCCTTCAGTCCCCAGATCCCGCCGCTGGTGCCGGCGTCGACGAACCGGATCTGCTTCGTCTCCAGAAACGCGGCGCGTCGCATCGAGTCGCGGTAGTTGCTGTTGCCGCCGTCGATGACGGTGTCACCCGGCGCGAGAGCGTCCGCGAGCGCCCGGATGGTGGACTCGGTCGGGTCGCCGGCGGGCACCATCACCCAGACGGCGCGGGGCGCGGCGAGGGCGCCGACGAGCTCCGCCAGGGAGGCGGCGCCCGTCGCCCCGCCCTTCACTGCGGCAGCGACGGCATCGGGTGCCCGGTCAAAGGCGACGACGCGGTGGCCTCCGCCCAGCAGGCGCGTCGTCATGTTGGCGCCCATCCGGCCGAGGCCGATCATCCCGATCTCCATCATGCATCCTTTCGATTGGTCGAGCTCTCACGCAACGCGGCGACCCGTTCCTCGAAAACCGAGGCCAGCTGTTCCGGATCCTCGACGATCCACTCGGGCCCGACCACGCCCGCCTGACGCACGGCGTCCCGGGTCAGCCACGTCGGAACAGCGATACATGGCACACCGGCGGCGCTGGCCGCCGTGATTCCGGCCACCGAATCCTCCAGCGCGATGCAGTCGCCGGGCGGCAGGCCCAGCCGGGTGGTGACGGCCACGTACATGTCGGCAGCCGGCTTGCCGTGGGCGACATCGGCGGGGGTGATCACCGCCTCGAAGGCGTCGCTCAGGCCGAGCGCGTCGAGGATCTGCCCGGCGTGGGCGGGATCGGACATGGTGGTGAGGGCGGTGCGATAGAATTCGCGGCGGACCCGCTGGAGCAGCGCGATCGCCTCCGGCAGCGCCTGGCGGCGCAGGAGGTCGGGATCGGCGAGCATCGCGTCGTACCGCTCGAGCCGGAGCCGCACCAGCTCATCGGGCGACCCCGGCAGATGGAACTGCTCGACGAGGGTGCGCGCAACCGTCTGGCGGGACTGACCGGCGAGGTGGCTGAACGCGGCCACGACGCCTTCCCCGTCGACCGCGGGATCGAGCTCGCGCGCGGCCTCCGCATACGACCGCGCCTTCAGCTCTTCCGTCTGGATGAGGGTGCCGTCCAGATCGAACAGGACGGCAGCGGTCACGCGCCGCCGCCGCCGAAGAGGCGCTCGATGTCGGTGATCTTCTCCAGCCGCCGGACATGCCGGGGGGCGCCGCTGAAGCGCGCGGCGAGAAACGCCTCGGCCAGCTCCCCGGCGAGCGCCTCGCCGATCACCCGGCCGCCGAGCACGAGGACGTTCATGTTGTCGTGCTCCACGCCCTGGTGGGCCGAGTAGGTGTCGTGGCAGAGCCCGGCACGGATGCCGGGCACCTTGTTGGCGGCGACCGATGCCCCGACGCCGCTCCCGCAGATGAGAATCCCCCGATCGAGACCGCCACCGACGATCGCCTCGGCCACCGCGACGGCGTAGTCGGGGTAGTCCACCGGCGCGGTCGAGTCGGTGCCCAGATCCACCGTCTCATGGCCGAGCGACCGCACCAGCTCCAGCAGGCGCTGCTTCAGCTCGTACCCGGCGTGATCCGCCGCGAGTGCAACGCGAAGCGCCATGCTATTTGAGCCGCGGCTCGGTGATGCGCGGGGCCTTGGTGCACACCGGCCAGGTGGTGGGCACGGGCCGTCCGCGGGCCGCGGCCGGGCTGTTCGCCGCCGACGCCTGCGTCTGAGCCGCACGGTCGGCCGCGAGTGCTGCCAGATCGACCCGCTCGCGGGTGACGGTCGACGAGTCCTCCGATGCGAGGTAGGCCAGCATGGCGGTGAGCGTCGCGTTCGACTTCAGGTCGTCGAAGACGATCTTGTCGTACGTATCCCGGTTGGTGTGCCAGGTGTAGTTGAAATAGTCCCACGGAAGCGCGCCCAGTCCGAAGGCGGGTGCACCGGAGCAGGCGAACGACGCGTCGTCGCTCCCGCCGCCCGACGGGAAGCCGGGTCCCTGGAAGTCCACCTGCTTCTGCAGCTCCGGCGGCAGCTTCGCGAGCCAGCCGCGGATGTGCTCGGCACCGTTGACGAGGCCGCCGCCGCCCATGCGGACGACGCGCCCGGTGCCGTTGTCCTGATTGAAGAGCGCCTGCAGCCCTTTCACCACCTCGGGATGATCCTCGGTGAAGGCGCGCGAGCCGACGAGCCCTTCCTCTTCGCCCAGCCAGTGACCGACCAGGATCGTTCGCTTCGGATGCGGATAGACCTCGTGGAGGATCCGCATCGCCTCAAGCATCGTGATGGTGCCGGTGCCGTTGTCCGTCGCGCCGGAGGAGCCGTCCCACGAATCGAAGTGGGCCGAGAGGACGACGTACTCATCGGGCTTCTCGGAGCCGCGGATGGAGGCGATCGTGTTGAAGACCGGCCGGTCGCCGAGCGACTGGGCATCGAGGTTGAGGCGAAGCTTCGGCCCCTGGTTGTTCTCCGTGAGGCGGAACAGCAGCCCGTAGTCCTCGCAGCTCAGCGCGATGGCGGGGGCGCGCTTGTTGTAGGTCGAGAAGATCTCGATCGTGCCCCAGGCGTCCTTGGGGCGCGACGTGACGACGCCGGCGACGCCGCCTTCCTCGAGGCGGAGGCCGAGTTCGCCGGTGCCGATCGCGAGACTGTAGCCGGTGCCGCGAACGTTGCGGCCACCCCACTCACGGGCGACCTGCGCGCGGAGGCTGTCCATTCGCTCCTTTGCCTCCGGCGTGGCGTTGGTCTGCCAGTCGTCACGCGGGCGGCAGGTCGGCTGGGGCGCCGATACCAGGACGAACTTCCCGCGCGCGCTCGGCAGCCACTTCACGAACTCGCTGCTGTCCGCGAAACGCGGGAGGATCACCGTGGCGGCGGTGAGATCCTTCCCGCCGGTGCCGGGGCTGAAGCCGAGCATCGTCCCCTCGAGCGACCGGACCCGCGGCGCCACCAGATCGATGTGCGAGTAGCCGCGGCGCCAGCTCCGCCACTTGCCCCACTGCTCGTTCCGGGCGTCGACTCCCCATGACTTGTAGGTCCGGACCAGCCAGTCGTTGGCGCCGGTCGCGTTGGGCGTGCCGGTGAGCCGCGGACCGACCGAGTCGAAGAGCACCTGGGAGAGGTGCATCGTCTGCGAGCTGTCCATCCCGATCGTCCAGATGCGCTGGAGGACCGCATCATCGGTCGCGAACGACTGGGCCGTGATGCGGCGGGCCGGCGCGACGAGGAGGGCCGCGATGGTGGCGACGAACGAAAGCCTGCGTATCATGAACGAACCCCCGGGGAGGAGTGGAACTGCGGTATCACTGGGAATATCACGTGACGACACCGAAACGCCAGCCGGAGCGCACATGCAGCTGATCGACCCCGCTCGCCTGGAGCGCGAGTACCACGAGCGGAAGCCGGATCCATCGGACCCGGCCCAGCGGGTGAGCTTCGGCACCAGCGGCCACCGGGGAACGCCGCTCGACGGCAGCTTCACCGAGGCGCATATCCTCGCCATCACTCAGGCGATCTGCGAGTACCGCGCCGGCAACGGCATCACCGGGCCGCTCTACCTCGGCAAGGACACCCACGCGGTGTCGCCGGCGGCGGAGCGGACGGCGCTGGAAGTGCTGGCCGCCAATGGCGTCACGGCGATCATCCAGGCGGACAACGGCTACACGCCGACCCCCGCGATCTCGCGGGCCATTCTGGCGCACAACGCGGGGCGCGGGGCGCGCGCCGACGGCATCGTGGTCACGCCGTCACACAATCCGCCGCCCGACGGCGGCTTCAAGTACAATCCGCCGGATGGCGGTCCCGCGGACACGGGCATCACCGGCTGGATCCAGGACCGCGCCAACACCCTGCTCTCCACGCAGAACCGCGAGGTCCGGCGGATGCCGGTCGAGCGGGCGCTGACCGCCGCCACCACCCGCGCGATCGATCTCGTGGCCCCGTACGTGGAAGCGCTCGCCGGGGCGATCGACGTCGACGCGATCCGGGAGGCGGGGGTCCGCATCGGCGTCGACCCGCTCGGCGGATCGTCGCTGGCCTACTGGCCCCGGATCGCGGCGCGGTACGAGCTCGACCTCACCGTCGTGAACCCGGTGATCGACCCGACGTTCAGCTTCATGCCACCCGATCACGACGGGCGGATCCGCATGGACTGCTCGAGCCCGTGGGCGATGGCAGGGCTGGTGAAGCTCAAGGACGACTACGACGTCGCCTGGGGCAACGATCCCGACGCCGACCGTCACGGCATCGTGACGCCGGGAGCGGGCCTGCTGAATCCGAATCATTATCTGGCGGTGGCGATTGAATACCTGCTGGCGCATCGCCCGCGGTGGCCGGCGACGGCGGAGATCGGGAAGACGCTCGTGTCGAGCGCCCTGATCGACCGGGTGGTGCGCGACGCGGGACGTGAGCTCTACGAGGTGCCGGTCGGCTTCAAGTGGTTTGCGCCGGGATTGTACGAC
Source organism: Bacillota bacterium (assembly GCA_050257015.1). Classification (GTDB taxonomy): domain Bacteria; phylum Gemmatimonadota; class Gemmatimonadetes; order Gemmatimonadales; family GWC2-71-9; genus JAICUF01. Next base: position 2,944 of record JBLMWC010000010.1, on the reverse strand, counting down.
GGCAGCTGCTGCTTCGGAGGCGAGGAGAGCGCCGGCGCGAGCTTCCTCCAGCGCGACGGCACCGTCTGGACGACCGACAAGGACGGGATCCTCCTCGGCCTCCTGGCGGCGGAGATCACGGCTGTCACCGGCCGGGATCCCGGTGTGCTCTACGAGAAGCTGACTGCGCGGCTCGGCGCGCCGGTCTATACGCGGATCGACACGCCGTGCTCGGCCGAGGAGAAGAAGGCGTTCCAGCGGCTGACGCCTGAGGCGGTGACCATCGGCACGCTGGCCGGCGACCCGATCGTGTCCCGGCTCACCCGCGCCCCGGGGAACGGTGCGCCGATCGGCGGACTCAAGGTGGTGACGGCGCACGGCTGGTTCGCCGCGCGGCCGTCAGGCACCGAGGATGTCTACAAGCTCTACGCCGAGAGCTTCCGCGACGAGGCCCACCTGGAGCGCATCGTCACGGAAGCCCGCGCGATCGTGCAGACGGTGCTCAGAAGTGGGGGCGGCGGATGAGGCCCTTGATCTTTTCCTTGGCGCCCTGCTCCGCCTGATTCTGCCGCTCCTTGAGCGCCTCCTTCACCGCATCGCCCACCACGCGGTGCGTCGCGTCGCTCATCGCCTTCCCCAGATCGAAGTTCTTCAGGGCCTCGCACGCCTGCCGCTGCTGGGCGCGCTCCTCCGGAGTCGGCTGCCGCGCGGCCGCGGGCGTGACCCCGCCGGCGCCCTGCGGGCTCGACGCCATCTGCGCCTTCGCCTTCGCGAGCGAATCGCTCAGCTCCTGGCTCGCGAGGTAGGTCACGTAGCCGCGGGCGAGCGAGTCGGAATTCACCATGACGGCCTCGCGAAACGCGATTCCGGCCGGCGGCTCGAACGCGGACGCCGGCGGCGCCGATCGACGCACGGCGGTGGCGGTCTGCTCGAAGTCCATGCAGAAGAGGCTTCCGCTTACGTGGAGCGGCACGGTGGCGGCCCCTTCCATGCTGCAGACCGAGAAGCTTCCGAAGGTACGCTCCTCGCACTTCTCGCCGGCGTAGGTCTTCGTTTCACCCTTCTCCCCGCTGGTGATGGTGCCGTTGCCGAAGGCGCGGGAGATCATCTGGGCCATGTCCTGCATGTTCTGGTGCAGGCGCTGCTTGCCGGCGCCGTCGAGGCCGTCGTACGCCCGGGCCATCGCGGGGAGCATGTTGGGGGAGCGCGTGCCGGTCTTCTTGACCAGGTCGGCGCTGTACATCGAGTCCGGCGTCATCAGCGTCCACGTGTCCTGGGTGGACGTCTTGCCGAAGAATTTCCCGGTCGTCGTCTGGTGATCGAGGATGCGGTCGCCGGACACGATTCGCTGGCCGGTTCCCTGGATGTTGCCGGCGAACGCGTAGTCCACCTGGACCGAGCCCCGGCTGCGGGGAAGCTTGAAGGGGTTCTGCTGCGCGGCAACGGGCTGGGCCAGCGCAAACGCGAGCACGAGCGGTGCGACTGCGGTGATACGCATGGTGAAACCTCGGTGGGGCGGGATCGGGCTAACATGCGGCCGGATCCCGCCCTCCGCAAGCAACGGTGCGGTGTGCCGGCTACGACGGACCGGGGTGGAACTCGTAGGCCGGCGGCGGCTCGGCACCGAGCAGGTTGCGCACGAAATAATCCCAGCGCCGGCGCATGGCGTACTGGCTGTCGGGACCGTAGCCGTGCGCACGGTTCGGGAGCAGCAGCAGGTCGAAGTCCTTGTTCGCCTTGACGAGCTCGCTCACCACCAGAAGGGTGTTGTACGGCGGAACGTTGTCATCCATCGTCCCGTGCACCAGCAGGAGCTTCCCCTTCAGGTTCCGGGCAAGGTTCTGGTTGGCCTGGCTGTCGTAGCTGGTGGTGCCGTCGCCCTTCCGCTCGAGCAGCCCCTGCCACTTCTCGCCCCAGTCATCCTCGTACTCGCGATTGTCGTGGTTCCCCGATTCGGAGACGGCCACCTTGAAGAAGTCGGGGTAGCGCAGCATCGCGTCGAGTGACGCGTAGCCGCCGCCGGAGTGACCCCAGATGCCGACCCGATCGAGATCGATCCACGGATAGCGGCGCCCCAGCTCCCGCATGCCGGCGACCTGATCGGGCAGGCCGTTGTCGCCCATGTCGCCGTAGTACGCGGCGTGGAACGCCTTGGAGCGATACGGCGTCCCCATCGCGTCGAGCTGCACGACGATGAAGCCGAGCTCGGCGAGCGCGCGCGTGTCGCCGCGGGAGGCGGCGAAGCTCCGGCTGCCGACGCTCCCGGTCTGGGGGCCGGGATAGATCTGGTTGACGATCGGATACTTCTTCGTCGAGTCGAAGTTCGTCGGACGGTAGAGGAGCCCGTACAGGTCGGTCTTGCCGTCCCGCGCCTTTACAGTGAACGGAATCGGCGGAGTCCAGCCGGCAGCGACGAGGCGGGAGATGTCTGCCTTCTCGAGCGGAAGCACCAGTCGGCCGGCGGCGTCGCGCAGCACCGTGACCGGCGGGACGTCGGGACGGGAATAGCTGTCCACGAAGTAGCGTCCCGACGGCGAGAGCGTGATGGAGTGGTCCGCATCCTCAGGGGTGAGCAGCGCGAGGTGCTTTCCGTCGAAGCCGATCCGGTAGAGATGGCGGAAGTAGGGGTCGCGGCCCGGCTCGCGGCCGGAGCCGGTGAAGTAGATGACCCGCGCCTTCTCATCCACCCGGAGGACCTGGAGCACGTTGCCGGGGCCGCTGGTGATCCGGTGCTTGAGCTTCCCGGTCCCGAGGTCGTAGAGGTAGAGGTTGCCCCAGTCGTCCCGCTGGGAGTACCAGATGAACTCGTTGGTGGCGGGGAGCGCGTGCCAGTTGATCCGGCCATTCCCCGATTCGAAGAAGGTCGGCACCGTCTCCTGGTAGACCTCGCGCACCGCCCCCGTCGCCGCATCGGCTACGCGGAGCTGCTCCTGCTGGTGATTCCGGGAGGTCGAAACGAAGACCA
>JBLMWC010000009.1:0-8678 GCA_050257015.1 Bacillota bacterium | reverse complement strand
TCGCCTCCGCGCGCGGCGGCACCGCCCAGCTCTACTCGGTCGGCGTGGACGGCGGCGACCTGCGCCCGCTCACCTCGTCACCCGGTGCCAACACCTCTCCCGCCTTCTCGCCCGACGGCCGTACGATCGCCTTCGTCTCGTCGCGCGACGGCGGCTACGAGATCTATCTGATGGACGCCGATGGCGGAAACCAGCGCCGCATCACCCACACCGACGCCCGCGAGCTCGCGCCGCGCTTCTTCCCGACCGGCGACCTCGCCTGGGTAGTCGACCGGGGCGCGCGCGAGGGTGCCGCCATCGTGAGGCAGACCGGCCCATCCTCGCTCGCCACCGTGGCGAGCGCGCCGGCGGCGATCCTCTCGTGGTCGCTCTCGCGCGATGGCGCCACCCTCGCGTACGTCACCGGCCGGATCACCTCGGCGCCGGCGAATCGCACCGCCTTCTCGCTCATGCTGCAGCCGGTCGCCGGAGGACCGGCGGTGCCGGTGCGGCTCGGACCGGCGGAGCAGCCCGTCACGCCAGCCTTCTGATGCGCGCCCTGACGCTCACCACACCTTCGGGCATCGGCGCGCTCCAGGTGCGGGACGTCCCCGCTCCCGCGCTCCGCGAGCTCTCCGACGTCCGGATCCGGGTGCACGCCGCCGCGATCAATCGTCTCGACCTCATGGTCACCGACGGTCTGCCGGGCGTGAATCTGACATTCCCCCACGTGATGGGGACCGACGCCGCCGGCGTCGTGGACTCGGTCGGCGCCGACGTGCAGGGGCTCAATCCGGGCGACCACGTCATGGTGAACCCCGGCGTCTCCTGCGGCCACTGCGCCGCCTGTCTCGCCGGCGAGCAGTCGCTCTGCCGTGACTTCGGGATTCTGGGCGAGCACCGCCCGGGCACGGCGGCGGAGTTCATCGTGGTGCCGGAGTCGAACGTCGCCCGCGTGCCGGAAGGGATGGGCTGGCCCGCGGCCGCCGCCTTCTCGCTCGCGGCGCTCACGTCGTGGCGCATGCTGGTGAGCCGCGCGGCGGTGCGGCCGGCGGAGACGGTGCTGGTGTGGGGCGCGGGGGGCGGCGTGGCACAGGCCGCGATCGGCATCGCGCGGCTCGCCGGCGCCACCGTCATCGCCGCGAGCGGGAGCGATGACAAGCTGGAGATCGCCCGGCGACTCGGCGCGGCGCACCTGATCAACCACGTCACGCAGGATGTCGTCGCCGAGGTGAAGCGCATCACCGGCCGGCGCGGCGCTGACATCGTGGTGGACAGCGTGGGCGAGCAGACCTGGCCGCGCTCGCTCCGCTGCCTGGCGCGGGGCGGCCGTCTCGTCACCTGCGGTGCCACGACAGGACCGATGGTCGGTCTCGACGTTCGCAAGCTCTTCTGGCACCAGTGGAGCATTCTCGGCTCGACGATGGGAAATCATCGCGAGTACGCTGCCGTGGTGTCGCTTGCCGCGCGTGGCGAGCTCTGGCCGGTCGTGGACAGCGTGGTGCCGCTGGAGCGTAGCGTTGAAGTGTTCCGGCGAATGGCGGCGAACGAGCAGTCGGGCAAACTGGTCATCGAGGTGGCGCCGTGAACGAACTCTGGCAGCGATTGCTCATCGGAGCGGAACAGATCGGGACCGCGGTGCCGGCGCTGGTCGGAGCGGCGCTGATCCTGGCGGCGGGCTACTTCCTCGCGCGCCAGGTACAGCACTGGGTCGACGAGACGCTCAAGCGCATCGACTTCAATCGCATGGCGCACGCCGGCGGGCTCGACGAGGCGGTGGTGCGTACCGGCTCCCGGCTCGACCCCGTACGCGCAATGGCCAAGCTGATCTTCTGGCTGGTGATGCTCGTGGTGATCCTGCTCGCGAGCACCGCCCTCGGTCTCGAGAGCATCAACCAGATGTTCGGCACGATGCTCTCGTTCATTCCCACGCTGATCGCCGGCATCGTGATCGTGATCCTCGGCATGATCGTCGGCGAGTTCGTGCGGGGGCTGATCCTGGCGTCAGCGGGCCAGGTGTCGGGCGTGCCGACGCTCGCCAAGCTCGCCAAGAGCGCGGTGGTGGTGATCTCGATCTTCATGGCCCTCCAGCAGGTTGGCGTCGCCGAGGACATCGTGACGTCGGCGTTTACCCTGATCCTCGGCGCCGTCGCGCTGGGGGTCGGGCTTGCGTTCGGGCTCGGGAATCGGGAGCTCGCGGGAGAGATCACGCGGCGGTGGTACGAGGAAGGTCAGCGCCGGGATCGCCGGAAGACCGACCGGCCGGGGGTCAACACACCGCCGGGCGACGACCCGCCGATTCTGGATTGAGCGCACGGCATCAGACGAAGCGCGGGGGACGGCGAACTGCCGTCCCCCGCTGCCGTTTTCGCGGTATCGGAGGAGACCGCCGGACTATCGCGCCGGCAGTGGGGATTCGCTGAGTCGATAGCCGGTGCTGTCCGGGTCGGCGACGAGCGCGACGCTCGAGGTCGCGCCGAGGATCCGCGCCCAGAAGCCGCGCACCCGGACCTCGCGGATCGGATGTCCGTCACGGCCCACGATGTGGTAACTGCGGGAGGAATCGGTGACCGACTGGCTCTTCTCCAGCCAGACCGTCTCCCCCGGACCGGTCCACGCCGTTTCGAACGGCGGCTTCACCACGGCGAACGGGAGCTGCTCGACGGTGCTCCGAAGATCGGGAGGAAAGCGCCGGGTGAAGAGCTCACGGTCGGTCCGCGTCACCTCGAGGATCCGGTCGGGGAGCGCCACGCCTCGAGTCGTCCTGCCGTCGGGCGCGATCCAGTCCACCCGGTTCTGATAGACCCGCGCGATCCAGACGGCGCCATCCGGCAGGACGCCCCACGCATCCTGGCCGCTGAAGACGCGCCGCTCGAACCGGCTGCCGGCGTCGCTCTGCACCTGCGCGAGATCGAGCGGGCTCAGCCGGCCGATCGTGTCGGTGCGCGTGGCGCCCGGTGTCATCCGCACGATCGCCGACGAGTCCCGGTTGCCGCTTCCGTCAGGCCGGGCCGGCGGCGCGATCTCGTAGTAGAGCCGCCCCGCGGAATCCTCCGCCCGCGGCAGCGCGCCGCCGATGGCGCCCGGCGCGGGAATCGACCGGGCGAGTCGTCCGTCGGGTCCCCACGCCGTCGTTCGGCGGAGACCCCAGTCGTCCACGAAGAGGGTGTCGCGCAGAGTGAAGATGGTCGCCGGATGCTGCAGCTCCTGCGGTGCCGCGCCGGCGAGCGGGACCACCGTCTTCGTCGTGAAGTCGACGAGATCGACGGCGGAGCTCTGCGGAGAAATCACCGCCCAGCGTCGTCCGCCGAGCCACGCCGCCTGACTGGCGTCGGCGGCTTGAATGTGCAGCGTCTCGGTGCCGGGTGCGATCACCGTGACCGGGAGGGCGGGGGCCGAGCCGCCGCATCCGGCGGCGGCTGCGGCGAGCCCGAGGGCGATGAAGGGGTGCGGGCGCATTCCTGTAAGGTAATGCGCCCGTTTCGCTACGCGGTCAGCGCGGGTTCCACCAGTACGACACCTTCACCAGGAAGGTGTTCGTCCCCTTCACGTCGAAGAGGTTGCCGAGCGACCGCCGGAGCCCGAAGGTGCCGATGTCCTCGCTGTTGGCGCGGCTCTGGGTCCAGACCAGGAAGAGCGTCGAGCCCGGCAGGTACTCCCAGCGCAGCACCGCGTTGCCGCGAAGCGAGGCGAAGGTGAAGTCCGGGTTGCCGACGTCGCCGGTGTACGGGTCGAAATCATACGACTTCGGCCGGGCGAGCGACTTGAAGTCGCTGTAGGCGCCGGACGAGACCAGCGGCTGCGCGTACAGCTGGAGGCTCGTGCGCGGCGAGAAGGTCCAGTTGAGCCGCACGCTGGCCGACAGCGTCTTCTGCCGCAGACTCCCGAAGACGTAACGCTGGCCGAACGTCGCGGTCGCGGCCGGGTCGGCCACCGTCTCGACGTACTGCGCGGAGGTGAACGAGTTCTGGTAGCTCGGCTCGACTCCCAGCGATACGTTGCTGGCCGGCTTCCACTCCACGCTGGCGTCGACGCTCCAGCCGTCGTTGGCGTCGAGCCTGTAATTGTTCAGGTGCAGGCCGCCGCCGAATACCCACGCCTTCCGGTTGTCGCTGCTGAGGAAGATGTTGCTCTCCCATCCCGCCGGGTTCAGCGTGAGCGGGCCGCCGCGGGTGAGGTTCTTGTCCCAGCTTTCCGGGTTGTACGCGAAGAACCCGTTCATCTGCCAGTAGTTCGCGAACTGGATGTTGGCCTGCGTGAAGCTGCCCTGCCAGGTGGTGTTCCCGCCGAAATCCATGCTGCGGAAGACGGCGGTGTTGAGGTTGATCCGCCGGGTGATCCGGTTCGGCGTGGTCCACTTGTGTCCCACGACGACGTGGCCGTTGATGACGTCGCCGTTCCACTGGAAGCCGAGATCGTTCAGCTCGAAGCCGGGATTGATGGCGCCGAGTGCCGCGTTCAGGAACCACTCGCCCTTCTGCTTGTTGAGCGCGATGCGGCCGCCCCAGCCCGCCAGCGAGGTCGCCGAGCTGTCCACGCCGAGGTAGCCCACGTCGGGACGCTGGAAGCGGTGGATCGAGTTGGTCTGGAGCGCGATCATCCGCTCCGCCGTGCCGGCGACGCGGCTGCCGCCGACCCAGCCGGTCAGGACCCACATGCGGTCCTTGTCCAGGAACGTCCAGCCGTCCACACCGAGCGCGGCCGAGCTGCTGTTGACCTGATCGCGGAGACTCTGATCGTCGAACCGGCGCGCCGCAAGCGTCGAGATGAAGCCGAGTCCCTGCCGGCCGCCGTTGAACTCGCGCTGCGCCCGCGCCACGCTGTACGAGGCGAGCGGCTCGACCTCGGCGGAGCCCGGCGTGCCGTTGGTGAAGAGGCTCGCGCTCTCCCGCTTCGTGAGCGCCTCGATCCCCCCGACGTTCCAGCCGTTTCCGAGCTTCCCGGAGAGCTTGAGCGCGCCGAGGATGTGCGTTCCGGTTGGGCTGTCGACGAAGTCGGCGCTCGGCGTGGCCCCCTGGGGCGCGCGGCCGATGCGCCGGCTGTAGAAGAAGCTTGGCGTGCCGAAATTGAAGCCCCAGTTGTTGTTGGCCCCGCCGAACCCGAACTCGAAGGTGTTGGCCCCCTCGATGAAGAAGGGGCGCTTCTCCTGGAAGAAGGTCTCGAAGTCGCTCAGGTTCACGACCGCCGGGTCGACTTCGACCTGGCCGAAGTCGGGGTTCACCGTCGCGTCGAGGGTGAGATTGCTGCCGAGGCCGAGCTTTGCGTCGGCGCCGATGCCGGGCGCGTAGCGCGAGCCGTCATTGAACGGGTCGCCCGGAGTGTGGTCGCCGAACTCGGCCCGCGCCGTGGCGTAGGGCAGGATCTCGAGGTGTCGCGGCGGCGTGATCCGCTCGATTCCCGAGAGAGTCGGGAAGCGGGAGACGAAGCCGCTGCCGGTGCGCGGGGTGTAGGCGAGATAGTCCTGCTCGTTCCGCCGCGCGATGTCACGCTTGAAGTTGATCCCCCACGTCTGCACGTCCTTCCGCTGGAAGCGCAGTTGCGAGTACGGAATGCGGAACTCCGCCGTCCAGCCCTGGGCGTCGCGGCTGACCTTGCCCTCCCATACCCCGTCCCAGGTGTCGTCGTTCCAGTCGTCGTTCATGAGCGTGCCGTCGTACGGCGTCCCTGCGGCGCTCAGGCCGAAGTAGAAGCCGGTGCGGCGGTCGAGATACGGATCGAGGTAGACGATGAAGTCGTCGGAGCTGCCGGTGTTATCGCGCCGCGAGAGACGCGCCTGGATCGAGTCCGCGTGCGAGTCCCACATGCGCGCGCCGATGTAGATCGCGGCGTCGTCGTACAGCACGTACACCGTGGTGCGCTCCGTCGGCGCCGCGCCCTCCTTCGGCTCGCGCTGGTGGAAGTCGCTGATCTCGATCCCCTGCTGCCACGCTGCGTCATTGAGCACGCCGTCCAGCACGACCGGCGCCGTCGCGCGCACGGCGCGGACGCCCGCCGGTGCGGGCGCCTCCGCCCGCGGAAGACGCTGTCCCGTGTCGGCGTGCGCCGAGGCGGGATGCGAGGTCAATGCGATGGACTGGACGACGGAGGACAGCGCGAGCAGGGCGGCAGTCAGCAGCATCGGGGGCCTCCCGGCGGCCCGCCGGCCGCCGCCTTTCGACAAGTTGGTGAACGAGCTCAGTCGAAAGGCTTAGACGGCCGGAGGCGCCGAAAGGTTGCTACCGTTTCGTGAGGATGCTTTCGAAGAGCGCGAGCGCGCGCGGGTCGTCGCTCTGACCCAGCCAGAACATCGCCTTGCGGCGGATGTCCGGGTCCCGATCGGTCTGCGCGACGCGGATGAGCGCGGGCACACCCTCGTCCTTCGGCCGCTGCGAGAGCGCGAAGACGGCTGCCTCGCGGATCTGCCGGTCGCCCCGCGGGTCGCCGACGAGCGAATCGAGTGACGCCGTCGCGGCGGAGCCCGCGGCCTGGCCGAGCCAGAAGACGGCGCTGCGGCGTGTCTCCCGCGGCACCGCCTCGTTCTTCGCCAGGCGCACCAGCGCAGGCCAGATCATCGCGCTATCGGCGAGCGTCGCGGCGAACACTGCCTCATTGCTGCCACCCGGCGACCGCGACGCGAGGTCGAGAAGGTAATTGGCCGCCTCCGGCGCCGAGACGGTGCCGAGATCGGTGACACCGGCGCCGGCGGGCCGCCAGCGGCCGCCGACGTAGCTCCGCACCCGGCTGACCTTCCCGCCGCTCACCGTGAGCACGGTGCGGACGGGGCCGTTGTCGCAGTCGCTCTCCCAGTCGGGATTGCGGCTGTCCTGAATGTTCACGTTGTGGCCGTTGCCGCAGACGCCCGACCGCGCGGCGAACGAGAACCGAACCGTTCCATCGGGCGCTGACGCGACCCGCCGATCGATCGTCTGGGCGGTGGCGGCGCCGGCGAATGCCAGCGCCGCGATGGTCGCGCCCGCGAGAAACGAATGGGTGCGCATGATCACTTGTCCGTCAGAATGTCCTGGAGCAGCTGCGTGGCCCGCGGGTCCTTCGACTGACCGACCCAGAAGAGCGCGCGCTTCCTGAGCTCCGGGTCCGGATCCTTCCGCGCGATGTCGATCAGCTTGTCCATCGCGGCCGCGTCGTTCCGCTGCGAGAGCACGAAGATGATCTGCTCGCGCATCTCCCGGTCCGGAATCGTGCCGTAGAGCGATGCCAGCTCGGCGGTGCCGATCGTCCCGGACTGGCCGGCCCAGAACAGCGCCTGCTTCCGCACCTCGATCGTCTCGTCCTTGTTCCGCGCCACGTCGAGCAGGAACTGCTGGTTCTCCTTTCCGCGCGACTGCGCGAGCGCGAAGAGGATCTTCTGCTTCAGCGCGCCGCTGTCGGTGCGGCCATACACCGTCCGCAGGAAGGCCGAGTTCTCCGGGTCATCGCTCTGGCCGAGCCAGAAGACCGCCTTTTCCCGCATCTCGTCGGAGACGTCCTTGCGCTCGACGTAGGCGCGGAGGGCAGCCGTCGCCCGGACGCTGTGGTGCTGCGACAGCGCGAACAGCGCCTTCTCCTGGAGTCCCTGATCGTCCGAGCGGCGGAGGATCGAGTCGAGCGCCGTGACCGCCTTGTCGGTTCCCACCTGCGAGAGCCAGAAGACCGCCTGCTCCTTCACCTCGGGATCGGGGTCGTTCCGCGCGGCATCGAGGAGGATGTCCTCGGTGGCCTCGGTCTTCTTCTGCGAGACCAGGAAGACCGCCTTTCGACGCAGGCAGACCGAGCTGCTGTCACGCCGAGCCAGCACCTGCTTGAGGATCGGCACCGCCTTGTCGGCATCCATCTGGAGCAGCGCGTTGAGCGCGGCGACCTTCATGTCGCTCTCATCGTCGTTGCCGCATCGGTCGGAGAGCCGCACGCGGGGCGGCCGCACCACTGGCGCGCGCATCCGTGGCGGGCGGACGCCGCGGACGGCCGGCGCCGCTTCTGGTGCCTCCGGCGGTTCCGGCGCCTCGACGGCGTCGCTGGCGTCGGCCGCGATCGCGGCCGCCGCGTCCTTGTCGCCCAGCCGTGCCAGCTCCCCCCGCACCCGGACGGCGAGTGTCGAGGCATCACCGGCGGTGGTGGCCTGCGGATACCTCGACTGGGCCTCGTCGAGAACAGCCGCCGCGCGGCGGAGCCGGTCGGCGCCGCCCTCGCGGTAGAGCGCGAACGCCTCCCAGTACATCGAGTTGGCGACGTACCCCGACTGCGGATAGCGACGCCTGAGCTCGCGGAACTGATCGCCTGCCTCGCGGAACCGTCCGCGATTGAGCGAGGCGCGCGCGACGCGGTACAGGGAGTCTGCGGGGTCGCCCTGGAGGTATGAATCGGGCGCGCGGGTCTGGAGCGCGTCGATGTGCGCCGGTGCGAACATGCGCACGGGAGCGAATGCTGCAGCCGACGCGGCGAGCGCGCTGGCCGACGCCTGCAGCTCGGCCCGTTCGGCCGCGAGCTCTGCGGTCCTGACGCTCAGCGTCGCAGCCACTGGAGCAAGCGCGGCTTCCGCCTGCCGGGCCATGAGCCGTGCCTGCGCTGCCGGGGCCGTCGCGTACTGCGCCGCCGCCGGGCTGGTAAGCGCCGCCATCGCCGCGAAGATGATCCCTCCGTGAATCCAGCGCATGATCGTCATTCCTCTCTGGTGGTCAGATGCCCGCGGGCACGGCGGTCCGCAGGCGCGGCAGCACGTCACC
>JBLMWC010000008.1:0-15537 GCA_050257015.1 Bacillota bacterium | reverse complement strand
GGCGCCAACGCCGGCCACACCGTGGTCATCGGCGACGCGCAGTTCATCCTCCGCCAGATCCCCTCGGGCATCCTCCAGCCGTCGGTCACCTGCGTGATCGGGAACGGCGTCGTGCTCGATCCGGCGACGCTCTTCACCGAGCTCGACGAGATCACGACGCGCGGCATCGCCACGGCGGGACGGCTCTTCGTCTCGGAGCGGGCGCACCTGGTGCTGCCCTACCACAAGCTCCTCGACGCCGCGAGCGAGAAGAGCCAGAACATCGGCACCACCGGGCGGGGGATCGGCCCCGCGTACGAGGACAAGTACGGGCGCCGCGGGATCCGCGTCGGCGACCTGCGCCATCTCGATGCCGCCGCCGCGCTCGTGCGGGAGCGGGTCGAGCGCGCCAACCGCCTCCTGGAGGTGATGGGCGCCTCCACTCGCGCGTCGGCCGACGAGCACGTCGCGGTGCTGCAGCAGATCGCGCCGCGGCTCCTGCCGCTGGCGGCCGATACCGGTCTCCTGGTCCATCAGGCGATCCGCGCCGGAAAGCACGTCCTCCTCGAAGGCGCGCAGGGCGCGCTCCTGGACGTGGACCACGGGACCTATCCGTACGTGACGTCATCCAATACCACTGCCGGCGGCGCCGCGGTCGGCGCCGGCATCGGCCCCACCGCGATCGACGCGGTGCTCGGTGTGGTCAAGGCGTATACGACGCGGGTCGGCAACGGACCACTCCCGACCGAGGCGACCGAGACCGAGGGCGCGCTCCTCCGGAAGCTCGGCGGCGAGTTCGGCGCGGTGACGGGGCGGCCACGCCGCTGCGGGTGGTTCGACGCGACGGTGGTGCGCTACGCCGTGCGGGTCAACGGCCTCACCCATCTGGCGGTAACCAAGCTCGACGTCCTCGACACCTTCGCTGAAATCCCGGTGGGCGCCGCCTACGAGCTCGACGGCGCCGTCTGCCACGAGCTGCCCGCGGAGGTGGACGTGCTGGAGCGGGTGCAGCCGGTGTACGAGGTCCTGCCGGGCTGGCGGAAGCCTACCGGAGATGCCCGGACGCTCGCCGATCTGCCGCGGGAGGCGCGCGCCTATCTCGACCGGCTGGAGGCGCTCGCGGGAGCGCCGATCCGCTACGTCAGCGTGGGCACGCGTCGCGACCAGATCATCGAGGTTTGAGTTATCTTCCGGGCTTCGCCACGACAATCCCTTCACTGACCAGGCCGGATGGCTGACACCACTCTCATGGACAAGCTCGTGTCGCTCTGCAAGCGGCGCGGGTTCGTCTTTCAATCGTCCGAGATCTACGGTGGCCTGGGGTCGGTGTGGGACTACGGCCCGCTCGGTGTCGAGCTCAAGCGGAACGTGAAGGACCGCTGGTGGAACTCGATGGTCCACGTGCGCGACGACATCGAGGGGCTCGACGCCGCGATCCTGATGCACCCGAAGGTGTGGGAAGCGTCGGGGCACGTGTCGGGGTTCACCGATCCGCTGATCGACTGCCGGCAGTGCAAGAACCGCTTCCGCGCCGACGATCCCCGCATCAAGGGCACGCCGGGGCAGCCGGATGCGCAGTGCCCGGTCTGCGGCACCCGCGGCTCGCTCACCGAGCCCCGGCTCTTCAACCTGATGTTCAAGACGTTCATGGGGCCGGTCGAGGAATCGGCGGCGGTGGTCTACCTGCGGCCGGAGACGGCGCAGGGGATCTACGTCAACTACCTGAACGTGCTCCAGGGCTCGCGCCAGCGGGTCCCGTTCGGCATCGCGCAGATCGGCAAGGCGTTCCGGAACGAGATCACGCCGGGCAACTTCATCTTCCGGACCCGCGAGTTCGAGCAGATGGAGATGCAGTTCTTCGTGAAGCCGGGAACCGACGCGGAGTGGTTCGAGCAGTGGCGCGAGATCCGCATGCGCTGGCACCATGAGCTCGGGCTCACGCCGGCGAAGCTCCGCTGGCATCAGCACGCGGGCGCCGAGCTGGCGCACTACGCCCGCGCCGCGTACGACGTCGAGTACGAGTTCCCCTTCGGCTGGAACGAGATCGAGGGGATCCACAACCGCGGCGATTTCGACCTGGGCCGGCATCAGGAGTACTCGGGGAAGAAGCTCGAGTACTTCGACCAGGCCGCCAACGAGCGCTATCTCCCGAACGTGGTCGAAACCTCCGCCGGCGCCGACCGGGTGACGCTCACCGTGCTGGTAGACGCCTACCGCGAGGAGACGGTCGAGGGGGAGACGCGCGTCGTCCTCGGCTTCCATCCGTCGCTCGCGCCGATCAAGGCCGCGGTCCTGCCGCTGGTGAAGAAGGACGGGATGCCGGAGCTCGCGACCGAGGTCTATCACGGGCTCCGCCGCGAGTTTCCCTGCTTCTACGACGACAGCGGCGCGATCGGCCGGCGCTACCGGCGCATGGACGAGGCGGGCACGCCGTTCTGCGTCACGATCGACGGCGAGACACTCACGGCCCGGACAGTGACGGTGCGGCACCGCGACTCGATGCGGCAGGACCGCGTCGCGCTCGACCAGCTGGCGGAGTTCGTGCGCGACCAGATTCGCGCCGCGAACGCCCCCTGATTCCCCTGCTGCGGGAGGGATCCATGTTGCGCAGTCGAGTTCTTCCGCTGGCGGCCGCGGCGCTGACCGCGTCCGCTCCCCTCTGCGCCCAGGGCGCAGATCCCGGCTACCGCGTGGGCGTCGTCAGCGAGTCGGGCGACATCATGACGTGGCTCCGTCCCGGAGACGGCACGCTGGTGGTGGATCACGTCGTGCCGGTCGGCATCATGCCGTCGGACATCGACGGGCCGCACAACGTCACCGTCGCCCCGGACGGGAAGAGCTACTACATCTCGATTGCGCACGGGACGCCGTACGGCTCGCTCTGGCGTCTCTCGCTTCCCGGCGACACCCTGATGGGCCGGGCACCGCTCGAGCTCTTCCCGACCACGATCTCGGTCACGCCCGACGGCGAGATCGCCTTCGTCGCCAATTCCGACTTCTACGGCGACCGCCCGCGCATCAATCCCATCTCCGTGATCCACACGCCGACGATGACGAAGATCGCGGACGTCGCGGCCTGCGACATGCCGCACGGCGTCAAGGTGAACCACGGCGGCACGCGCGTGTACATCACCTGCATGCACAGCGACGAGATCCTGGAGATGGATCCGGGCACCTTCAGCGTGAGTCGCCGCGCGCGCACCGGGAGCGGGCACGAGATGGCGGGCATGGCGGGGATGGCGCACGCCGCCGCCGCGCCGAGCGCACCAGCCGCCGCGGCCGCCGTGCCGGCGGAGCCGGTCTGCGCGCCGACCTTCGTGTCGGTCTCGCCCGACGACAAGCGGTTCTACGTCGCGTGCAACACCGGGAACACGGTGCAGGTGTGGGACGCGGCCTCGCTCACGCGGGTCCGGGAGATCCCGGTCGGACACGGGGCGTACAACGTCGAGGCGTCGCCGGACGGCAAGCTGGTCATCGTGACCAACAAGAAGGACAGGAGCGTCAGCATCCTCGACGCGGCGACGCTGGCCGAGCTCGCGCGGGTCCCCACCAGCAAGCCGGTGGTGCACGGCGTCGCCTACTCGCCCGACGGACGCTATGCCTATATTTCCTCGGAATCGGTCGGTGCGGACCCCGGTGCGGTGGACATGATCGATCTCGGCACCCGCAAGGTGGTTGTGAGCGTGCCGGTGCCGCTGCAGCCGACCGGGATCACCATCTGGCGCCTTCGGGGCGCGGGGAAGTAGCCGATGATCTTCGAGACGACCACCACGCTGAGCGGCGCCGAGGTGATCAGCCGCGCCAAGCGATTCTTCGCCGAGCGCGTGCCGCAGTACGCGGCGTATCCGGAGAAGGAGGGCCCGGCGTACCTCGTGCTCCGCGGGCAGGGTGGCGAGGAGATCGCCTTCGCGACTTTTCCGGCGGGTCAGGGCGCGCGGGTGCGCGCCTCGACGCTCCTCTTCGACCAGCAGCTGGACCGGTTCCTCTCGACGCTGCCGGCCGCACCGGTTCCGGAAGGCGCCGCGTGACCGCGTCCACGATGCCGACGATGCCGGTGCGAGTCATGGTCCAGGACGCGTGGGACGAGGTGCGCTTCGACGTGGCCCCCACCATGACGCTGGGCGAGCTCAAGTGGAACGCGCTCGCGGTCACCCGCGTCGCCGGAAACCCCGCCGGCTACCTCCTCAAGTACCGCGGCGCCGAGCTGGCCGACGAGTCGCTCACGCTCGAGGCGGCGGGTGTCGTGCCCAACGCGCCGCTGATCGTGCTGTCCCGCCGCCGCCGCCCCGTCCGCTGAGACCATGAGTACGCGCGGCGCGGTCGCGAACCGCACTCTCACCATCATCGCCGCGGGATTCCTCGCCTTCGACGGGGCCGCGCTGGTGCTGGGCGGTGCGGTGCTCGGGCGGGTCCTTCTGATCATCATCGGCGGCTGCCTCATCCTCTCGAGCGGGCTCGTGTTCATGTACTGGAACCACCACCGCCGCCAGGCGGCGGAGATCGCCTCGGCCCGCGAGGAGGTCAGAAGCCAGGCCCGCGCCCTTCGCGACCTGATCCAGCGCAACTAGCCGGCGGAGAGCGCCGTGCCGGTCGCCGTCTTCGCGCATCACGACTCCCTGCTTCACGACGCCGGCCCCGGACATCCCGAGGCGCCGGCCCGGCTCGACGCGGTGCTCGCGCGCCTCGCGGCCGAGCCGGCCGCGGCGATCCGCGTCCCGCCGCGCGCCGACCGCGAGGCAATGCTCGCGGTACATCCGGCCGAGCACCTCCTCATGCTCGATGCGCTGAGCCGGCGGGGCGGCGGCGCGATCGACTCCGACACCGTCCTGAACGAGTCGAGCTGGGCGGCGGCGATGGCCGCCGCCGGCGCAACGCTGGCGGCGGTGCGGCACGCGCAGGAAGGGAACGGAAACGCCTTCGCCGCCACCCGCCCGCCGGGTCATCACGCGTCGGCTACCCGCGCGATGGGGTTCTGCCTCCTCAACAACGTGGTGATCGGCGCGCGCGAGGCTCAGCGGCTGGGCGCGCCGCGCGTGCTCATCGTGGACTGGGACGTGCACCACGGCAACGGCACCCAGGCGCTGGTCGAGCGGGATCCCACCATCCGGTTCGTCTCGCTGCATCAGTTCCCCTGGTGGCCCGGCACCGGTGCCGCCTCCGAGCGCGGGGTGGGGAACGTCTTCAACGTCCCGCGTCCGGCGGGCCTCCCTCCGGAGCGCTACGTCGAGGATCTCTGGAGCGCGGTCGCCGACGCCACGACCGGCTGGTCGCCCGACTTCATCCTCGTCTCCGCCGGATTCGACGCCATGCGAGGCGATCCGCTGGGCGGCTTCACGCTGGAGCCGGAGCACTACGCGGAGCTCACCTCCCGACTGCGCGAGCGACACCCCGCGGTCCCGCTCGTCGGCGTGATGGAAGGCGGCTACATTCCAGCGCGGCTCGCCGACGGCGTCGCGGCGCACGTCCGCGCGCTGAGCTGAGTCTCCCCGTCCCCGAGGATCTCCGTGCCCCCTCTTCGCCTCGAAACCCGCATCCTGCCGCTGGTCACCCGGCACCCGTTCGTCATCGCCCGCGGCGGCTCCAGCCAGTACCGCACCGTGCAGGTCACGCTGCGCGACGCCGACGGGCTCGAAGGGTGGGGTGAGGCCGCCCCCTCGCGCTTCTACGGCGAGACGGCGGACTCGGTCATCGCGGCGCTCGGCGTCTACGGGCAGGCGATGCCGGAGAGCCCGTTCGAGCTGGAGGATGCCGAGCGCGTCTGGGAGACGATGATGCGCGGCAACGCGTCGGCGCGCGCCGCGCTCTCCGCCGCCATGCACGACCTCGCGGGGAAGAAGCTCGGCATCCCGGTGTACCGCATGTGGGGGCTCGATCCGTCGCGAGCGCCGCGCTCGACGTTCACGATCGGACTCGACACCCCCGAGCGGGTTCACGCCAAGGTGGTCGAGGCCGCCGAGTATCCCATTCTCAAGATCAAGCTCGGGACCGACCGCGACGTGGAGATCCTGCGCACCATCCGGAGCGCGACCGATCGGGAGCTCCGGGTCGACGCCAACTGCGGGTGGACGGTGAAGCATGCGATCGCCATGCTGCCGGTCCTGCAGGAGTTCGGCGTGACGGTGCTGGAGCAGCCGCTGGTGCCCCAGGACCTCGACGGCCTCGCCGAAATCCGGCGCCGGGCCACGATCCCGCTGATCGCCGACGAGAGCTGTCTCACGTCGTCCGACATCCCGCGCCTCGCGGGGAAGGTGGACGGGATCAACATCAAGCTCGCCAAGTGCGGCAGTCTCCGCGAAGCGCTCCGGATGATCGCGGTGGCCCGCGCGCACCACATGACCGTCATGGTCGGCTGCATGATCGAGAGCTCGCTCGCCATCACCGCCGCCGCCCACTTCACGCCGCTGGTGGACATCGTGGACCTCGACGGCGCGGCCCTCCTGGCAGAGGACCCCTTCGTCGGCGCCACGATCCAGGGCGGGCAGGTGCGTCTTCCCTCCGGCCCGGGGCTCGGCGTCACCCAGCGATGAGCGACCGGTACGTCCAGGTCGCTCTCCCGCTTCCGCTCGCCGACTCCTACACCTATCGCGTTCCCGAAGCGCTCGCCGGCCGTGCCGTGGCCGGCGCGCGCGTAGTCGTGCCGGTGCGCCGGCGCGAGATGATCGGCATCGTGGTGGCGGGGGACGCCGAGGCACCCGGCGTCGCCGCGCGCGACGTGCTGGGCGCGCCCGACGACGAGGCCGCGATCCCCGGCCCGCTGCTCGAGACGGCGAGCTGGATCGCGGGATACTACGGCGCGCCGATCGGCCTCACCCTCCGCTGCATGCTTCCCGCCGGGATGTGGGGCAGCTCGTCGGTCGTCGCACGCCTCATCTCCGCCGACCGGGCGCCCGCAGGCCTCGGGGCCGAGGTGGCGGCGTGGCTCGCGGCGCGCGGCGGGGAAGGGAATGTCGCCACCGCTGCGCGGGCATTCCACAAGCCGCTCTGGGACGTGATCGGGCGGATGGTGGAGGCGGACGCCGTGGCGCTGACTATCGTGCCGGCGGACGTCGGCGGCGACGTGCTCTCCGAGCGCGTCGTCACTCTGCCGGACGACCGGCCCACTCTCATCGAGCGGGATACGCTCTTCAAGCGCCGGCCCCGGCAGCGCGCCCTCTACGAAGCGCTCGAGGCGCTGGGCGGCCGGGCGCCGGTGGAGCATCTCATCGAGCAGCTCGGTTTCGGCGACGCGCTGATCCGCTCGCTCGTCGCCCACGGACTTGCCCAGGTCGAGCGCGTCGAGCGATTCCGTGATCCGTTCGCGGGGTTCCCCGCCACCCCGCCGCCCCCGCACCTCACCGGCGACCAGGCCGCGGCACTCCACACTATCACGAATCTCGCCCCCGGCGCGGGCGCGCTGCTCTTCGGGGTGACGGGGAGCGGGAAGACCCTGGTGTATCTCGAGGCGGTGCGGCGGGTGCTCGCGGCCGGCGGCGGTGCGATCGTCCTGGTCCCCGAGATCGGGCTCACGCCGCAGACGGTGAGCCGCTTCCGCGGCGCGTTCGGCGATCAGGTGGCGGTGCTCCACAGCGCGCTCTCGGACGGTGAGCGCGCCGATGCGTGGCGCCTGCTGCGCCGGGGAGAGCGGCGGGTGGCAGTCGGCGCGCGCTCCGCGATCTTCGCGCCGGTCGTCGATCTCGGCATCATCGTCATCGACGAGGAACACGAGGCGAGCTACAAGAACGGGGAGAGCCCGCGCTACAACACGCGTGACGTCGCCGCGGTGCGCGCGCGGCTGGAAGGCGCCCGGCTCATCCTCGGCAGCGCGACGCCGTCGATCGAGACGATGGCGCGGGCCGGCAGCTCGCTCACGCTGCTCGAGCTGCCCGAGCGGATCGGCGAGCGGCCGATGCCCCCAGTGGAGCTGATCGACCTCCGGATCACGCCGAAGGTGCCGGGGATCGGCCCGCTCGCGTGGTCGGTGACCCTCGACGAGGCGATCACGCGCTGCCTCGCCCGCGGGGAACAGGCGCTGCTCATGCTGAATCGGCGTGGCTTCGCGGCCTTCCTCCAGTGTCCCGACTGCGGCGAGGTCTGGCAGTGCCCACGGTGCAGCATCTCGCTCACGGTGCACCAGTCGCCGCCCGCGCTCCGCTGCCACTACTGCAATCACGAGGAGCCGATGCCGCATACCTGTCGCAAGTGCGCCAATCCGGTGCACACGATGCGCGGCGTCGGGACGCAGCAGCTCGAGCAGATCGTGGCGGAGCGCCATCCGGCGGCGCGCATCGCCCGGATGGATCTCGACACCACCAGCACCAAGTGGGCGCACCAGCGGATCCTCGGTTCGGTCGAGCGCCGGGAGATCGACATCCTCATCGGCACGCAGATGATCGCCAAGGGGCTCGACTTCCCTGACGTGACGCTGGTGGGCGTCGTCGAGGCCGACACCGGCCTTCACCTGCCCGATTTCCGCGCCGCGGAGCGGACCTTCCAGCTCCTCGCGCAGGTGGCGGGCCGGGCGGGGCGGGGACCGAAGGGCGGGCGAGTGCTGGTGCAGACGCGGAATCCGACGCACCACGCGCTCGTCTGGGCGGCCCGCCATGACACCGAGTCATTCCTCCGCGAGGAACTCGCGCACCGCCAGGAGCCGGCGTATCCGCCGGAGGTGGCGCTGGTGAACCTGATCGTGTCGGGGAAGGCCGAGCCCGAGGTGGGTGCGGCCGCCGCGGCGCTGGCCGACTGGTGCAACGCCCTCGTCCATCGGCACGAGCTCCCGCTCGTGGTCCTGGGGCCGGCGCCATGCCCGCTGGTCCGCATCAAGGACCGCTGGCGCTGGCACGTCCTCCTCAAGGGGCCGTCGGCCGACATAGGGCGCATCGTGCGCTATGCCGCGCGCCGCCTCCGCCGCCGTGGGGATGTCAGCTACGTGATCGATCGCGACCCCGTCTCCGTCCTCTGACGCCCCCTGCAACCGGCCCCGGGCGGCGACTAGTTTCCATCCCTCTATGACCATCACCAGATCCGCCGGACCGGACTTCGCCCGGCCCCCGTTCGCGGGTGCGCCCGAGGCGCGCTTTGCCCCGCTGCCGGCGGACGGCGTCCTGCCCGAGGGCTTCTTCTCGACCTCCAACCTGCCGACCTACGTGCATGTCGGCGGCCGCTGGCTGGCGCCGACGCGGCCGCGGATGGACTGCGTGATCGTGCAGCGGGGGAGCGAGCTGGAGACGATCGAGCCGCGCCGGCTCCGGCGGGGCGACATGATCGCGATGGGCGAGGCGGAGGACGGGAGTACCGGAATCGTCGTCTACGGCGAGGGATTCCTCGGCGGCACCCACGGCGCCAACGAGTTCCGCTTCATGTCGACCGAGGTGAGCCGCGAGCGGCCGGTGAACTATGAGGAGCTGGCCAACCGCCTCAATGAGGAGCGCGACCGCGGCGGCTATCTCGTCTGGGTCACCGGTCCGGCGCTGGTGCATTCGCGCGCCCGAGCCGACTTCGAGTGGTTCATCGCCCACGGGTACGTGCAGGCGGTGCTCGCCGGCAACGCCGTCGCCGTGCACGATATGGAGGCGGCGATCTACGGCACCACCCTCGGCATGACCAGCACCGGCCAGCCGACCGAAGGCGGCCACGGTCTTCACATGCGGGCGATCAACCAGATCCGCGCCGCGGGGTCGATCGAGGCGGCGGTGCGCTCGGGGCTGGTCCGGAGCGGGATCATGGCGGCGCTCGTCCACCACCGGGTCCCATACGTCCTCGCCGGCTCGATCCGGGACGACGGGCCGCTCCCCGGCGTCCTCTCCGACACCCTCGCGGCGCAGGATGCGATGCGCGAGCACACCGTGCTCGCTACCGGCGCCATCTTCGTCGCGACGGCGCTGCACGCAATCGCCGTAGGGAACATGCTCCCCGCCTTCCACACGCGGAACGGCTTCCCCGAGCCGCTGATGACGATCTGCGTGGACCAGACGGAGTTCGTGGTGAACAAGCTCAAGGACCGCGGCACCCACCAGGCGTACGGCGTCGTCACCAACGCCCAGGACTTCATGCACGTGCTTCGATTCTACGTCGAGCGCCAGCGGGTGGTGGCATGAGCGACGAGCCCGGCACCGGCACCGGCTGGAGCCGGCTCGCCGCCGTCCTGGCGGCGGAGCTGCCGGCCGGCGAGGTCGACGCGGTCTGGGTCTTCCCGATTCTCCGTCAGCAACAGCGCGAGTGGGGAACCGCCGTCATCTCGCGGGTGGACGGCGAGCGCCGGCGGATCTACACCGCGCGCTACTCGCTCATGATCAAGGGCAAGGAGCGCGGCAAGTTCGAGTCGAGCATCGAGGAGGTAGGGAGCGGGCCGGTGGATGCGCTGCCGGCGCTGCTGCAGGAGGTGCACCGGCGCACCGACGACGACATGCCGCCCATGGCGGTGCCGGTCGAGGTCTGGTTCCCTCCGGAGGCGGGCGCGGTTGAGCCGGCCTGAGCTGCCAGGGCTCCTCGAGCGGTTCCGCGGGTACCTCCGGGACAACGGCCTGCCCGTCACCCGCCAGCGCGACCTGATCGCCGAGACGCTCTTCACGGCGACCGATCATCCGTCGGCGGAGTCGCTCCAGCGGGCGCTTCGGGCCACGGGGGCGCGGATCGGCACGGCGACGGTCTATCGCACGCTCGAGCTGATGGTCGGCGCGGGGCTTGCCCGTGCGCACGATTTCGGCGAGGGCGCGCGACGCTACGAGGCGGTCATTGCCGGGGAGCAGCACGAGCATCTCGTCTGCCGCCGCTGCGGCCGCGTCATCGAGTTCTCCAACGAGCGCCTGGAGCGGATGCTCCCGGTGCTCGCCGACGAGTACGGCTTCCAGCATCAGCAGCACCGGGTCGAGATCTACGGGATCTGCCAGAACTGCAGCCGGCGCGACGTCGCCGGCCTCACCGCGGAGTGACGTGCGATGAATGAGCCGGTCACCTTCGGCATCGTGGTCGCCTTCTCGGCGGGGCTCCTGAGCTTCCTGTCGCCCTGCGTGCTGCCGCTCGTCCCGTCCTACATCGGGTTCCTGACGGGAATGACGGTCGAGGACGCGACCAACCGGCGGCGGATCGCGGTCCTGCACGCGCTCTGCTTCGTCGCCGGCTTCAGCCTCGTCTTCCTCGCGCTCGGCGCCGGCGCCTCGGCGTTCGGCAGCGCGCTCAAGTACTACAAGCCGATGATCGCGCGGGTCGGCGGCGTCCTGATCATCCTCTTCGGGCTCTGGACGCTGGGCGTAATCCGGCTGGATTTCCTGCAGCGCGAGCAGCGGATGCAGCTCGACCGGAAGCCGGTGGGATTTCTCGGATCGACGCTGGTCGGGATGGCGTTCGCGGCGGGGTGGGTGCCGTGCATCGGGCCGATCCTCGGCGCGATCCTGGGCCTCGCGGCGACCCAGGCAGACTTCAGCCGCGGGATGGTCCTGCTCGCGGCCTACTCCCTCGGCCTCGCGGTGCCGTTCCTGCTGGCCGCGTTCGCGCTGGAGACCTTCCTCGGCTGGTTCCAGCGCTTCCGCCGGCATCTGGGGACGGTGAAGAC
The DNA here is from genome assembly GCA_050257015.1 of Bacillota bacterium. Classification (GTDB taxonomy): domain Bacteria; phylum Gemmatimonadota; class Gemmatimonadetes; order Gemmatimonadales; family GWC2-71-9; genus JAICUF01. Next base: position 4,031 of record JBLMWC010000008.1, on the reverse strand, counting down.
GGTGAGCGGCGTGCTGCTCGTCGCGGTGGGAGTCCTGATGGCGAGCGGGGAGTTCACCCGGCTCGCGGCGTGGATGTCGGGACTGACGCCGGAGTTCCTGCGGGAGAGGCTGTAGGGGGGCGGAAGGGCGGACCGGCGGCTAGCGAACCTTCGACGGGGGAACCGGCGAACCCCCGACGGGGGAACGGGAGAACTCCGACGGGTCATTGCGAGGCCCAGAAGGGGCCGCGGCAATCTGGTGGCGCATGGCGCAATCCCGCTCATGCCCGGGCATGACGCCTGGGCGACCCGATTGCTTCGTCGCTTCGCTCCTCGCAATGACGCCCCGGCCTTCCGCGCCTCGGCCCTTCCGCGCCCCGGCCCTTCCACGATCCCGCCCCCCTAGGCCCCCGCCACCTCCAGCTCCTCCTCCAGCTGCTGCCGACGGAGCAGCTCCCAGTAGCGGCCGCCGGCGGAGATGAGCTCGACATGCGTCCCGCGCTCGACGATGCGGCCGCCGTCCAGCACGAGGATGAGATCGGCGTCCCGCACCGCCGCCAGCCGATGCGAGACCGTGACGCTCGTGCGCCCCTCCAGCGCGCCGCGGAGGGCCCGGAGGATCTGGGCCTCGGTCTGCGCGTCCACGGCGCTCAGCGCGTCGTCCAGGACGAAGATGGGCGGGTCCTGGGCCAGCGCCCGGGCGATGGCCGCGCGCTGCTTCTGTCCCCCCGACAGGTTGATCCCCCGCTCCCCCAGCATCGTGTCGTAGCCTGCCGGCAGGGCGGGGAGCGCCTCCACCAGCTGCGCCGTTTCCGCTGCCCGCTCCAGCCGCCCGTCGTCGGGTGCGCCCAGGAGGACGTTCTCACGGAGCGTCTCGCTGAAGAGGAACGTCTCCTGGGGGACGAATCCGACCGCCTTCCGAAGGTCGTCCAGCCGGAGTCGGCGGATGTCGACGCCGTCGATCAGCACCCGCCCCTCGTCGGGGTCGTACGCCCGGACGATGAGGTCGGCCAGCGTCGTCTTGCCCGCGCCCGTCGCCCCGACGATGGCGAGCGCCTGGCCCGCCGGCAGCTCGAACGACACGTCCTCGAGCACCCAGCCCCGCTCCCGCGCGTTGGGGTACGCGAACCAGACATGCTCGAAGCTGAGCGACCGGGCCCCGCGGGCCGGCGGCAGGGGCAGCGGGTTGGCGGGGTCGGTAATCGCCGGCCGCTCGGCGAAGAGCTGATTGATCCGTCCCATCGAGGCGGCGCCGCGCTGGACCAGATTTACCACCCAGCCGATCGCAATCATCGGCCAGACGAGGGTGACGAGGTAGATTCCGAAGGCGACGAACTGGCCCACCGTCACCTGCCCGCGGATCACCAGGAGGCCGCCGACGTAGATGACTGCCACGGCGCCGAGCCCCCCCAGGAGGGCCAGCAGGGGGTGAAAGAGTCCCTGGACCCGGGCCAGCGCGAGGTTGCGCCGGGCGTACTCTTCGTTGAGCTCGTGGAACCGTGCTTCCTCCGCCCGTTCCTGGCGGTACGCGCGGACAATGCGAACCCCGGTGAGGTTCTCGTGGACGTGGGTGGTGATCGTGCTGAACTGCTCCTGGATCGCCTCCGAGCGGGCGTGGATCACCCGCCCGACGATCGTCATGACGATCGGGAGCGCTACCAGCGGGAGGAGCGCGATGGCGGAGAGCCGGGGGCTGATGTGCAGCATCATGGGAACGACCAGCGCCGCCCGGACCACCGTGTCCACCAGGTACATGAGGGCGGGCCCGGCGACCATCCGCACATTCAGGAGGTCGTTGGTTGTGCGCGCCATCACATCCCCCAGCGGGTATCTATCATAGAATTCAGCGGACATCAGCTGTATTTCCCGATAGAGGGCGTTGCGGACGTCGTACTCGACCCGCCGGCTGGCGCTGTTGAGCAGCTGCCGCATGCCGTACCGGGCGATACCGCCGGCCAGCGCGACACCGACCAGGAGGAGCACCGCCGTCCGCACCGCGGCGAACGGGGCCCCCTGGTGCAGTGCGTCGATGCCCTGCTGAAGGAAGCGCGGGCCCAGCGTGTTGAAGAAGTTGGAGGCCACGACGAGCAGCAGCCCGACCGCGAGGGTGCGCCGGTGTGACCGCAGGTAGGGAAGAAGCGTCCTGAGCTCTCTCATGCTGCGTGCAATGTCTCGCGGCCGACGGGGCCGAGCAAGTCAAACAATCAAGGAGGCACACTGATGTCGAGAACGATGCTGGCAGCCCTCGGTATGGCTGCGATCGCCGCATGCTCCAGCGGTGAGAAGGCCAATACGGCCGCGGCGGACAGCCTGAACCGCGACCTGCAGCTGGCGCCGGTCGACACCACCGTTGCCGTGCAGCCGGGTGCGGACACCGCCGCCCGGGCCACGACGCCGGCCGCCACCACCGCGCCGCGTACCACGACGCCGCGCTCCACCACGCCGCGGAGCACGACCCCGCGTTCCACGACGCCGAGCAGCACGACGCCGAGCACCACCACGGGGAGCGGCCGCTCGCTCGCGGCGGGGACCTCGATCGCGGCGACGACCAATGCCCAGATCTCCTCGGGCACGAACAAGGTCGGTGATATCGTGACCGCGTCGGTCACGTCCGACGTCAAGGATGCGTCCGGCAGGGTCGTCATCCCGGCCGGCTCCACGATCAACCTTCGCGTGACCCAGATCCACGAGTCGGAGAACAAGAGCGACTCGACCGGCACCCTCGCGCTCGCCGTCGAGAGCGTCGAGATGGGCGGCAGCACCTATCCGCTCGATGCCGACGTGATGGTCACCGGCAAACTCGTCAGCAAGGGCGTGCAGGCGGGTGACGTCGCCAAGGTCGGCGCGGGAGCGGCGGCCGGCGCGATCGTCGGTCGCGTGCTGGGCGGCAAGAAGGGCACCATCATTGGTGGCGTGCTGGGCGGCGCCGTTGGGGCCCAGCGCGCGGTGGAGACGAAGGACCGCGACATCGTCGTGGCCTCCGGCACCCCGATCAAGGTCGAGCTCCGCGACCGGTTCACCGCCAGCCGCTGACCCGGCAGGTTGTACCACTGACAGAAAGGGCCGCCGTCGATATCGACGGCGGCCCTTTCTGTCATCGGCGCTTGCCCGGCGTCTATGACCGGGTCGCGATCTCGCGGAAGATGCGGAGCGATTCGGCCGGGAGCCGGGGGCTCACGCTCACCTCGGCCGGGCCGGAATCGAGATCGAACGCCGCAAGCAGCCGGCGGCGATCGTGATCCACGCCCAGGTGGATCCCCAGCGCGCTCGGCGGCGCCTCCTCGACCAGCCGTGCCAGCATCGGCAGGTTGTCGCCCCGGATGGTGAGCCGGTACGACTTGCCGCTGGCGTCGGGTGACCGGCGGGTCCGCTCGCTCAGGAAGAGCTCGACGGCGTCGTCACCGGGGTAGTCGATCCAGAGCGTCGCGCCGCGCGGCATTGCCGCGTCGATTGCCCGCACCAGCGCCGAGGCGGATTCGATCCCCTCGATCGTGATGAGACTGGAGCCGCCGCCGGGGCCGAGCAGATCGCGCATCCGGCGCGCGCCGCGGCCGATCTTCTTCCACAGCCCCATCGGAGCCTCTCGGTCAGTAGCCCGCGCCGCCCCCGCCATACCGTGGATCACTTACCCCTTCCCAGCCGTTCCCATGACGAATGATCGCCTCGACGTCCCCCCAGCGGCCACCCTCGGCCACCTGGTGGCCCCTGGCGCGCAGGCCCGCGACCGCCTCGGCGGAGAACCCGCCTCGCTCGAGCGAAATCCGGTCGGGCAGCGCCTGGTGGTGCATCCGTGGCGCCGCCACGGCGTCCGGCAGCGACATGTGATGGTCGATGACGTTGGAGATCACGTGATAGACCATCGTGATGATGCGCGGTCCGCCGGGCGTGCCGACGACCATGAACAGCTTCCCCTTCGGGTCGAGCACGATGCTCGGCGTCATCGCGGAGAGCATCCGCTTCCCGGGCACCACCGCATTCGCCTCGCCCTGCACCAGACCGAACATGTTGGGCTTGCCCGGAGCGGTCGCGAAGTCGTCCATCTCGTCGTTCAG
>JBLMWC010000007.1:0-5603 GCA_050257015.1 Bacillota bacterium | reverse complement strand
CCGCCCGCGGCATCCGGGTCGGCGGCGCCCGCCGCGTCTTCCGGATCGGCAGCGTCCGCCGGCAGCGGCGGCGCGGCGGCGTCCGCGTCGCCCGTGAGCGCGACCGGGCTCCTCCCCATCTTCGGCGTCGCCGTCGACTTCGACGCCCTCCCGGAGAAGGCGAAGCCGGACGAGGCGGTCGCCTCGGTCCAGAAGCTCTGGGACGGGCGCCTGAAGGCGGCGGGGTTCAACGTCATCCAGTTCCCGGTGGACGTGAAGGAGCTGGGCGACAAGGGAGCGGGGCGGCTCGCGAAGCTCTGCGTCTGGGCCAAGGCGAACAGCGTGCGGCTCGCGCCGACCTTGATCGGCGCCGAGCCGGGCCAGGCGATTCCGTCCGACTACCCCGACAAGGCGGGGGCGTTCGCCGCAAAGACGATCGAGCTGGTCGGAAAGAGCGACCCGCAGGCGTACGCGACGATCATGTTCTACCAGCTCGAGCGGCCGCTGAACCATCCCGGGAACCACGGCGCGATGGACACCCCCCAGGCGGCCGATCTCCTGGCGAAGACGGTCGAGAAGCTGCACGCCGCCGAGCAGGGCGCGCTCGCGGGCTCCTCGCTCCAGGCCACGCCCGTGCTCGCCGCCGTCTCCTTCGACTACGAGCTGATCCGGGTCGGCGCGATCGCGAACGTCCCGATCACCGACGACGCGTACAACCAGGCGTACGGCGCGATGCACGACTACCTCACCGCCGTCCTGAACGCGGCGCCGGTCGACGTGGTCGGGCTCGAGTGGTTCCCCGGTAGCTTCAGCTCGAACGCCGTCGACCGCTTCACCGACGTGATCGGGAAGATGCAGGCCGATTTCCCCGGGAAGCTCCTCCTCGTCCACACCGGCTTCTCCACCGCCGCCGGAGACGAAAAGGCCCAGTCCAACTACTACACGCAGACGTTCAACAACCTGAGCGACATGCGCACGAACCAGGGAGTCGAGTCGTCGTTCGCCGGCATCGTCTGGCGCACCGCGATGGACAAGGCCGGCGGCGAGCCGGCGCCTCCCTCGCCCAAGGCGCTCGAGGAGATGTCGAGCTGGAACTGGGGCGACCGCGCGGCGGAGCTCACCCGGATGTGGAACGAGCCGGGCGCCGACTCGAAGGAGATGCGGTGGTGGCTCGGCCGGGTGGAGAGCCATTTCGGCCTCCTCGGCGCCACCAAGGACATCGCGAAGCCGGGTGAGCCGAAGGTGACGTACCAGATCCTCACGCAGCTCAAGAACTCGCTCGCGGTCGCGGCGCAGGCGACCGGCGCGGGCGACATCGCGCAGCAGCTCTCCGCCGCCGGCGGCAGCCCGAAGGGAATCGCCGGCGCGGTGAAGGACAAGCTCCAGGCCGCGCTCTTCGGGATGCTGGATGCCTGGGTCGCGAAGACTGCGGAGAACCTCACGAGCGGGGGCGGCGACAACGGTGGAGGCGGCGGCGGATCGCCCCCGCCTCCACCCGCGCCCAAGAAGGCGGCGGACCTCCAGATCATGGGGATCGGCGAGGTGGACCAGATCACGTCCGGCACCCCCCTCCCGCTCGCCATCACGGTGCTGAACGCGGGCACGGTGGCCGCCACGAACGTCGTGCTCTACCTGCGCGAGAACGGGTCGACCGACCTCGCGAGCTCCTCGCCGACCACGATCTCGCCGAGCGGCTCCTCCACGATCTCGATGACGTGGACGCCGAGCCACCCGGGCAGCTACCCCCACGTCTCGCTGGACGCCTACTGCGACAACGAGGGGGATCCCTCCACGAACCACGCCGACCTGGGCGACGTGCCGGTCTCGTCCCCTTCCGGGAACGGCGGCGGGAACGGCGGCGGCAACGGCGGCGGTGGCGGGAACGGCGGGAAGCTCGGCGGCGGTCGATACGGCGTCCTGAATCCCGGCGTGCTCGGCACGGCCGGCGCGAAGGGATCGTCGGGCCTCGTCACCAAGACCGACCCCGGCTTCATCCAGATCCAGGCGGTGCGCGGGATCAGCCCGATGCCGATGAGCACGATGTCGGCGCCCGGCACGGGCAACGGGACCGGCGGGAGCCTCATGCGCATCGTGAGCGGCGGCGGAACGGCCGGCGGAACCGCCGGCGGCGGGACGACCGCGGCGAAGAAGACCGGGGGGGCGTCGGGCACGCTGGCGAACATCGGCGGCACGGAGAGCGCGGCCTCGGCGGGAGCGACGGCCGGCGGCTCGGGCGGAAGCGGCGGCGGCACGAGCACGATGTCGTACCACATGGAGTCGGCTCACGCCCCCTCGGGACCGCAGCCGGTGGCGCTCGCCTTCACCGTGACGAATCCCTTCGACCACATGTTCACCGCGGTCAAGGCGACGCTCACGATCCAGGACAAGGTGATCGCGACGAAGGACCTCGGGGTCCTCTTCCCGAACCAGCGGCGGACAATCTCATTCGCCGAGTGGACGCCGCCCCGCGCGGGGACCTTCCCCGTGAAGATCGATCTCGCCGGGCTCGGGCCGGGCGGAAAGCCGCTCCGGGCCTCGGCCCTGGATCAGATCTCGACCTCGGGCGAGGGCGGCATGGGCGGCACGGGGAGCGCGGGCGGATCGTCCACGCGCTCCGTGCTCGCGGAGCGCCGCGCGCCGGGCGGACACGCAGGCGGAGGGCCGATGCCGCTCCTGCGGGGAACGATGACCCCGACGCGGCTCTTGACACCGCTTATGGCGGCGCCGGCCTCGGGTCCCGCCGGCGGCATGGCGACCCGCTCGCTCCTGACTCCCGCCGCGCGAACGGGAACCTTCGGCTTCGCATCCTCGATCTTCGGCCTCAGTGCGAACAGCATCACGGTCACGCCCTTCCCGGCGCAGGTCGGCGGCAACGTGACCGTCTCGGTCCGCCTCTTCAACTCGGAGCGCGCCGCGGCGAACCACGTGAAGGTCGAGGCGTTCGTGGACGGCGACAAGCTCGGAGAGACCACCATCGACGTGCCGGTCGCGCGTCCCGTGATCGCGTCCGGCTTCGGGACGTGGAAGGCGAAGCCGGGCCGGCACGAGGTCCGCGCCGTGGTGACCGCGGGCGCGCGAAGCGGCTCGGCCTCGAAGCCGATGGACGTCCGGCCGCCGAACGGCGGCATCGGCGTCGCCTCGCTCATCGGGCGCGGGGCCTTCGCGTTGACGAGGCTCGTGGTCGGGGCGAACGACATCCGCCTGAGCCCGCCGGTCCCCGGCGTCGGCGCGCCGGTCGACCTCTCGGCGCACGTCCAGAACCCCGGCACGACCGACGTGAAGGGAGTCTCGGCCGAGATCTTCGTCGACGCGGTCCGGCTCGGCGGCGTCACCGGCGACATCGCGGCCGGCAAGGATCTCGTCTTCACCGGCTTCCCTAAGTGGACGCCGACCGCCGGGAAACACACGATCCTCTTCCGCGCGACGGTCGCGGGACAGATCACGGAGGCCTCGCGCGACGTGACCGCAGGCGCCGGCTTGGCGATCACCAGGGCGACGCTCACCTCGCCGGGAGCGGCCGGCGGCACGTCCCCGGGCACGACGCAGGCGATCGGACTCCGGACCGGCGCGGTCGGCGGGCTCTCCCTCACCGGGCTCTCGCTGCGCCCCGATCTCCAGATCGGCGTCGGCGACATCACCTTCATGCCGATGTCGCCCAAGCCCGGCGATGCGCTCACGATCAACATCACGGTGCACAACGTCGGGAACGCGGCCGCGAACGGCGGGAGCGTGCACGTGGTGCTGCAGGTCGATGGCTCCCAGTCGGCCGCGAACGACTTCCCCGTGTCGATCCCCGCGCAGGGCGTCACGACGCTCTCCTGGCCGGTGACCACCCCGTCCGGGAAGCAGCTCACCGCGCTCGCGAACGCTTCGATCGCCAACGACGCCCGCGCCGACAACAACCAGGCGCAGGCCACCACGTCGGTCGGGATCGTTCTGGTCCGGCCGCAGATTCTCCTGGTACCGACCCATTGAGAGGGGGGAACCGAATGTCTCGTGTCGCGCGGGCCCGGCGGAACGCCACGGCCTGCTCCATCGCCGCCATCTTCGTCCTCGGCGCCGCGCCGTCCGCGCTCGCGCAGTTCGGCGCGCAGCTCACCCCGGTGACGCTCGCCTCCTCGTACCCGGGCGACTGGCAGAAGTCGAACACGCTCGCGGGCATGCAGGTGTTCAACGGCATGGGAGACGCCGTCCTCGCGAACATCAAGGTCACGATCGAGCGGAACGGAGTGCCGGTCGCGACGACGCCCCCGGTGCCGCGCCTCTATCCGAACGGCAATTCGATCGTCCCCACGTACAACCTCACGCAGTGGCAGACGATGGCGTTCGACGGGAAGGTGGGACAGGCCGTCGACATGAGCGGCCGCCTTCCGGACGGCATCTACACCGTCTGCGTCGACATTACGAACATCCGCACGGTGTCGACGGGGCAAGGAGCCGCCGACGTGAACTCCTGCGGGAACATCCTCTCATTCACACCCAAGCCGCCCACACCGCTCTTCCCCGCCGACGGGAGCGTCGTGACGTCGCCGTCGCCGGTGTTCCAGTGGGCGCCGATCATGTCCGACCTCGGCCGCCGGGCGCCCCACCTCTTCCGGCTGGTCGAGATCTACCCCGGACAGACGCCGCAGCGGGCGATCGAGGCGAACCGCGGGATCTGGGAGGACGCCTTCCCGAGAGTCTTCGGCCAGCCTGGCCAGAGCAGCTTCACCTATCCGGCGGAGGCGCCGCCGCTCGTGAGCGGGCACCGGTACGCGTGGCGCGTGCAGGCGGTCTACTCGGTCGAGCCCCCCACCGGGAGCGGATTGATCAGCGTCGTCGGCCCCCGGGCCGGAGGATCCACGCTCCCGGTCCAAGCCGTCGGCGAGAACGAGGGGAAGAGCCGCGTCTTCACGTTCTCGGTTGCGCTCGATCCGGCCGCGGCGAAGATGGCCCCCGTGGCGGGCGGCTCGTCGACCGACGAGGAGTCGCGCATGGGGAACGTCTGGGGACCGGACGGCGCTCCGGGCGGCGCGGGCTCGGCGCACGACGATGAGACACCCGGCGCGGCGATGAGCCAGACGCCCGCCGAGCCGGGCGCCGCCGAGGGGGTGAACTTCGCCGACCGCCTCGCGCACGCCATGGCTTCGCTCTGGAAGCAGGGATCGGCGGCCGCGGTGGCCGCGGCTCGCGGCCGGGCTCCGGGAACCGATCCGCGCATGAGCGCGGCGATCCCCGCTCCGATCGTTCCCCAGGCGGCGGCCTCGCAGGCCGACGCGCGGCTCGCGCAGGCCGACACGCGACTATCGCGGGCCGAGACGCGGCTCGCCCAGGCCGACACGCGGCTCGCCCAGGGCGCGACGCAGGGAATCGGGCCCGTTCCGCCGCCGCCCGCCAAGCCCGCTCCCCCGCCGGCCGATTCGACCGCCGCGGCCGTCGACAGCACGGCCGCCGCGCAGCAGGCCGCGGTCACGACGCCGGCGCCGTCGATGAACCCGGGCCAGAGCCCGGGCGTCGGACCCGGGTGGGCCAAGCTCCACGGCACCACGTCGGTCACGGGCGAGACGTACAGCAGCGACGGCCTCGCCGTGCCGAACCGCCCCGACCGCAGCTCGCGCGTCGTGACCGGCCTCTCGGTCGGCGTG
>JBLMWC010000006.1:0-29965 GCA_050257015.1 Bacillota bacterium | reverse complement strand
TACGTGGCCAAGAACAGCGGCCGGAACCGCGTGGAGACGGCGGGCCGCTCGCCGGCCGGTTGATCGGGGAGCCCACGGGGGGTATCTTTGGGGACCCGGGGGCGACTGGCTTCGACGGGTTAGAAGAAGGAATGGCAGCGTGCCCAGGTCCAGGACCCTGGTAAAACACCCTGGAATGATTCAACTGCCAACACTGAACTGGCACTGGCTGCGTAAGCTGAGCTAACGCTCGCTTCATGCACCTTCGCCGGCGAAGCCCGCCTGGGGCGTCGTCGTCGAATCGAAAATCCGGGCTGGCTGGCCGCGGCACTCCGGCGCGTCCGGCGAGAACTCAGGAGATAGACTCGGGGCAGGTCGGTTCGACACCGGCCCGGAGCGACGGCAAGAAGTCGAGCCTACGCACGTAGACGCGGTTCTGGAAACTGATTCGGACCAGGGTTCGATTCCCTGCGCCTCCATCATCGCGAACGGCCGGCAGCGCACACCGCTGCCGGCCGTTCGTGTCTACTCCACCCCAACGGTCCGTGATTCGCCGCTCTCAACGTGCGAGCCGGTGGACTGCCTTCAGGATGAGCGCCCCGTCCAGCGGCTGGCCAAGCGCCCCGAGGTGCGGGAAGCGGAAGCGGGCCGCGGGATCGGTCGAGTAGCCCGAGTTCCAGACGAGGTAGATATCGTCACCGATCGTCGGAATCCAGTGGAAGCGCAGGTTCACGTCCACGCGCTGGTCGTCGTTGTTGTATTGCACGAAGGTCTGGAGCGTCGTGTGCGTGTTGAACGCATACTCGACGCGCGTTGTCGCCTGGACCGTGGTGAACCGACCTTCCGGCAGACGAATGGCGCTGCGGCCGATATCGGCCCCAAGGATGAGTTTGCCACGTGGGCGCCAGGTCGCACCGAACTCGAGCTCTGTGCTCGTGCCGGCGTAGAAATCGCCGATGCTCACGAGCGACGACAGGCTCAGCGGCCGGCCGGGTGAGGTCGCGTACTGCAACTCGCCGCGCGTCCACCAGTACCGCCCGGGCGTGAGGGTAACGTCGCGGAAGATCGGGAAGCTGTCGGTCGGCGCATCGAGGAAGCGCTGGAGATTTGCCTCGAACGCGCCGCCATTCTCGAGCACGCCGCCGAGGAGCCGCCACTCGAGCTCCGCCGTCTGCCAATCCCTGGATCGGAACAGCGAGCCCTCCCCGTTCGCGATGATGTCCCAGCTCGGAATCGGAAAGACGATGTCCAACTGGCGTATCCCCAGCACGTGCGGCCGGGGCGTAAAGTCGATGTGTCCCGTCGTCTCCCAGATGCCGGTCCGCCGCACGAAGCCGAGCGTGGGCGTGAATCCGTCGGCGATCCGGTAGAGCGAGACGAAGTTGTCGAAGAGGTCGTTGGGGTAGTCGGTCCCGAAGCGCCAGGCGGTGGGCGTGCCGCGTACCCCGGGCAGGTGCGTGCCGGCGATCCAGAATGAGGGCTCGAGGTTGCGGCCGCCCACGACGAGCGGGAGATCGATGTCGAGCCCCGCCGCGGCTTCGGTTCCCGCCACTCCGGGACCCGACCGCAGGGTCGCGATCCCGCCGATGTGCGAGCGCTGGAGCAGGTCGTGCTCGACACGGACGACGAGGTCATTGGCCTCCTCGCCCTCGCCCGTGCGCGCGTCGAGCACCCCGAGCGCCCAGGGTCCCACTTTCCCGTAGAGCCGGGCACCCGCCAGGATCGGCACCGGCATCCCGTCCCGCAGCCCAACCCGTCGGGAGTAGAAGACCTGGGCCCGCTCCGGCGTGCCGAAGTTGAAGAGTCCGCCCGATTCCAGGAAGAACTCGCGCTTCTCGGGGAAAAAGAGCGGGAAGCGGGTCAGGTTGATGACTTGCTGGTCGACCTCGACCTGGGCGAAGTCGGTGTTCACGGTGAAATCGGCGGTGAGCGTCGGCGACACGGCGAGCTTGGCGTCGAGCCCGGCCTTCGCAGCGACGTCGGCCGGCGTGGCGACGCGGCCATCCACCCCCCGCTCTGCGAGCGAGGTCCGGCCGAGCACGTAGGGCCGGAGCTCGAGGTCGTGCCCGCGCTGGAGGGGGCCGACGCCAGTGAGCGTCCCTTCCTCGAGCAACTGGATGAGTCCCTGGGTGCGGCCCCACGACCGCCAGAGCGCTTCCTCGTTCTTCCGCCGGATGAAGCGCTGGACGTTGAAGCCGAACGCCGTTTCGCCGGGGTGGTACCGGAGCGTGCGGAACGGGAGGCGGAACTCGGCGGTCCAGCCGGTCGAATCGCGCCTGGTTGCCACGTCCCAGATCCCGTTCCAGTTCTCGTCGGGGTCCTCGAAGCCCACGAGCTGCGCGTCCCACCGCGCGCCGTTCGGATTGGTGCGGAACAGAAAGGCACCGCGCCGGTCGCGGAAGCTGTCGACGAGGAGCGTGACGTAGTCGTCGACCGTCAGGTCGGCGTCGCGACGGAGCTGGGTGGCGCGCACGCTCCGCGGAACGGCGTCGAACGCATGCACGCCGACGTAGAGTGCCTCGGGGGAGGCGAGCACGCGCACCACCGTGCGCTCGGTAGCCGGGGCACCGTTCGCGGGCTCGCGCTGCCGAAAATCGGCGATGGAGTCCACGGTCGCCCATGCTGACTCGTCGAGACGGCCGTCGAGCCGGATGGCCTCGGAGCCCGTGCGGCCGATGCGCAGTGCGCCGGCCGGTGCGGCGGTCGTCGGAGCGCTGTGCGCCGCCCGCCCCGAATCTGCCGCTGTTGCGCCTGACGGGGTCGTGACGACCTGGGCGGCCGCGACCGGCGCAGTGAGCATTGGCGTCGCGAGCAGCAACGCCAGGATCACGCCCCGCGGCAGAGCGACCGCCGGCCCCCGGGTCACGAGGCGCGCCCCGTCACCCTCATCGTCTTTATCGTCGGCTTGCATCGATCCGGCGCGCGCGCTCGACCGCCACCCAGCTCGCGCCCGTTCCCGCCGATCGCCTGGGCGAGCAGGCGGCCTGGCGGTGCGCCCCGCACCGCGCGCGACGCACACGATTCCCAGGGTCGCGGCGAGATGCCGGCGCGAGATCGGGTGCGCGCGCTGGTGGCTCTGCGTGGGTCCCTCCTGGTGGAGCGGATCCGTGGGCCTCGGCGGTTCGGGGCCCGGGCCATCCAGCGTAGCGCTCATCCACCGTCAGCGCAAAGACTGCGGCTCAGGCTGCGGTCGGCGAGGCGCGCCGCCGGCAGGTAGCACAGGATCGCGGTGACCAGCTGAACGGCGACGAGCAGCCCGTGTTGCCGCGCAGTGATCCCCACGACGGCGAGGGCGTACAGGAGGAGGAAAACGTCGACGAGTCCCTCGCAGGTGCACACGAGGATGTCGGACCAGAGGGGCCGGTGACGGGGCCGGAGCGTTCCTCAGCGCCGCGAGGTGAGCGCCTCGCGTGCGGCGAGCGCCGTCTCGAGTGCCTGCTCGGGTGTCGCCGCGAGGCAGTTGATGTGACCCATCTTCCGGCCCGGACGCGCGTGCGCCTTGCCGTAGAGGTGAAGGCGAACGCCGGGGAAGGTCAGCGCCTTCTCCCAGTTCGGCGTGCCGCCGGCCCACAGGTCGCCCAGCAGGTTCACCATCGCGACCGGGCTCAGCACCTCCGGCTTCCCGAGCGGCAGCTCGCAGAGCGCACGGACCTGCTGCTCGAACTGGTCCACCGGACAGGCGTCGATCGTGTAGTGGCCGCTGTTGTGCGGCCGCGGCGCGATCTCGTTCACGAAGAGCTGTCCGCCCTCCGCCAGGAAGAGCTCGACGCCCATCACCCCGACGTAGTCCAGCGACGCCGCGACGGCCGACGCGAGCTCGCGCGCCTTCGCCGCGACGGCGGGCGTAATCCGGGCGGGGACGACGGTGCTCTCGAGGATTCCGTTCCGATGCACGTTTTCGCCCGGAGGGTACGCGGCGATCTTCCCGTCGGTCCCCCGCGCGAGGACGACCGACACCTCGAGCTCCAGCGACAGCCGCCGCTCGAGCACGCAGGGGACCCGGCCCAGCGAATCCCACGCCGCCCGCGCCTCCTGCGGGCGTGTCAGCCGCGCCTGTCCCTTCCCGTCATAACCGAGCCGCGCCGTCTTGAGCAGGGCGGGCATTCCGACGAAATCCACCGCGCTCGCCAGCTCCCGTTCGGTCGTGACCGGGCGGTAGGGCGCGGTGCGGAAGCCGGCGTCCATCACGTGCCGCTTCTCGGTGATCCGGTCCTGCACGATCGCAACCGTCCGGCCGTCCGGCCGCACCGGGCAGCGCTCGCCGAGGCGGGTGAGCGCTTCGGCGGAGACGTTCTCGAATTCGGTGGTGATGGCGTCGCAGGACTCGGCCAGCTCGGCGAGGGCCGCGGGGTCGTCATAGGCCGCCACGAGGTGACGGTCGGCGGCGGCGCCAGCGGGGCTCAGGGGATCGGGCTCGAGCACGATCACCCGATAGCCCATGCCGCGGGCACGGAGCGTAAACATCCGCCCCAGCTGCCCGCCGCCGACGACACCGAGGGTGGCGCCGGAGACGATCATCCGGGCAGTGAGAGGCCGAGTACCCGATCGCGCTGCGTGGCGCGGAGCGCCTCGAGCCGCCCGGCCAGGTCACGGTCCGATCCGGCGAGGATCTCCGCGGCGAAGAGCGCCGCGTTGACCGCCCCGGCCTCGCCGATCGCGAACGTCGCGACCGGCACGCCACGCGGCATCTGGACGATGGACAGGAGGGAGTCCAGACCGTTGAGGTGACGGGTCGGAATCGGCACGCCGAGGACCGGCAGCGTCGTCTTGGCGGCGAGCATGCCGGGGAGGTGGGCCGCGCCACCCGCGCCGGCGATGATGCAGCGCAGTCCACGGGCGGCGGCGCCCGCGGCATACTCGAAGAGGAGATCGGGCGTCCGATGGGCCGACACGACGCGGCGCTCGTGACCGATGCCGAGCTCATCGAGCTGCCGCGCGGCGTGCTGCATGATCTCCCAGTCGGAATCACTGCCCATCACGACGCCTGCAAGGACGCTCATGTCGGCTCCGGAGCCGGGGAGACGTGCCGGCCGGCCAGCGGCCGGCACGCGTACCAGGGACGCTACTCGGTGATGCTGATGGTGACGCGGACCGCCGGCAGCTCGAAGCTGGTGACGGCCTGGTCGAAGGTCGCCGGGCCGCTGCCGTTGGCGCGGTCCGCGCTGAAGCCGAACGAGCCGGTCATGGTGCCGGTCGAATAGCTGCAGGTCACGGTGATTCCGCCGCTCGAGGAATCGCAGCTCTTGCTGCTGCCGTCGAAGGTCGCGGCGGTGATGTTGAAGGTGCCGGTCGTCGCCAGGTAGTTCGACGCCGTGCTCCGGTCGTAGTACGAGCCGATCGTTCCGCTGTTGGCGAAGGATCCGGTCACCGTCGACGGAAAGGTGCCGCCGGTGGAGAACTGCGACGCGGCGATGATCTTGTCCACCGTCTGGGCCGATGCGTTCAGTCCCTGCCAGCCGATGATGCTGGACATCACGCCGCTCTGGGTGGTGCCACCCGCGGTGACGGTGTAGTTGACCTGCACGCCGACGGCGTCATAGCCGGAGAAGGAGCCGGCGCTCTGAAGCTGCGAGAGGGCGAACGGAGCAAAGGCGGCGGCCTCGGAGCCGAGGGTGCCGTTGGAAACGAGCGCGGCGCTGAGCGCGGCGGTCTGCTGAGCGGTCAGGTCGACCGAGCCGCTCGGACCATTGTTGTCCGAGCCGCAGGCGGCGACGGAAGCGGCGATGGCACATGTAAAGGCGAAAGCACTGAAACGCATCCACGAACTCCTGCCAGAAGTTGAAAACGGTCCTGACGAATGACGGGTACTGCTACACGGTCGCGCGCGTGCGGTCCATGGTGCCCCGTTCGGCCAGGGCGGACTGCGCCGCGGCGAGCCGTGCAATCGGCACGCGGTACGGCGAACAGGAGACGTAGTTCATGCCGAGCTCGTCGCAGAACGCGATCGAGGCCGGCTCGCCCCCGTGCTCGCCGCAGATGCCGAGCTTGAGGTCCGGCCGCGTCCGGCGACCGAGTTCGCAGCCCAGGGCCACGAGCTTGCCGACGCCGTTGCGGTCGAGGACCTGGAACGGATCGTCCTCGATGATGCCGTTCTCGAGATAGAACGGCAGGAAGCGTCCCGCATCGTCGCGGGAGAGTCCCCAGGTTGTCTGGGTGAGGTCGTTGGTTCCGAACGAGAAGAACTGGGCCTCGCGCGCGATCTCGTCGGCGGTGAGCGCCGCCCGCGGCAACTCGATCATGGTGCCGAGCACGAACGGCACCGTGATCTGCCGCTCGCTGAAGACCTGCGAGGAGACCTGCCGGACGATGAGCGCCTGCTTGCGGAACTCGGTCACCGTGGCGGTGAGCGGCACCATCACCTCCGGCATCACGCGTCCCTTGCGCTCGGCCACGGTGCACGCGGCCTCGAAGATGGCGCGCACCTGCATCTCGGTGATCTCGGGATACACGATGCCGAGCCGGCAGCCGCGGAGGCCGAGCATCGGGTTCACCTCGGTGAGGCTGTGGACGATCCGCTGCAGCTCGGCCGCCTCCATCTTCATTTCGGCGGCGAGTGCCTCGATCTCGGCGGGATCGTGGGGCAGGAACTCGTGGAGTGGCGGGTCGAGAAGCCGGATCGTCACCGGGAATCCTTCCATGGCGCGGAAGATCGCCTCGAAGTCTCCCCGCTGCATCGGCAGGAGTCGCGCCAGCGCGCGCTTGCGTCCCTCGGTGTCCCGGGCGACGATCATCTCGCGCATCGCGCTGAGCCGGTCGCCCTCGAAGAACATGTGCTCGGTGCGGCACAGGCCGATCCCCTCGGCGCCGAAGTCGCGGCCGCGGTGCGCGTCGGCCGGCGTATCGGCGTTGACCCGCACGCGCAGATTCCGCACGCGGTCGGCCCAGGCGAGGAGGCGCGTGAAATCGTTGTCGAGCTCCGGCGGAACGAGGGCGGCCTGCCCGGCGAAGACGCGGCCGGTGCTGCCGTCCACCGTGATCCATTCGCCCGCCTTCACCACGCGGCCGTCGGCCCGGACGCAGCCGGCCTCCTCGTCCACCTGGAGTCCCTGCGCGCCGGCGACGCACGGCTTGCCCATGCCGCGCGCGACGACCGCCGCGTGCGACGTCATCCCGCCGCGGGCGGTGAGCACCGCCTTCGCCGCGACCATTCCGTGGAAGTCCTCGGGTGACGTCTCACGGCGCACCAGGATCACCGCCTGGCCGGCCTGGCCCTGCGCCTCGGCGCGGTCGGCGTCGAAGACGACCATGCCGCTCGCCGCGCCCGGTGAGGCCGGCAGCCCGGTGGTCAGAAGATCGAGCCGGCTGGTCTGATCGATCGTCGGATGGAGGAGCTGGTTCAGGTCGTTGGGGGGAACCCGCGCGATCGCCTCTTCCTGGGTGATCAGCTCCTCGTCCACCATCTCGCAGGCGATTCGCACCGCGGCGTGGCCGGCCCGCTGGCCGCGCCGCGTCTGCAGCATGTAGAGCTTGCCGCGCTCGATCGTGAACTCCATGTCCTGCATGTCGCGGAAGTGCCGCTCCAGCGTGCGCGCCGTGTGCTCGAGCTCGGCGTACGCATCGGGCAGCGTCTCCCGCAGGCGGGCGATCGGCTCCGGGGTGCGGACCCCTGACACGACGTCCTCGCCCTGCGCGTTCAGGAGATATTCGCCGTAGAGCGCCCGCTCGCCGGTGGACGGATTCCGGCTGAACGCGACGCCGGTGCCCGAGTCGTCGCCGATGTTGCCGAAGACCATCGCGACGATGTTGACCGCCGTACCCATCGAGTCGGGGATGTCGTGCAGCTTCCGGTAGTCGATGGCCCGGCGCGTGTTCCAGCTCTCGAACACCGCGGCGATCGCTCCCCAGAGCTGATCGAGCGGCTCCTCGGGGAAGTCATGTCCCCGCTCGGAGCGGATCAGCGCCTTGAAGTCGCGCACCAGTCCCTGAAATTCCTCCGCCGGCAGGTCGATGTCACGCTCGATGCCGAGGCGGGTCTTCCGGGCCTCGAGCATGGTGTCGAACGGCTTCTTCGGAAGGCCGAACACCACCCCGCCGTACATCTGCACGAACCGCCGGTAGGAATCCCACGCGAACTGAGGATTGCGGCTCTGCGCCGCGAGACCTTCGACGGTCTCGTCGTTGAGCCCGAGGTTGAGGATCGTCTCCATCATTCCCGGCATCGAGACCGCGGCGCCGGAGCGCACCGACACGAGCAGGGGATTGGCGCCGTGGCCGAAGTGTTTCCCGGTGGCGCCCTCGAGGCGCTGCAGGCTGTTCTCGACCTGAGAGCGAAGGCGCAGCGGGAACTGGCGATTCTCGAGGTAGCTCAGGCAGAGACTGCTGGAGATGGTGAACCCGGGCGGCACCGGGATGCCGATCGTGGTCATCTCGGCGAGTCCCGCGCCCTTGCCGCCGAGCACGTCCTTCATCGCGGCGGTGCCGTCGGCCCGCCCCTGGCCGAAGAAGTAGACCAGGGGCTGCACGTAGGGTCCGCTCATGCGCCGGTGGCCAGCAGCGGGGAGAGGTGGCGGAGCTGCACGAGATCCTCGGGGACCGGGGTCGGGTATTCGCCGGAGAAGCAGGCGTGGCAGAAGTGGTTCGGCTCGCCCGGCTCCTGTCCCGCGGCGCGAAGCATCCCCTCGAGCGAGAGATATCCCAGCGAATCCACGCCGAGGTAGTCGCGGATCTCGTCGATCGAGTGGCTCGCGCCGATCAGCTCCGCGCGGGTAGGCGTGTCGATGCCGTAGTGGCAGGGGCCGGTGATCGGCGGGGAGCAGAGCCGGAAGTGCACCTCGCGCGCGCCCGCCGCGCGGATCATCTGGACGAGTCCCTTGCTCGTGGTGCCGCGGACGAGACTGTCGTCCACCACGACCACCGAGCGCCCCTCGATCACCTCGCGCACCGGGTTGAACTTGATCTTCACCTTGGCGACGCGGAGCGCCTGGGTCGGATTGATGAAGGTGCGGCCGACGTAGTGGTTGCGGATGAGGCCGTGCTCCAGCTTGATCCCCGATTCCTCCGAGAACCCGAGGGCCATCGCGTTGGCGCTGTCGGGTACGCTGAACACAACCTCCGCGCCGGGCGCCGGCTGCTCCCGTGCGAGCGCGCGGCCGAGCTGGCGTCGCACCCGGTCGACCGATTCGCCGAAGACCCGGCTGTCGGGTCGCGCGAAGTAGACGAGCTCGAAGACGCAGCGCGAGACGGGGCGGGGGCTCAGCGGTGGGAGCTGGGTGATCACGCCGTCCTCGATCCGCACGAACTCGCCCGGCAGCAGCTCGCACGCCACCGACGCGCCGACCAGGTCGAGGGCGCAGGTCTCGGAGGCCACGACGGCGCCGGTCCCGAGCCGGCCGACGACCAGCGGGCGGAACCCGCGGCTGTCCACCGCCGCGTAGATGGTGCGCCCCAGGGCGATGACCACACTGTAGGCGCCGTCGATCCGCTCGAGGGCCTCGCGGATCTGACCCTCGGGCGTATCGGCGTTGGAGCGGGCGATGAGGTGCACGATCACCTCGGAATCGCTCGAGGACGAGAAGATCGCCCCGGCGCGAACCAGCTCGCGCTTGATCTCGTCGGCGTTGGTCAGATTGCCGTTGTGCGCGAGCGCGAGCGGGCCGCAGCGCGTGTTCGCGTAGCACGGCTGGGCGTTGGCGAGGACGGTGCTTCCCGTCGTGGAGTACCGTGTGTGTCCGACCGCCACGTCGCCCGGCAGCGCATTCAGCGAGGTCTCGTTGAACGTCTCCGACACGAGGCCCATCCCGCGGTGGGAGCGGGCCGTGCCGTCGTCATCCACGGCGACGATCCCGGCACTTTCCTGTCCGCGGTGCTGCAGGGCGTAGATGCCGAGATACGCGATGCGTGCCGCGTCGGGCACTGCCGAGACTCCCAGAATGCCGCACATGCCTCAGTCCCCCGTCCGGTCCAGATCGGCGTGCCGCATCCGGCGCGGAATCGCGTCGAAGCAGGTTCGCCGGAGATGCTTCGTGTCCCACGTCAGCAGCCGGCCGCCGACCTTGAGCGTCAGCGCGCCACTGGCGCTCCCGACGGCGCCGGCCGCGAACACCGGCACGCCGTGCCGGCCGCACAGCTCCGTGAGCGCCCCGGCCGCGGCGGCCGACGCCGAGACGACGACGCGCGCGCCGTCTTCGCCGAAGAGCAGCGCGGCAGGGTCGAGGCCGTCCGCGTAGCCGGTCAGATCGACGGTCGCGCCGAAGGGATGGCGGGCATAGGGCCCACCGATCGCGGCCTCGGCCAATGCCACCGCGAGACCGCCTTCCGAGCAGTCATGGGCGGACCGCAGGAGCTGCTCGCGCGCGGCATCCACCAGCAGGCGTTGGAGCCGGCGCTCGGCGTCGAGGTCCACTCGCGGCGGCTCCCCGCCGACGAACCCCGCGAGCTCCGCCCAGTAGGCCGACCCGCCGAGCACGCCGGCCGTGGTCCCCAGCAGCAGGATGCGGTCTCCCGGCTCGCTGAAGTGGCTGGGTACGCGGTCGGCCACCCGATCGAGGACGCCGACCATGCCGATCGTCGGTGTCGGATCGATCGCGCCGGTCGGGCTCTCGTTATAGAACGAGACGTTGCCGCCAGTCACGGGCGTCTCGAAGGCGCGGCACGCGTCGCTGATTCCGCGGCATGCCTCACGGAACTGGAAGAAGACTTCCGGCTTCTCCGGGTTGCCGAAGTTGAGACAGTCGGTGATCCCGAGCGGGCGGGCGCCGGTGCACGCGATGTTGCGCGCCGCTTCGGCGACGGCCGCCTTGCCCCCTTCGTAGGGATCCAGCGCCAGCAGGCGCGAGTTGCAGTCGAGGGTGACCGCGAGGCCGAACTCGGCCCCCGGCACCTGAATCACGCCGGCGTCGCCGCCGGGCGGGATGACGGTCGAGGCCTGCACCGTCGAGTCGTACTGCTCGTAGACCCAGCGCTTGCTGGCGATGTTGGGTGCATCGAGGAGCTGCTCCAGCGCGGCAACCGGGTCGAGCCCGATCGCGGGCGCCGGGGCGGCGCGGCGCGCCCGGACCTCGGCCGCTTCCGCCGCCTCGGGGTAATAGACCGGGCAGTCCTCGACGAGCCTCCGGCCGGGAATCGCGACCACCACCGGCCCGTTGTGGCGGACGCGGAAGATCCCGTCGTCGGTCACCCGGCCGATCGGGGTGGCCGTGAGCTCCCATTTGGCGCACACCGCCTCGATCGCCTCGACGCGCGACGGCTCGGCGACGACCAGCATCCGCTCCTGCGACTCCGAGAGCAGGATCTCGTAGGGCGTCATCCCCGGCTCCCGCGTCGGTACGAGGCCGGTGTCGATCTCGACACCGACGCCACCGCGGGCGGCCATCTCCGCCGACGAGCTCGTGAGGCCGGCGGCGCCCATGTCCTGGATCGCCACGATGAGGCCGGAGGTGATGAGCTCGAGACTCGCCTCGAGCAGGAGCTTCTCGGTGAATGGGTCGCCGACCTGCACCTGCGGGCGGCGCGCCTCGCTCTTCTCCGAGAGCTCCTCGGATGCGAAGCTCGCCCCATGGATGCCGTCACGCCCGGTCCGCGCGCCGACGCAGAGGAGAATGTTGCCCACTCCTTCGGCGCGGGCCCGGATCAGGTCGCTCTCGCGGAGGAGGCCGACGCACATCGCGTTGACCAGCGGGTTGCCGGTATAGCCGGGGGCGAAGCCGACTTCGCCGCCGAGCGTCGGGACGCCGACGCAATTGCCGTAGTCGCCGACTCCGCGCACGACGCCGGCGAAGAGATAGCGGTTGCGCGGCACGTCGAGCGGACCGAAGCGGAGACTGTTGAGCATCGCGACCGGCCGCGCGCCCATCGTGAAGACGTCGCGCAGGATCCCGCCGACGCCGGTGGCAGCGCCCTGATACGGTTCGACCGCCGACGGGTGATTGTGCGACTCCACCTTGAACGCGACGGCCCAGCCGTTCGGGAGCCGGAGCACACCCGCGTTCTCGCCGGGTCCCTGCACAACCTGCGGACCGGTCGTGGGGAAAGTGCGAAGGACCGGCTTCGAATGCTTGTAGGAGCAGTGCTCCGACCAGAGCGCGGAGAAGACGCCGAGCTCGGTCAGCGTCGGCGTGCGGCCCAGCATTTCCAGGATCCGCTCGTATTCCGACTCGGTGAGATTGTGCTCCCGCACGACCTCCGGCGTCACCGGGCGCTCGCCCGCGAACGGCTCGGCGTCGAGCAGACCGGTTCCCGTGGTGACCTCAGGCAAGGTGCGACCCCCGCGATGCGCTCTCCTCGTGATGTCCGCCGCGCAGCGCCTGCAGCACGTCGCCGAAGATGCGGCCGAGGAGGCCGTGGCGGTCGGCGTGCTTCGAGATGACCTCGAGCTCACCCGCGTCGAGCCAGATGCCGCCGCAGTGGGGGCAGGTGTCCACCGTCACGCCGTGGAATCCCTCACTCGTGAGATCGTACCCGTCCTTCGGGCACTTCATGTAGTGCGTTCGCCGCTCCGCCTCCGCCTGCTTCCGGCGGATCTCCGCCCGGTGCTGGCGCAGCAGCTCGGCCTCCTGGAGCACGAAATACTCATCCTCGTTGCGACTTGGCTTCTCGGTCATCGGCTGGGACTTCCAGTCGGAGTTGAAACGGTGGCGGCGGGCGTCCGGCCCGGGGGCGACGACGACACGCCGTCGTACCGGTGCCGGGGATCGCGCACGATCGCGTCGACGACCTGCCCGCGCTCGAGAATCACGACGTCCTGAATGCCGCAGGCCGGCTGGCAGCCGTTGGCGAAGAAGAGGTACTTGTAGTCTCCGCGGACGCGGGAGCCCGACGGGGCGCCCCACGCCGCCTGGACCTGAGCTTCCGTCATACCGGGGCGGACCGTGCCGGAGTCGGGGGTCGCCGCGGCGGCCGGAGGCGCGGCGGGAGTCGGCACCTGAGCCGCCAGCGGAACTGCCCCCAGCGCCACGAGCAGCGCGATCATCGGTGTCGCCTTCATGCTCCCGCCTCCGCGAGTGCGCCCATGAAGGACCGGAAGAACCCGAGCCCCTCGTCGCTCCCGAGCAGCGGGCTGATGGCGCGCTCGGGGTGCGGCATGATGCCGACCACGTTGCCTCCGGCGTTGCAGATGCCGGCGATGTCGTGGGCCGAGCCGTTGGGATTTCCCGGCTCCGCGGCGGGGTCGCCGCTCGCGTAGCGCAGCACGATGCGACCCTCAGCCTCGAGCTGGCGTGCGACGTCTTCGGTGACGACGAACCGGCCCTCCCCGTGCGCAACGGGGAGCTGCAACAGCGTCCCCGGCGCATAGGCCGAGGTGAACGGCGTCGTCGTGCGCTCGACGACTACCGGTACCGGGCGGGAGACGAAGGTGAGTCCCGCGTTCCGCATCAGCGCCCCCGGGAGCAGGTGCGCTTCGCACAGGATCTGGAAGCCGTTGCAGATGCCGAGCAGCGCGCCGCCATCGGCGGCGTGCTGCTGCACGGCGGTCATGATCGGGCTGAAGCGTGCGATGGCGCCCGAGCGGAGATAGTCGCCGTAGCTGAAGCCGCCCGGGAGCAGCACGACATCGGCTCCGGCAAGGCTGGTGTCCCGGTGCCAGATGAAATACGCCTCGGCTCCCACCGCTTCGGCGGCGCGAAGCGCGTCCAGGTCGCAGTTGCTGCCGGGGAACCGCACCACGGCTACACGTCGCATCAGCGGGCCTCCACCTCGAGTTCGTAGTCTTCGGTCACCGGGTTGGCCAGCAGCCGGTCACACATCCGCTGTGCCTCCGCCCTGGCTTCGTCGGCCGAGGCTGCCGCGATGTGGAGCTCGATGGCGCGGCCGACCCGCACATCGGCCGCTCCGCCGAACCCGAGCGCAGCCAGTGCATGCTCCACGGCCTGTCCCTGCGGGTCGAGGAGGCCGCTGCGCGGCATGACGCGGACGTGAACACGGAAACTCATCAGTCATCCTCCGGAGGGTTGCGCCGCGCGCGCCGCGCGCGGGAAAGCGGCAGTCGGGAGACGCGGGAGTCGGTCGTATCGACCAGCCGCTCGTCCGGGACGAGCTCGGCCTCGCCCGGCTGCATGAGGCCGAGTACCGCGGTCCGGACCAGGCCGAACGCGACGTAGGCGAGCCCGAGCGGGAACAGGAACGACGCCGGCGCCAGCACCGCGCCGAGCAGGATGCCGACGTGCACCAGCAGGCCGAAGATCCCGCGGGCCGAGCGCAGTCCGATGGGCGGGAAGCGGGGATACTTGACGTTGCTCACCATCAGCACGGCCAGCAGCAGCGTGAGGACGACCAGCCCCTGATGCTGAAGGTCGAGGTACGCCAGCGACTGCTGGTACCAGCGCGTCTGGCTGAACGGATAGTATGCCGCGAGCGTCATCCCCGCTGAGGGCGACGGCATGCCGGTGAACCAGTGGCTGTGGGGCTTGGTGGCGGAGGTGACGTTGTAGCGTGCGAGGCGGAGCGCGACCGCCACCACGTAGATGTAGCAGAGGAGCCAGGCGAAGCGGCCCGCGAGCGAGAACTCGAGGAAGTAGAGCAGGAGCGCGGGCGCGACGCCGAACGAGATCACATCCACCAGCGAGTCGAGCTCCGCGCCGAACTTCGTGCCGGTGTTCGAGAGCCGGGCGACCCGGCCGTCGAGCATGTCGAGCACGCCGGCGAAGATGATGAACCAGCCGGCCCAGGTGAACTGGCCGTTGAAGGCGTAGACGATCGACCAGAACCCGAAGAACAGGTTGCCGAGGGTGAAGGCGCTCGGCATCACCACCACGACCCGGCGGACCCCGCGGTGCCGCTCGTCCCGGGGGGCGGTCATGACGTCCACTCCGCGACGACCGTCTGCGCCACGCGCGTCGTATCACCGACCTTGACGCGCACGCGGGTACCCGGCGGCATGAAGAGGTCCACCCGCGAGCCGAAGCGGATCATGCCCAGCCGCTCGCCCTGGTGCACCGCGGTGCCGACCTGATGGTCGGTGACGATCCGCCGCGCCACGAGGCCCGCGATCTGCCGGATGAGGAGCTTGCCGTGCGAGGTGTCGAGACCGACCGACGATTGCTCGTTCACGAGACTGGCCTTGTCGGTGCCGGCATGCCCGAAGCGGCCGGCGTTGTAGTGCCGATAGGCGACGGTGCCGTCGGCCGGGTAACGGTTCACGTGACAGTCGAAGACATTCATGAAGATCGAGACGCGCACCGCGCGGTCGCCGAAGAACGCCGGCTCGTCAGTCTCGATCACGCTCACCACCTTGCCGTCCGCCGGCGCGATGATCAGCTGCGGCCCGCGCTCGCCGGTCCGCTCGGGATCGCGGAAGAAGGCGACGACCCAGATCGTGATCGGCAGCCAGACGAGCAGCGGGATCCACCACGTTGCCAGGGCGAGGCCGACGGCGATCGCGAACGCTCCGATGATGAACCACCGTCCCTCCGGCGCCGTGCGGATCATGCGTCCTCCTCCAGCGCGTGGCCGGTGAGCCGGCGGAAGGCGTCGAGATACCGTCGGCTGGTCGCGTCCACGACCTCGGGCGGCAGCGTCGGCGGGGGTGCCTCGCCGTTCCAGTCGCCGGCCTGGCGGAGCGCCGCCAGGTAGTCGCGGAGCGGCTGCTTGTCGAAGCTCGGCTGCGGACCCCCGGGGCGGTAGGTATCGGCCGGCCAGAAGCGGGACGAGTCCGGCGTCAGCACTTCGTCGATCAGCCGGAGCGTGCCGTCCGAATCGGTGCCGAACTCGAACTTCGTGTCGGCGATGATGATCCCGCGGCCGGCTGCGTACTCGCGGCCGGCGCCGTACACGGCGAAGCTTGCGTCGCGCAGCCGCGCCGCCAGTGCAGGGCCGAGCGCGCGCGCCATGACATCGAAGGTGACGTTCTCGTCGTGGCCGGTCTCCGCCTTCGTGGCGGGCGAGAAGAGCGCGGGGTCGAGCCGTGCGCTCTCCGCGAGACCCTCCGGCAGCGGCTCACCCGCCAGTGTGCCGCTCTCCCGGTACTCCTTCCAGGCCGAGCCGCTCAGGTACCCCCGAACGACGCATTCGAACGGGACCGGTGCCGTTCGGCGTACCAGCATCGCGCGACCGCGGATCTGGTCGGCATGCTCGCGCAGGGCGGGGAGGCGGTCGAGAATCTCGTGGGTCGCCGCAGTGACGAAATGCGACGGCACGACGTCCGCGAGCCGCCCGAACCAGAAGGCGCTGATCTGGGTGAGCACGGCGCCCTTCCGCGGAATCGGCTCGCGCATCACCACGTCGAACGCGCTCACCCGGTCGCTCGCGACGAGGAGGAGATGCTCCGCGTCGACGGCGTACACCTCGCGCACCTTGCCGCGCCGGACCACCTCGAGCGGCAGCGTGCTTGCCGTCAGCGTCTTCATACCCGCACCTCCGCCGCCCCGGCTTCCGCGGCCAGCGGCCGCGCGCGGGCGAGGAGCGGGGCGAGGAACTCGCGAAGGAACTCCTCGACCTGCGCCGGCGCGCGGCCGGTGTAGCGCGACGGATCGAGCTCGGCGGCCAGCGCCGCCGACGGAACGCCGGCGAACGCCGGGTCCGCGCCGAGACGCTCGAGCAGATCGTTCGGCGCCCCTCCGCTCACCGCCTCGGCGACGGCAAGGCTGTGCCGCCGTACCACCTCGTGGAGGGTCTGGCGGTCGCCACCGGCCTGGACGCCGACCATGAGCCACCGCTCGGTGGCCATGAACGGCATCTGCTCGGTGACGTGGCGCCGGATAACCGCCTCGCGGACCTCGAGGCCGGCCGCGATGTTCGTGGCGAGCACGAGGATCGCATCGGTTCCGAGGAACGCTTCCGGCAGGGTGAGCCGCCGGTTGGCGCTGTCGTCGAGGGTGCGCTCCAGCCACTGGCTCGCCGCGGTGTTGGCGGTGTTGGCCTGCAGCGAGATCACGAAGCGCGCGAGCGCGCCGATCCGCTCGGCCCGCATCGGGTTCCGCTTGTAGGCCATCGCGCTCGAGCCGATCTGCTCCGCCTCGAACGGCTCCAGGATCTCGCCCTCGTGCTGGAGGAGCCGGAGGTCAACGGCGAGCTTGGCGGCGGACTGCGCGACGCCGCTCAGCGCGTCCACCACCATGCTGTCCGCCTTCCGCGTGTACGTCTGCCCCGTCACCGGGAACGGTGCCGGGAACCCGAGCTTCGCGGAGACGCGGCGGTCGAGCTCGCGCACCTTCGCCGCATCGCCGCCGAACAGCTCGAGGAACGACGCCTGCGTGCCGGTCGTGCCCTTGCAGCCGCGGAAGCGCAGCGTCTCGATCCGGTGGCACAGCTCCTCGACGTCGAGCGCGAAGTCCAGCATCCAGAGCGTGGCGCGCTTGCCGACGGTGGTGAGCTGGGCCGGCTGGAAGTGCGTGTAGGCCAGGCAGGGCAGGGCGGCGTGCCGGGCGGCGAACTTCTCCAGCGCGTCGAGCACCGCGATGAGCCGCCCGAGGAGAAGGCGGAGCCCGTCGCGCATCACGATGAGGTCGGCGTTGTCGGTCACGAACGCGCTGGTGGCGCCGAGATGCAGGAACGGCCGCGCGGCGGGCGCCTGGTCGCCGAAGGCGTGGACGTGCGCCATCACGTCGTGGCGGAAGCGTCGCTCGTAGCGCGCCGCGGCGTCGAGGTCGGCATCGTCGAGATGCGCCCGCATCTCCGCCAGCGCGGCCTCGGGGATGTCGAGTCCCAGCTCCCGCTCCGCCTCGGCCAGCGCGAGCCAGAGGCGGCGCCAGAGCGCGACGCGATGCCGCTCGCCCCACAGGGTCTGCATCGCCGGCGAGGCGTAGCGGGTGCCGAGCGGGGAGCGGTAGCGGTCGTCGGTCATCAGAACACCAGGTCGGTGAAGTTGTAGCTGCCGCCCCGCTCGAAGACGATGCGGAACGGCTCGCGCGGCTGGACCGCCTGCAGCGCCGACGCCAGCTCGCCGGCATCGTGGATGCGCACCCGGTTCACGCCGACGATCACGTCGCCCTCCTGGAGGCCGGTCGCGCGGGCCACGTCCGGCGTCAGCTTGAAGATGAGGGCGCCGTCGGGACTCCGGAGGCCGCGCTCGGCCTGGACCGCCGGGGTCACGGTGATGAGCTGCAGATCGCGCAGGACGGTGACCTTGGGCGCGGTCACCGTCGGCAGATCGCCGGTTACGATCCGCCGCGACCCGCTGGCGCCGCCGGCGCTGCGGACGCCGACCGTCACCACGTCGCCGACGTGGAGGTCGAGCTTGACCGCCTCCCAGTCGAGATAGTTCCGGAGCGGATGGCCGTTCGCGTTCGTGAGCACGTCGCCGGCCTTGAGTCCCGCCTTCGCGGCCGGGCCTCCGGGTGCCACCGCGGCGATCCGGACGCCGCCCTCGCTCTTCCAGTCGCGCATCGCATTGGCGCCGACCACGTCGAGCCCGACCCAGGCCCGGCGCACGCTCGAGTTGCGGATGATCTCGTTGGCGACGCGCACTGCGCGCTCGATGGGGATCGCGAAGCCGAGCCCGATCGAACCGCCGCTGCTGGAGAAGATCGAGGAGTTGACGCCGACGACTTCGCCGAGCGCATTGGTGAGCGGCCCGCCGGAGTTGCCGGGATTGATGGCGGCGTCGGTCTGGATCATGTCGAGGTACATCCCGGCTTGCTCGCCCGACGGCAGAATGTTGCGCCCCGTCGCGCTCACGACGCCGACCGTAACGGTGGGCTCGGCGTTGCCCAGCATGTAGGCGTAGGGATTGCCGACGGCCACGACCCACTCGCCCGTCATGAGGTCGGTGCTCCGCCCGATGGTGACCGTCGGCAGGCCGGTCTGCTCCACCTTCACGACCGCGATGTCGGTGATCGGATCCTCGCCGAGCACGCGGCCCGGGAGATCGCGTCCATCGGGGAGGGTGACGACCACCTTCTCGGCGCCGGCGACGACATGCTGGTTGGTGACGATCGCTCCGTCGGCCCGCAGGATGAACCCGGTCCCGAAGCTCTGAACCAGCTGATCGGTGCCGTCGGGGACGAAGAACATGTCCCACGGCGTCCGGGGAGCGAGGCGCTGGTGCGAGGTGACGTTGATGGAGACGACCGACGGGGCGACGCGGTTGGTCGCGTCCACGATCGCGGTGCGCCGGGAGGGATCGACGGTCGAGCGGGGATCGGTGGCGACAGGAGGCTGGGTGGCTCCCGCGCTCGACACCCGAAGCGGCGCAGCCGGCCGTTCACGGCACCCGCCGAGGGCCGCGAGGAGCATCGCGAAGGGAACGAGCCGGGTGGCTCGCCGGTCAGCCTGTCTGGAGCGCTGCATGGCGTTCCTCGATCGGGGCCGCGAACGCGGACGGCGGGTAGAGCGCGCTCACGAAGTACAGCCCTTCGGGTGGCGCGGGCGGACTGGTGTCGGCATTGTCGGTGCTCTCCACCAGGCGAGTCATGTCGCCAATGGGGCGCCGGCCAAGGCCGATATCCACCATCGTACCGACCAGCATCCGCACCATGTGGTGGAGGAAGCGGTCGGCCTCGATCCGGAACTCGACTCCGCGCGCCGCCGCTCTCGGCAGCCATTCCGCGGTGCGGACCAGGCAGCGGTAGTGCGGCTTCTCCTGTCCCCGGGCGGCGAATGCCTCGAAGGCATGCAGGCCGGTAATCGCGTGTGCCGCATCCGTCAGCGCATCGAGGTCGAGTGGTCGACGCAGCGCCCATTCGAAGTGGCGGCGGAATGGCGAGGCGGCTGCGTCGTCGGTGCCGATCACGTACCGGTAGCGCCTCGCCAGGGCGCTCCGCCGCGCGTGGAACCCGTCGCGCATCGGGTGCACCGCGGCGACCCAGCAGTCGTCCGGCAGCAGCGCGTTCATGGCGCGCCGCGCCGCGGCACCGTTCCACCGCTCGGGAAGCTCGAAGCTGACGCCGAGCGCTTCGGCATGCACTCCGGCGTCGGTGCGACCGGCCGCGTGTGCGCGAACGGGGGTTCCGGTGAGTCGCTCGAGGACGCCTTCCACCTCGCCCTGAACCGACCGGCCGGTCCGCTGCCGCTGCCAGCCGACGTACTGCCGGCCGTCGAACTGCAGGAGCGCCAGAAAGGTCCGCGTCACGCGCGGAATCTAGCCCGGCCGGGCGACCCTTTCAAGCCGCGCAAATCATTGTCGTAATTGACAAAAGCGCCTGCGGTCGGATACCGTTTCCGCGCCCGAGGGCGTGAGGGGAATGATGAGGGCGGAGCGGGGCTGATGGCGCGCCGCGGCCGGGCGGCCGCGGCGGCAGGAGACGGGGAGCTAGTACTTCCGGATCACTCCGACGACGACGCCCTGAATAAGGACGTCCCGCTCCTGATAGCGCAGGGCGGACATCGCTGCGTTGGCGGGCTGCAGCCGGATCCACCCGCCGGCCTCACGATAGAACTTCTTGACCGTCGCCTCGGCGCCGTTCACCAGTGCGATGACCATCTCGCCATTCTCGGCGGTCTGCTTGCCGTGCACGACGACATAGTCGCCGTCGATGATGTGCTCGTCGATCATCGACGATCCCTGGACCTGGAGCGCGAAGTTGGGACCGCGACGGGGCAGCATCGCCTCGGGGACGGCGATCGTCTCCTGGTGCATGAGCGACTCGATCGGCATGCCGGCGGCGACCTTGCCGAGGAGCGGAATCTCGGTGGCCGACGTGGTCCCGCGCGGAGGGAGGACCTCGATCGAGCGGCTCTCGTTGTACGAGCGCCGGATGTACCCCTTCTTTTCCAGGTTGGTCAGGTGCTCGTGCACCGTCGCGAGCGACTGGAACCCGAACTGCTCGGCGATCTCCTCGAAGCTGGGCGCGTAGCCCTGTCCGTGGATGTGCGTCTGCAGGTAGGTGAGGATCTCGCTCTGTCGCTTGGTCAGGGGCATCCGTTATCCTCCAGCGTCGGGTGACCGAATAGAGCCCGAATTACATTACCCGAAAACGGACCGAAGGGCAAGAGCCTCGTTGACTGGCCGGCGGCGCCCGGCCCCGGGGCGGGTCTCGCGGCGTGACGCTTGCTGAGAGGGGCATACCCGCTCCTGCAGAGGGTTGCATGCCCGCGTCGTCTGGCGATTCGCCGGACTGTCTGGCTCATGGAGACACTCGATTTGAACGTTGCAGCCCCCACCGAGCACGGCGCGGTCCTGCCGGCTTCCCAGATCTCGGAACTGATTCTGAGTCTGGTGAAGGCGATGCGGGCATTTCAGATGTACCTGCCGAACAACCCCATCTACCAGCGCGCGGCGCTCCAGGTGCGATCCGCGTTCGATCCGATCTGGGCCGCCACCGACCAGCTCGAGCTGCAGGTCGTCGAGACCGACCTCCACTGGGAGGGCGAGACCGTCTACCAGCAGCTCAGCAAGCCGGACAGCTTCGCCTGGGCGCTCTACAAGGACGGCATGCGCGTCCTCACGCTGCGCCGGGGGGTCGAGGATCAGGAGATCATCCGCTTTCTCGACGTGGTGAATCGCGCGCGCTTCCTCCAGGCCGACGCATCGGATGACCTCCTCACCCTCCTGTGGGCGGAGGAGTTCCAGTGGATCAGCTACCAGTTCGCCGAGGCGTACGGCGACGCGGCGCTCCCCGAGCGGCAGGGGCAGGAGGCGGAGCGCGTGCCGGCGGAGGTGCGGCAGGCCCAGGTGGCGGAGGAAGCGCCGCCCAGGCCCCGCGGCGGCGTGGTGGATCTCGACGACTTCGACTCGACGCTCTACTTCCTCGACGAGGCGGAGATCAGCTACGTCGTGCGGGAGGTACGGGAGGAGTATTCGCGTGACGTGCGCGCGAGCGCGCTGGCCGCGGTGTTCGATCTCTTCGAGCAGCAGCGCTCCACCGAGGTCCGCGACGAGATCCTCACCATCCTCGAGCAGCTCTTTCCCAATCTCCTGAACGCCGGCGAATTCCGCTCGGTCGCGGCGATTCTGCGCGAGCTTCGTCTCATGGCCGACCGGGCCAAGCCGATCGAGCCCGCGCACCTCACGCGCCTGCAGGCCTTCGAGCTGCGCCTCTCCGAGCCGGCGATCGTGCGCCAGCTGATTCAGTCGCTCGACGAAGCCGGCACCCGCCCCGGCGACGCCGATGTGAGCGAGGTCCTCCGCGAGCTGCGCCCCACGGCGCTCGAGACGATCGTGATCTGGGCCCCGCGCCTGGCCTCGGAGCACGTCCGCCAGCTCCTGGAGGCCGCCGCCGACCGGCTCGCGGCCGGCGGCAGCGGCGAGGTGCTGCGCCTCCTGCGCGCGCACGACTCCGAGGCGCTGCTCGGCATCGTCGCGCTCTGCGGCCGCCTCCAGCTGCAGCCGGCGGTTGCCGGCCTGGGCGACGTGCTCTCCCATCCGGAGCCGGCGGTGCGGCTGGCGGCGGTGCAGTCGCTCACGGCGATCGGTTCGCCCGGCGCGCTCGCGCACATCGACCGCGCAATCGACGATGCCGACCGCGTCGTCCGCGTTGCCGCCGTGAAGGCGGCCGGCGCGCGCGGCTACAAGGGCGCGCTCCGGCGCGTCGAGGCCGTCGTGCAGGGCAAGGCAGTGCGGGCGATGGAGCTGAGCGAGAAGATGGCGTTCTTCGAGGCCTACGGCGCCATCGCCGGTGCCGCGGCGCTCAAGCACCTCGCCGGCATGCTTGCGCCCCGCGGCCTGCTGCGCCGCGAGTCGGCCGAGATGCGTGCCTGCGCGGCGATCGCCCTCGGCCGGGTGCGGACGCGGGAAGCCCGCGAAATCCTCGAGAGCGCCGCGAGTGACAAGGAGCTGGTGGTGCGGAACGCCGTCAACCGCGCGCTCCGCGAGGCGGCGACGTGACCGGACAACCGCTCGAGACGACCGGCCACGAGGGCGCGCTTCGCCAGGGCGGGCGCGGACTCCTCCTCGCGCTGTACACGGCGCTCCGGAGCCTGAAGCTGTACCCCGTCGAGAACGCAACCGTCCAGCGGGCGCTGGACGACCTGGAGGCGTCGAGCGAGGCGCTCCTCGAGACCGATCCCGAGATCGAGATCCGCCTCGCGGGCGATTTCATCTTCGTGAACTCGACCCGACTCCGGCTCGAGCTCGACAACTACGCCTCGTTCAGCCACATCCTCACGATGCTCCGTGCCTTCGAGGTCGGCGTGCTGCGGGTCCTCCGCACCGTGGACCGCCGCGAATGGCAGGCGTTCCTGAGCATCCTCCTGAGCCTGGCCGACCGGCCGGTGCCCGAGCCGTTCGAGGAGCTGACGGAGCGGATGGACCAGGCGTCGGTCCGGGGCCTGCTGCTCGAGAAGGCCCAGCCGACGCCCGAGACGACCGACGAGCGGGCCCGGGAGGTGGCCAAGCGCACCTACTCGCAGGGCGTCGCCGTCGCCAAGGAGGTCGTGACCGGGATCAGGCTCGGGCGCGCCACCAGCGTGAAGAAGGTGAAGCGCGCAGTGCAGATGATCGTGGACCAGGTCCTCAACAACGAGACCTCGCTGGTCGGCCTCACGACGCTGCGGGACTACGACGAGTACACCTTCACCCACTCGGTCAACGTCTGCATCTTTGCGGTCGCGCTCGGCAAGAAGCTCGGCTTCTCCAAGGTACAGCTCTATGATCTCGGGATGACGGCGCTGATGCATGACATCGGCAAGGCACGCATCCCGATCGACATCCTCAACAAGACCAGCGGCCTCGACGACGCCGAGTGGCGCGTGATGCAGGCGCATCCGTGGTACGGGGCGCTCACGCTCTTCAACCTGCGCGGCTACGAGGAGATTCCCTACCGCTCGATCCTCGTCGCCCACGAGCACCACATGAAGACCGACCTGACCGGCTACCCGCGTCCGGTGCGGCCCCGGGCGCTGGGCCTGTTCTCGCGGATCGTGGCGGTGGCCGACGGGTTCGACGCCGCCACCACTCGGCGCAGCTACCAGACAGTGCCGATCGAGCCGGACCAGGTGCTGCGCGAGATGTGGGAGAACCCGCGGCGCGGCTACGACTCCGTTCTGGTGAAGGCGCTCATCAACCTGATCGGCATCTACCCCGTGGGCACCTGCGTCATCCTGGACACCCTCGAGGTCGGCGTCGTCGCCGCGATGAATCCGGACGGGCAGCAGCTCAACCGCCCGCTGGTTCGCATCGTGATCGATGCCGACGGCGGCGTGGTGCCGCCGCCGGGCCGGACGGTCAACCTGGGCGAGCAGGACGCGGCCGGGACATTCCTTCGCTCGATCGTCAAGGTGACCGATCCCGCACGCTACGGGCTCACGGTCAGTGACTATTTCGTCTGAGTCGCCGGCGCACCCGCGGACGGTCGCGGTGCCCCGACTGCTGGCGGCCTACGGGCGCGTCCTCCGGTTCGGCGGCCTCGGGCTCGCAGCGCTCGTGCTCGCGACCGACCACCGCTGGCTGCAGCAGCCGCTCTCCTGTCTGGTCCTGCTCGGCGCCGTTCTGGTGCTGCGGGCGGCGCCGGTTCGGCTGAGCAAGTACTCCTACCTGACCCAGACCGGCATTCCCGCGCTGGCCGGGGCGCTGACCGTCGGCCCCTCGGCGGTCGTGCTCGCGCTGGCGGCCGGCGTCTTCGCATCGGATGTCTTCTGGGTGCGGAAGCAGGTCGCGGCCGGAGTCGTCAACGCCGGCCGCGAGGTGATCGCGTTCGTCTCCGCCTATGGCGTCTTTGCGCTGGTGCTTCGACTCAGCGGCAATCCGCCGCTCTCGCTCGACTTCCTTCCAGCCGGCTTCACCTTCGCGGCGATCTACTTCCTGACGAGCCGCTCGCTCTTCTACTTCACGCTGCTCCTGCGCAGCAAGCTGGAGAGCTCGGAGCAGCTGCTGATCCTCCGCTGGGAGATCGTCTCCTATCTCATCACCATCGTCGGCTGTCTCGTCGTGGTCGGTGCGGTGCGCTCGCTCGCACCAGCCGGCTGGGCCGCCGTCGCGATCGTGCTCGCCGTGCTCGGCCTTCTGACCAGAAGCATTCTGGAGGAGGCGATTGCGGCCGAGGATCTCGGCAAGGTCCGGACGACGGAGCTCGCGATCGCCGGGAACGTCACGCTGGAGGGATCGTTTCTCCAGGTCGAGCGGGTCGGTTACCGCCTGCTCGACTGGGGCGACTTCCGGATCTACCGCCGCCGCCCCGACGGCAGCACCGTGCTCATCTACCGGAGCGAGCAGGGCCGGCCCAACCGGCCGCCGCCCGGACGGATGGCCGATGCCATCCGGGCGGAGGTCTGCGCGCGTGGCCGGGTGGTGCTCGTCCGGGACACGGCGCGCGATCCGCGGGTAACCCTGCCGGATCCCGAGGCGCTCAGTCTGATCGTGCACCCGCTGGCTTTCGGCGACGAGCTCCTGGGCACCGTGGAGATCGATCACTTCAAGCGGAACGTGTACGGCACCAAGGATCTCACGGCGCTGGCCACGCTCGCGACCCAGATCGCCACCGCGATCCACATCGCCGAGCTGCGCCGGCCGCTGGTGACGACGGTGGAGCAGATCGGGCAGCAGGTGAGCGCGCTGGCCCGCGCCACCGACTCGCTCAGAGCATCGGCGGCCGCGCTGACGCAGGCCTCGCGCGCGATGAGCGGGAGCGTGCAGGAGCAGGAGTCGTTCGTCGCGGGTGGGCTGGAGGCGACGGCGTCCCTGCTGACGGTGTCGGTCGACATGGCGAGCGAAGGCGCCAAGGCGGCGGCGGCGAGTGGCCGGGCGGCGGAGACCGCCGGGGCGAGCCGCGCGGTGGTAGCCGAGGCGCTCGGCCGGCTGGTGGAGCTCAAGCGCTTCGTGGCCGACAGCTCGGCGCAGGTGCAGGGTCTGGGCGACGTGAGCCGCCGCATCACCGGGTTCATCGGGTCGATCCGCGAGATCGCCGATCTCACCAGCCTCATCGCCCTGAATGCCGCGATCGAGGCAGCGCGCGCGGGCCAGGAAGGCCGCGGCTTCGCTGTCGTAGCCGGCGAGGTCCGCCAGCTTGCGACCCAGAGTCTCGAGGCCGCTCGCGAGGCGGGTGGGCTCGTGTCGGCCGTGACGGCGCAGGTCAGCACCGTCTCTGCGCAGATGCGCCACGGCGAGGAGGCGGTCGCGGGCGTCGAGGAGCTGAGCGGCGCCGCAGCGGCCGCGTTCGAGGACATCGTACGCGCCACCGAAGAAGCGGGCACTCACGCGCGGCGGATCGCCGAGATGGCCGCGACGCAGGAGATGTCGTTCGAGCTCCTGAGCGACCGGATCCACCGCGTGGCCGACGCCTCGACCCGGATGGGCGGCGACACCCGCGTGCTTGCGACCCAGGCCGACGAGGCCGCTCGCGGGCAGGCCGAGCTCGAGCGCGCGATTCACGAGCTGGGCGATGTCGCCGCCCACCTGCAGTCCATCGCGCAGCACTTCGTCGTCGGCGCGTGAGCCGGGCCCGCGAAGTCGTCTACGTTGCGCTGGGCAGCAACCTGGGCGACCGATCCGCCCATCTGGCCGGGGCCCGCGCCGCGCTGGCCTCACTTCCGGACACCGCGCTCACCGGCGCGTCGGCGGTTGAGGAGACGGCGCCGCTCGGCGCGGCGGATCAGCCTCCCTACCTCAATCAGATGGTTCGCCTGGAGACGGGGCTCGAGCCCCGCGCACTCATGAGCGCCTGCCAGGCGATCGAGCGCGCCGCGGGCCGCGAGCGCCGGGAGCGGTGGGCGTCGCGCACGCTCGACCTGGATATCGTATTGTTCGGGGAACGCCGGATTTCGGAACCCGACCTGACGATCCCTCACCCCGGGCTGGCTCACCGCGACTTCTGGCAGCGGGAGCTGGCGGAGCTGCGAGCCGATGACCGCTGACCCGCGTCCGCGTACGGCGCTGGATCTGACCGCGATGAAGGCGGCCGGACGCCGCATCGTGATGCTGACCTGCTATGACGCGCTCTTCGCCCGGCTGCTCGATTCGCCGGACGTGGACGTGCTCCTCGTGGGCGACTCGGTGAACCAGGTCCTCGCCGGCCACGACAGCACGCTCAACGCGACGCTCGACCAGATGATCTACCACGCGGCGGCGGTACGCCGCGCGACGCGGATGCTCACCTTCGTGGACCTCCCGTTCCTCAGCTATCAGGTGTCGGTGGAGGACGCGATCCGGAACGCCGGCCGGGTCATGCAGGAGACCGGGGCCAACGGCGTCAAGCTCGAAGGCGGTCAGGCGATGGCGCCGACGGTCGCCGCGCTGGTGGAACGGGGCATCCCCGTCATGGGGCACATCGGGCTCACGCCGCAGTCGGTGCATGCCCTCGGCGGGTATCGGGTGCAGGGCAGGGAGGCGGACGCCGCTGCGAGGATGCTGGCGGACGCTCCGGCGCTCGAGGCCGCGGGGGCGTGCGCGATCGTGCTCGAGCTGGTCCCGACCGCGCTCGCGACCGAGATCAGTCGCTCGCTCACCATTCCGACCATCGGCATCGGCGCCGGCAGCGGGTGCGACGGCCAGGTCCTGGTGCTCCACGACATGCTCGGCCTCAACGAGCTGTTCGAGCCGAAGTTCCTCAAGCACTACGCCGAGCTCGGCAAGGCGGTCCGGAAGGCGGCGCACGCCTTCGCCGATGACGTGCGGTCCGGGCGGTATCCGGACGCCGCGCACAGCTTCGAGTAAGGTGGAGGAGACCGGCGAGGTTGCCGCCCTCCGGCGCTGGGTAGCGGAGCAGCGCGCGCGCGGCCGACGAATCGGCTTCGTGCCGACGATGGGGTACCTGCACGAAGGGCATCTCGCCCTGGTCGACGCGGCGCGTGGGCATGCCGCGGCCGTCGTCATGAGCGTCTTCGTCAATCCGCTCCAGTTCGCGCCCACCGAAGACCTCTCCCGCTACCCACGGGACCTGCCTCGCGACCGCTCGCTCGCGGCGGGCCGCGGGGTGGACCTCCTGTTCGTGCCCGATGCCCAGGTGATGTACCCCCCGGGCAGCGAGACGCGAGTCGTGCCGGGTCCCGCTGCCGACCGCTGGGAAGGCGAGTTCCGACCGGGGCATTTCAGCGGCGTGCTGACGGTCGTGGCCAAGCTCTTTCACCTGGTCCAGCCGGACGTCGCCTGCTTCGGCCGGAAGGACATCCAGCAGGTCACCCTGGTCGGGGCGATGGCGCGCGACCTCGACTGGCCCATCGAAATCGTCGTCGTGCCGACCATCCGCGAGCCGGACGGCCTCGCGCTCAGCAGCCGGAACGTTTACCTGAGTCGCGACGACCGGGCGCAGGCGCTGGGCCTGAGCCGGGCGCTCCACGAGGCGGATCGCCGGTGGCGCGCCGGCGAGCGATCGGCGGCGCGCATCGAGGGCGCCGTGCGGGAAGTGCTCCGGATGTATCCGGGTCTGGTGGCCGACTATATTGCCGTCTGCGAGCCGCTTGCGATGAACCCCGTGGCAGACGCCGTGGCGGGGACGATCGTCGCGCTCGCCGCGCGGGTCGGCTCGACCCGGCTGATCGACAACATCGTCCTGGGCGAGGAGCAGTAATGCAGCGGCACCTGATGAAGTCCAAGATCCACCGCGCCACGATCACCTCCGCCGACCTGCACTACGAGGGGTCGCTGACGGTGGACCAGGATCTGCTCGACGCCGCCGACCTGCTGAACTACGAGGAGATTCAGGTCGTCAACGTCAACAACGGGGCCCGCTTCACCACGTACGTGATTCCGGGTCCCCGCGGCTCGGGTGTCGTGCAGCTCAATGGCGCCGCTGCGCGCCTGGGGCTGCCGGGCGACGTGGTCATCCTCATTGCCTACGGCGTGATCGAGGAGGAGGCGGCCCAGCGCTTCGTCCCCCGCGTCGTCTTCGTGGACGAGCAGAACCGGATCGTGCGCCCGCAGCTGCGGGCCGAGAGCTGAGCTCCCGCCGAGTGGCCGTTTCCGGCACTACCGCTTCCGAACCCGGGCCCGCGCTGCCAGCGTGGGCCGTTGTGTCTGCGGCCCGCCGCGGGCACATCGAGCGGGTGGCGGTGCTCGCGTCCGCATGGGCGGACGCGATGCGGGTTCCCCCGGGGGAGCGTAACCGCTGGCTCCGCGCCGTGTGGCTGCACGATGCGCTGCGCGATGCCGGAGAGGCGAAGCTCGCCGAGCTGGCGCCGTCCACACCGGGTCCGCCGGAGCTGCGGCACGGCCCCGCTGCGGCGGCGCGCGCCAAGGCGGAGGGCGAAATCGATCGCGGCGTGCTCGACGCAGTCCGCTACCACTCCATCGGACTCGCCGAGTGGGACATGGTCGGGCGGGTGCTCTATTGCGCCGACTATCTCGAGCCGGGCCGGGAGTTCGACGGCGACGCCCGTGCGGAGCTTGCCGCCCGCTTTCCGACCGACCCGGCCGGCGTGCTGCGAGACGTCGCCGAGCGCCGGCTGGCGCATCTTATCGCTTCACGGTGGTCACTGCCCGAGCCGACGGTGCGCTTCTGGAATTCCCTCGCAGCCCCCTCGCCCGCCGCATCGCGCTGAGCACCGCCGGCATCCTCCTGGCGGTGGCCGGTGTCGCGACCGTCGTCTTCCGGCCGGCGCCGCCGAAGGCTCCGCCCGCGCTGACGCCCGCGTACGAAGTCCCGGGGACGAGGCGCGCCCTCAGGATCGAGATCCTCAACGGCACGAGCCGCGACGGCCTCGCACGTGTCGCCACCCGGCAGATGCGTCGCGCGGGATTCGACGTCGTCTTCTACGGGGGGACCGACAGCGCGGTAGCGGTGAGCCGCGTGATCGCCCGGCGGGGCGAGCGCGACGCGGCGCGGGATGTGGCATCGGCGCTCGGCATCGACAGCGTCGTGGTGGCGCGCGACACGACGCGCCGCGTGGATGTGAGCGTCTGGCTCGGCAGCGACTACCGGCCGAAGCCGGAGCTGCATCCCTGACGGTCAGCCCAGCGTGATGACGATGTCGGCGACGTTGGTGCCGGTGGGTCGCCGCGCGATCAGCGCGCCGGCGGCGGCGAGGGCCGGGAAGGCGTCGTGCCGGCGGAGATCGAGCGCGGGGTCCCGGCCGGCGGCCGCGATCCGGGCCCACGACCCCCCATCGACCACGGCACCGGCGGCATCGGTGGGGCCGTCACGGCCGTCGGTGCCTGCGGCGAGGAGCGCGACACCAGTGCGCCCCGCCACCTCCCGCGCCGCCGCCAGGGCGAGCTCCTGACAGCGGCCGCCCCGCCCCGGCGTGTCTCCCAGTGCCACCGTCGTCTCCCCCCCGCGAATCGTGCAGCGCATCGGGTCGAGTCCCG
>JBLMWC010000005.1:0-3957 GCA_050257015.1 Bacillota bacterium | reverse complement strand
CGCCGCTTCAGCGCCGCGCGTCCTCTGCGGAGTTACCGGCTGCCGTCGGACGTCTCCCACTCCTGCTTGGCGTGGCTGGAGGTGCTGCGGCGGTGGTCGGCACCGATGCGTGGATCGTCGTCGCTGGCGCCCTCTGCGCCGCCTGCGCACCGGCGGCAGGGCGGCGGCGGGCTCCGGTGCTCGCCCTGATCGCGGCTGTCGGGCTCCTTCCGGCGCTCTGGTTCATGCATACGGTCGCGGGCCCGGTGGGACTCGGTATCACGACTCTCGGAGAAATTCCCTTCAGCGAGGCCGCCGAGGCGATGTTCGCGCCCATGCTCGCACTCGGCGCCTTCGGCTTCTTCGGTCTGTGGCCGCTCGGGCGGTGGGGCAGCCGGGCGCTGGTGCCGATCGGTATCGCGCTCCTCGTCCGGCTGGGCGCGGCGGCGCCGTCGGGACTCGAGGCGTGGCAGACGATCCTCGTCCCGCTCGGCGTCGTGGCCGCCGTCCACGCGATGATCGTGGCGGAGCCGGAGGAGGCGGTCGCGGCGTGGGCCTGGCTCGCGTGCGTAACCGGCGGCGATCGTGGCGCAATTCTGCTTGGCCTGACCGCGGTGCTCGTGGCGGCAATCCCATCGATGACGCGGCGCACGGGTGCGGCCGGCGCGTGGGGAGGCAGAGCGGCGTGGGCGCTTGCCGCATCGGGTGGAGCGCTCGCGCTCGAGTCGCTCCTGCGTGCGCAGGTCGTGTATGCGCTGCTCGCTGCGCTCGCGCTGGCCGTACTGATCGGGACATCCGGCCGCGCGCCGGAACACGCGCGTTGACCGCTTCCGGGTGCGTTCCCATATTTCGCCCCGACCGAGACCGAACGGATGACGAGACGCGTTTCACACGAGGAGCAAGCCATGGCGTACACCCTTCCACCGCTGCCATACGACTACAACGCGCTGGAGCCGTCCATCGACGAGCAGACGATGCGGCTCCATCATGACAAGCACCACCAGGCCTACGTCAACAACCTGAACGCGGCGATCGAGGGGCAGGCCGTCGGCGACCAGCCGATCGAGCGGCTCATCGCCAACCTCGACGCGCTGCCCGAGGCGATCCGCACCGCGGTTCGCAACAACGGCGGCGGCCACGCCAACCACACCTTCTTCTGGGAGATCATGCGGCCGGGCGGCGCGCGCGAGCCCGAAGGGGCGCTGGCGCAGGCGATCACGAAGACGTTCGGCGGGTTCGCGCAGTTCAAGGAGCAGTTCGCCAAGGCATGCGCCGGTCGCTTCGGCAGCGGCTGGGGCTGGCTGACGCTCGACCGGGGCGGCGCCCTCGCGATCGAGAGCACGCCCAACCAGGACAGTCCCCTCATGGCCGGCAAGACGCCGGTGCTGGGCTGCGACGTCTGGGAGCATGCGTACTATCTCAAGTATCAGAACCGCCGTCCCGACTACGTCAGCGCCTGGTGGAACGTGGTGAACTGGACCGAGGTCGGGAAGCGATACGAGCAGTCGGCGAAATAGCGGGTGAGGCCGGACGATCGGGCGCTGCTCATCGCCGGGTTGCCGACTCACGGTGAGTGGAGCCGCCCGAATTCTCCGCTTGCAAAATTCTGCCCCGGCGCGGCCGGCGTCCACTGGACGTCGGCCGCGCGCCGCATCACCCTGACGGGCAGCGCCTCCACCGGGCTCGAGACGGCGGAGTCAGGCGCAGTCCGTCTCTCTTCGGACGCCGTCGTGTTCGCGGCTCCGCAGCCACCGGAGCCCGACCGACTGCTCGTCAGCCCATCAGAGGTCCAGCGGATCTTCCGCGGGGATTCCGAACGACTCGTCGAGCGGTGGATCGCGGCGCTGGAGGTCCCGGTCGCGTTCTGGGAGCTCGACGCTTCCGATACGCTCGCCTTTGCGAAGTGCTGGCGGATCGCGGCCGGCGGCCGCGCCGCCACGACGACGATCGACCCCGACGGTCGAGTGGCGATCGCCGCGGCAGGCGACAGCGGTCCGCGCGTCGTGTTCGCGGTGGACGGCGGCCGCCTTATGCCCGGGCCGGCCGGGCCGGGCCCGGCGGCGATATCGGTCACGGGAAGCGGGCGGGTGCGACTCATGATCGTCATCGCTGCCGGCGACGCCGACCTTGACCGCACGCTGCAGGTCGTCGCTCGCAGGGGATTCACCGGGCTTCACGCCCAGCGGCTCCAGCACGAGCGGCTCCTCCGCGATTACGGCGCCGCGCTCTCGACTCCGCTGGCGCGGCTCGACTCGCAGTTCGAATGGGCCAAGGCCCTCTCCGACGAGGAGGTTCGTGCGCGCCAAAGCGTCGCCGCGGCCGAGGCGCTCCTCGGGGTCGGTCTTCGCGACGGGGCGCGCGAGCTTCTGAAGGCCGGATGCGAAGCGCTTGCGCAGGCGTGGAGCGCGTGGGTCGGCGACGCCGGGCTCGCGGGCGCCGTTGCCGGGCCTGCGCCGCTGACTCCTGTCTTCGGCCCCGCAGCTGATGCGCCTGACGCCGCGGCCGAGCTGGCCCCCGACCGGCTGCTCCGCTGGGTCACCACGACGCTGTGGGGCATCGTTGCCGATGCGCCGGGGCAGGCGGTATCGCTCGCGCCGCGGCTGCCCGCCGGCTGGACGCGGATGGCGCTCGCGCGGATCCGTGTCGGCCGCTCCGCGATCGACTGCGATCTGCGGGTACGCGCTCCGACCCTGATCGTGCGGGTGCGCCGGGCCAGCGGGCCGCCACTCACCGTCACGCTCGCGCCCGCGGGGGTCGCGACCGGCGGGATCAGCGTTGACGGCATCGAGCTCGCCGGTGGGCGAGCGCGCTTCGAGGCGATCGGCGAGCATGAAGCCGTGTTCGAGCAGGCATCGTGACGGGGACAACGCGCCTCCGGGGGTGGTATCTTATCTGCGCCAACTATCCAGGGATCGTGATGTGCCGCCTGCGCTCTGTCGCGCTCGTCGTTGCCGTGGTGCTCGCCGGTTGCCGACTCGAGGATCGGACTCCGGCCGGCACGCGCCGGGATGACGACGCGATCCGCTCCGTGCTCGCCACCTACTATCAGAGTCTCGGCCAGCGGGACTGGTCTCGCAGCCGGACCCTCTTCTGGGACAGTGCGACGGTGGAGCTCCGCCGCGCCGCGCCCGACACCGCATGGCGCGATTTCGCCACGCCCGACGCCTATCACCAGTATCTCGCCCGCACGTATGCCGGGGACCGGAGCAGCGTCATTGCCGTCCGGATGTTCCGGCTCGACATTCGCCAGCAGGGGGACCTGGCGAGTGCCTGGGTGGTGACACGGCGGCGACCCCTGGCCGGCGAGGGGCGGGAGGAGGTCGGCACGGTGGACAACATGGTGCTTCGCCGGCGCGACGGCGCGTGGCGCATCGTGAGCTACGCCTCCACGCCCGACGTTCCCGCCGCCGCCCGCTGACGCCATGACCCCGCTCGAGCTCCTCGCCGACGTCGCCCGGCTGCTCAACCGATCGGGCGATGCCGCCGATGCGCTCGCGGCGGTCGCCGTGGCGATACAGCGCGGGGTGGGGGCGGAGCGCGTGACGATCTGGGTCCGGGCTCCGGGCGCCTCCACGTATCTCGCGATCAGCGCGCCGGAGGGATCGGCGTCGGTGGACGTCGTGCCCTCGCTCGAGCGGGTGCCGGTGGTCGCGGGCCAGGTCCGGGCGCCGGTCATCCGCGACGGCGAGCCGCTGGGGCTCGTCGAGGCGGTCGGCGCGGCGGAGGCGGAGGGGCTGCTGCTCGCGGTGGCCGACATGGTTGCCCCGTATCTCGCGACCATCCATCTCGCCTCGGAGCTCGGCCGGGCGGTCGCGCTGCAGTCCCGCGAGATCGAGGATCAGCGCCGCTTCACCAACCTGGTCATCGACAGCCTCCCGGTCGGCCTGTACGTGGTCGACCGGGAGTACCGCATCCGCGTGTGGAACCGGAAGCGGGAGACCGGCACACAGGGGCTCAGGAGCCGGGAGGTCGTTGGCC
>JBLMWC010000004.1:0-17887 GCA_050257015.1 Bacillota bacterium | reverse complement strand
GCTGGCCGGCCGGGCGGTGCGGCGGGTGGCGCGCTCGGCCTTCGGAGCGGAGCTCCGGACGCCGGCGACGGGCCCGGAGCTCCGCCTCACCGCGCCGCTGTCAATCAAGGCCTGGCCCGGCGGCGAAGCGTGCAACTTCTACGGCTCGGCGTTCGCCGAGCTGCTCAGGAACCTCACCGGATTCGAAGGAACGATGCGACACGAGGCCTGCTCGGGCCGGGGCGACCCGGCGTGCGTCTGGCGTGCCGCCCTCGCGGAGGGATACGAATGATGCGACCGTCCGAGCTCGATCGTGCCGCCCTCCGCGACGGCCTGGCCCAGGCGGGCGCCGATGCGTGGCTCCTCTTCGATTTTCACGGCGTCAATCCGGTGCTCGGGCGCGTGCTCGGGATCGGCGGGATGGGCACGCGGCGCCTGTTCGTGCTGCTGCCGGCCGAAGGCGAGCCGGTGGCGGTGGCGCACAAGATCGAGCTGCAGCCGCTCGACGGTTTTCCGGGCAGGGTGATTCCGTACGCGCGCTGGGAGGAGCTGCACGCCGCGCTGGGCCCGCTGGTGGCGGGGCGGACGGTGGCGATGGAGATCTCGCCGGACGACGCCGTGCCGTATCTGGACCGCGTGCCGTATGGGGTGGTGCAGCTGATCACGCGGCTGGGCGGCACGGTGGTGCCGTCGGGGCCGCTGGTCACGACGTTCGCGGCCCGCTGGAGCCCGGTGGAGCTGGCCGATCACCTCGCGGCGGCGGAGATCCTGGCGTCGGTGGCGCGGGAGGAGCTGGGCCGCGCGGTGCGGGAGGGGGGGACGGGACTTCGGGAGACGGCGCTGCAGGGCCGGGTAGTGCGGGCGCTCGAGGAGCGGGGCCTTGTTCTGGATACCCTGCCGATCGTCGGGTTCGGGGCCAACGCGGCCAACCCCCATTACGAGCC
Organism: Bacillota bacterium; assembly: GCA_050257015.1. Taxonomy (GTDB): domain Bacteria; phylum Gemmatimonadota; class Gemmatimonadetes; order Gemmatimonadales; family GWC2-71-9; genus JAICUF01. Next base: position 16,964 of record JBLMWC010000004.1, on the reverse strand, counting down.
GCAGGAGGGACGGGACGCGGCGCTGGAGCGGGACCAGGTGGTGCTGCTCGATCTCTGGGCCGGCCGGTCGCTGGAGACGGTCTTCGCGGACCAGACGTGGATGGGATTCAGCGGCGCGCGCCCGCCGGCAAAGGTGGAGGCGGTGTGGCGGGTGGTGCGCGAGGCGCGGGACGCGGCGATCGCGGCGGTGCGCGATGCGGTGGGCGCCGGGCGTCCGGTCTCGGGATTCGAGGGCGACCGCGCGGCGCGGGCGGTGATCGAGCGGGCGGGCTACGGCGCGAGCTTCGTGCACCGGACGGGGCACTCGATCGACCGGGACCTGCATGGATCGGGGCCGCATCTCGACGATTACGAGACGCACGACGACCGCCGGCTGGTGCCGGGGGTCGGTTTCTCGGTGGAACCGGGGATCTATCTGCCGGGGGAGTTCGGGGTGCGGAGCGAGGTGAACATGTACTGGGGGCCGCAGGGTCCGGTGGTGACGCCGGGCGAACCGCAGGAGGATCTGATCACCGCCTGACCCCTTGCGGAGCGGGAAAGTGGCCGTAGGTTGATCGGCTGCGATGCAGTCGGTTTCTTGCCGTCACGCTTTCGCGCAATCGACCGGCCGGTTCTCCCGGGCCCGCGTCGCGTTCCATCGGGCAACTTTCAAGGTTTCAGAGAGTTACAGGTTTGAGCGGGAAAGTTCCCGTTCCTTGACACCTGATTTTGCGCGTCCCATATTGGGCGTGTCGACCGGGCCGCGGCCGACTCCCATGCTGGCCGATTGTGGTTGCGCGTTCCGACGTTCACGTTCGTCATCGTAGCGTTACCCAAGCCGGTATTTCCTTCATAATGCAGTCAGTCTCCGCGCAGGTGCATCCCGTAGCAAGGGTGTCGTAGCCCCGGGGGAGACGTGTACTCCTCCGCTCCAAGCTGGCAGTACTGGTAGTTTCACGCCTTTGGAGGACGTTTCCATGAAGCAAAGCTGTGTCAGCGCCTTCGCTCGCGTGGCGCGCTTTTGCGCGCTCGTGGCAGTCGCGCTGGGTTTTGGGGCAGGCATGCTCCAGGCCCAGGCGTCGACTGGTAAGATCGAGGGCAGGGTCCGCGACCAGGCAGGCGCGCCCATCAACAATGCGCAGATCACGCTCGCAGGAACGGCGTTCAGCGCGCTCACGAACGCCCAGGGTTACTACTTCATCAACAACGTGCCGGCCGGCACGGTGACGGTCCACGCGGCCTTCATCGGGTATCGGGCGGTCAACGTCAGCGGGGTGAAGGTCCTCGCCGGTCAGACGCTCACCCAGGACATCACGATGGAGGCCTCCACCGTGGTGCTCGAGGCGATCAACGTCGTCTCGGTGCAGCCGCTGGTGCCGCGAGACGAGGTCACCACGAAGCAGCGGGTTGACGCCGACTTCACCTCCAATCTGCCGGTGGATCGCATCACCGCCGCGCTGGCGCTGCAGCCGGGCGTGGTGGCGAATGCGAGCAACACCAGCCTCTCGATCCGCGGCGGCCGCTCGGACGAGAACATCACCTACATCGACGGCGTGCCGGTGCAGCCGGGCAACCGGGGCACCGCGGTCTTCGGCGGCAACGAGATCAGCGTCGGCACCGGCGGCTTCGAGGAAGCCTCGGTGACCACGGGCGCGAGCTCGGCCGAGTTCGGCAACGCGCAGTCGGGCGTCATCTCGATCGCCACGAAGGGCGGCAACTCCGAGCGGTTCAGCGGGAGTCTGGGGTATGAGAGCGACGCGATGTTCAAGTCGTCGAGCCTCGGCTTCACCCGCGTGACCACGGCAATCGGCGGCCCGCTCATGCGGGGGCTCACGTTCTACGTGTCGGGCGCACTCGAGGGTCAGAAGTCGCCGGGCTTCGGCATGGGGTCGGAGAAGTATCCGACGTTCGTGCCGGTCGGTATCGACACGACGGTGGCGGTCCCGACGTCCGTGGGTGACCCGGCGTCCGACACCACGTTCGTGGACGTCCAGAAGTTCGCCCAGTACCGCGGCAACTGCGGGGAGTTCGCCAACAGCGTCAACCCGGACATCGCCAACAACTACGGCGTGGCGTGCCAGGGCGTGCGCCAGCCGTGGTCGCCGAGCTCGGTGTACCAGCTGCAGGGCAAGCTGCAGTACACCTACGGCACCGGTTCCAAGCTGATGTTCAGCGCGCTGGCGAGCCAGTCGCAGAGCCGGGGCGCCAACTTCATCAATCCGATCAACACGTTCGGGACCCAGTCGACCAACCGGGCGTACATCCTGAACTGGACGCAGAACCTCTCGAAGTCGGCCGAGCGCGCGCTGGCGCTCGACGTGTACGGTTCAATCCAGCAGGACCGGGCCATCAACTCGCCGCTCACGCTGCAGAGCGAGCTCGATACCCGCGATCCGTTCGGCGGCTTCATGATCAAGCCGCTCGACTTCGTGTACGACTTCACCTCGTTCCCGATCGATTCGCAGCTGATCGAGAACTACCGGTCCAACGCGCCGGGTACCCGTCGGTCGCCGTACGACCTGGAGAATCGCGACCAGTACTCGACGACGTCGCAGTATCGCAGCAACGCCTACGGCCTGACGGGTACGGAAGAGAGCGGCGGGCCGGTGGGCACCCTGCGGCTGAACCGCGAGAACCGCGCCATCGGCAAGGCGAATCTCGACTGGCAGTTCGACCGCTACAACCGACTGAAGCTCGGCGGTGAATACATCCACTACGACCTGTCGAACTACAGCCATGGTCTGACCAGCCAGGCGTTCTCGAGCGTCTTCCTCGAGAAGCCGATCCGGTGGGATGCGTTCCTCGAGGATCGTCTCGACCTCGGTGACGTGGTCGTGGTGGGCGGTCTCCGCTACGACTTCTACGACACCCGCGCCAGCCGGCCGTACTCGCTCGACACGGTGGCGGCCAGCCCGACGTTCAACACGTACCAGCCGTTCCCCCGGATCTCGAGCTACGCCGGTGAGTTCAACGGCCAGCCGCTGGTCTCGTTCATCCGGGACCAGAGCCACAAGTACCTGAGCCCGCACGTGCAGGTGTCGTTCCCGGTCACCGACCGGACGAACTTCCGCCTGTCGTACGCGCACCAGGTGGCGTCGCCGGACTTCGGGCTGCTGCTCGACGGGATCAACACCGATCTCGCGATCACCAACACGAACAATGCCTACGGCTCGGATCTCGGCTTCGGCAAGACGATCACGTTCGAGTTCGGGGTGCGGCATGCCTTCAGCGACGACATGGTGCTGGATGTGTCGGCCTACAACAAGGACAAGCTCGCCGACGCCGCCTTCCGTCTGGTTTCGCTCCAGGACCCGACGCGTCACAACAGCCGCGTGGACATCCGGGAGCTGACCAACGCCGACTTCGGCAACATCCGCGGCGTGGACGTGCGGCTCGACCGGCGGTTCGGCAACATCTTCAACGGCACGCTGGCCTACACCTACCAGCAGGCCAAGAACACCGGCACCGATCCGTTCACCTACCTCAATTTCGGGTCGCGGGTGATCAACCAGATCTCGGGTGGCAACCAGGCTCCGCCGCAGGCGATCGCGCCGACGTCGGACAGCCGGCCGCACAACCTCGCGGCCGCCGCCTCGCTGTCCTTCCCGCGTGACTGGCGGCAGGGCTCGTTCCTCGGCACCGTGCTGCGCAACGTGGGCCTCTTCGCCACGTTCCGCTACGCCAGCGGCACGGCGTACACCAGCTGCGAGGCACTGGGCAACGAGACGGTCACGTCCGGCTCGGTCTGCGCCAAGGGCCAGCTGCTCAACGGCCTGAACGACACGCGGCTGCCGACCTTCAAGCAGTTCGACCTCCGCGCCTCCAAGGGCTTCCGCCTCGGCGGGCTGGATCTTTCCGCCTACGCCGACGCGCGCAACGTCCTCAACTTCCGCAACGTGCTCGCCGTGTTCGTCGTCACTGGCGACATCGTGAGCCCGGTGGAGCATGAGACCCGGTTCGCCGGCGACAGCTCGACCTTCGCGAACGAAGCGAAGGCCAACGGCATCTACACCGCCAGCACGGGCGACATCAACCTGAAGTTCGGCGGTCAGGGCGCCTCGGGTTGCGCCAACTACGTCACGCAGGGCGGCAACGGTGGGGCGCCGAGCTGCGTGGAGCTGATCCGGGCGGAGCAGCGCTTCGGCAACGGCGACGGCGTCTTCAGCCTCGCCGAGCAGCAGCGCGCCTCGGATGCCAGCTACTATGCCGGCCGTGGTGAGCATGCCTTCCTGGGTGCCGGCAGGCGCGTACGACTCGGACTCGAGCTCAACTTCTAGTGCCATCGGTGCGCCCCCGGGTGCCGCGAGATCATCGCGGCGCCTGGCGGGCACGCCACCGTTATTCCATCTGGAGAGGACGCAATGCACTCAACTTTTGGTAAGAGAGGCGTAATGCTGGCGGGCCTCCTTGCCCTGGCACTGGCGGCGCTGACGCCGACGGCCGCCTCGGCAAAGCCCGAGCCGGGCGCGCGCGGACGGGGCTTCCGTCTCTTCGCGCGGAGCCTCGGCGCCCTTACCGTCAACCGCGTCTACTGCGGTCTGGCGACGACGGGTGAGGTCTGCGTGGACTCGACCAACTCGTCGACCATCGGCGGCGGCTTCTGGCCGAAGGGCACAGCGGACCAGTACATCTTCAATTCCGGTCTGCAGCTCGCCGGCGTGATCGGCGGCACCAAGCCGACGAATCCGTGGGGCGGCGACACGACCGGCGCCTTCTTCTTCGATCCGAAGGGCACCACGCAGCACGGCCAGGAAGTGCAGCCGATCTACAATTCGCAGAATCCCGAGGATTTCAACAACTGGCCTGCTGCCGGCCGGGTGCCGTCGGGTGATGTGACGGCGGACCTGTTCAACCCGCTCCTGCGGAGCCGCATCAATGGCTCGCAGGGCGACGTCTGGTTCGTGAGCTGGGAAGGGAACCCGCTGCAGAACGCCGGCCGCTCGCACCCGCTCGGCGTCGTGGTCGAGACGCGCGGCATGGGGTGGAACTTCCCGACGGGCAACCAGGACATCCTCTACTTCGTCTACACCTTCTACAACATCACCTCCACCAACCCGGCGGACTACGCCAGCGCCCGCCCCGACATGCAGCCGATCCTGCTCCAGCAGGCGCAGCTGTTCCAGGCGCAGAACAACGCCGCCTTCGGGGTCACGCTGCCGACCGGCGGCTACACGATCAACAACCTCTTCGCCGCGTTCGCGCGTGACGACGATGTCGGCAACGCCGGCACCAACTTCTCGACGGTGAACCTGCCGTTCGCGCTCGGCGTGACCTACGACCAGGACTTCGGCCGTCCGACGGGCTGGACCTTCGACCCGGCGATCTTCTCCTCGCCGTTCTTCGCGGGTGTCGGCTTCACCGGCGCCAAGTACCTGAAGAGCCCCAGCGGCCCGGGGCAGATTCAGCTCTTCTCGAACACGATCAACGGCGCGCCGTTCGCCGGCGCGGTGAACGACCCGCGCGATACCAAGCAGCTCTTCCGGTATCTCTCGGGCACGCTGTCGCCGGCCACCGGCGACCAGCCCTGCAACAACGGCGACCCGGCGATCACCCGCGTGTGCTTCGTGAACAACACGCAGGCCGCCGACATGCGGTTCTTCCAGTCCTCGACGGCGCTCACACTCGCGCCGGGCCAGTTCGGGTCGATCGTCGTGGCGTACATCTTCGCCGCGCCGGTCATCACGACCAGCGTGACCCCGAGCGCCACCCTGCACCTCAAGCCGGGCAACCCGCTGGTGCTCGATCCGAAGTCGCCGGCGGCCGCGACCACGCTCCAGACCACCGGCGCGAACAAGGTCGACTCGCTGATGGGCTTCCGCGGCTGGAGCGATGTCAACGGCGACTGCGCCACGATCGCGCCGCCGCCGGCGCCGGTTCCGACGGTGGGCTGCGCGCAGCAGAACGAGTTCCAGGTGGTTCCGGGCTCGCTGCTCGGCAAGGCCAACGTGGCCCAGGCGGTGTTCGACAACAAGTTCCTGCTCCCGTTCGCGCCTGAGTCGCCGGACTTCTTCCTCGTGCCGGGCGACAACCAGGTGACCGTCCTCTGGCGGCCGTCGGCCAGCGAGCAGACGGGCGATCCGTTCTTCGCCGTGGCCAGCCAGCCGACCGTCATCGATCCCACGACGTCGGCGACGGTGGCGAACCCGCTGTACGATCCGAACTACCGGCAGTTTGACGTCGAAGGCTATCGCATCTATCGCGGCCGGGTCGATGCGCCGAACGCGCTCACCCTGATCGCGCAGTTCGACTACTCCGGCACCTTCATCAAGGACTTCGCCGGCCAGATCAACCCGGTCATCAACTGCGCGCCGGAGCTCAACATCTTCGGTCCGCCGCTGTCGGCCTGCCCGTTCGACAATCCGTTCCCGACGCCGGGCACGCTGACGCAGGCCCGTACGAAGAGCACGTCGACGGCGCTGAACGGCCAACTGGTGCAGGTGGCCCTCGGTCAGCGGTCGGCTCTGGCGACGACGCCGCTCACGGCGATCGTCCTGGTGTCCGATACTGCGGTCACCGGCGGCGGCGCCAACGGGACCTGCGCTCCGAGTCTGTGCCCGGGGCTCCAGGATACCGGCGTGCCGTTCGTCTACGTGGACCACACGGTCCGGAACAACTTCCGGTACTTCTACTCCGTGACCGCGTTCGACGTGAACTCGTTCCAGTCCGGCCCGACCAGCCTCGAGTCGCCGCGGCTCACCAAGTCGGTGATCCCGAACTCGGGCGCGTCCAACTACGACGTGGCCGGCATCGTCACCGGTTCCTCCATGACCGGGCGCGGCGTGACCCTCGATTCCGGCGCGCCGGAGCCGACGATCGACCCGGCGACCGGCAAGTTCAGCGGTCCCTTCCCGCCGGCCAACGGCTGGTCGATTGGCCTCGCTGACTTCGTCGCCAAGGTGCTCTCGCAGCCGGGCAACTTCACGGTGCAGCAGGACAGCGTGCAGCTCGGCTCGTCCTACGCCGCGCCGGTCGTGACCCCGATTCGCTACTTCTATCACGTGGTCGGTTCGAGCCCGAACCTGGTCTTCAGCGTCGCAGTCACCCAGCAGGAAGAGGTCGGGGTGCGCAGCGGGGCCGGGCAGTTCGCAGCACTGCCGATCGATCAGTCATTGGCGTCGCGTTACGGCGGCACCAGCCAGTTCCAGCTGCAGGGCAAGATCGGGCAGCGCGTACCGGGCACCGACTACTCGGGCCTCTACGGCCGAGGCTGCGTCAATGGCCGGCCCGGGTTCGACGTGGGCGGCGGCTGCTCATACAACGGCGCCCGCTGGTTCGACGGTCCGTCTCCGACGACGAACGAGACGATGTCGGCTCCCAACCAGCACGACGTCGCCAACTTCTCGGGCACGGCGATGACGAACTTCAACAACGCCGGGCAGCTGACCGGCGTGGTCACGATCCACGAGACCAAGGCGTACGAGACCGTCGGCGGCGCGGAGTACCGGCCCACTTCCGGTATCCTGTCCGGCGCGGTCACCGCGGCAGACTACAACGTCTACTGGGGTGCCGCCGGTGCCGTGGACTCGGTCATCGACGTCACGCACCACATCGTGCTGCCGTTCGACACCGCGATGGGCGCGAGCTGGGGCATTCTGAACGCCGCGGACGCGCCGGCCGCCGGGACGTACGACAACCGGGCGGAGCTGACCAACACCGACTTCGGCTGCGTTTATCCGCTGGCCGGCAAGTACTCGGTGACCATCACTTGCTCCAACCCGACGCCGTTCAAGCTCAAGCAGACGGCGGTACCGGGACCGGTGGCGTTCTTCAGCCAGGGCCTGAGCCACGCCAAGACCGATCCGGCCGCGGCCAACAACGGGTTCGGCATGTACCTCGCCGGGCACATCTTCACGTTCGAGCTGGCCGGCGGGGCACTCCCGGCGGACGGCACGGTGTGGGCGATGCGCAGCTACATCGGCGCGATCACCGGTGGTAACGGTGATGGCGGCGATGAAGGCCCGTTCGCCTTCAACAATCCGGAAGCGACCCGTACCCTGGCCGCGCCGGGCGTTCAGCTGGCGGTGCAGTTCGACGTCACCAACCAGCTCGTCAACACCACCCGTGCGGACCTGACGAAGGTTCACACGGTGCCGGACCCGTACTACGTCACGAGCGAGTTCGAGCAGACGACGGACACGAAGGTGATCAAGTTCGTCAACCTGCCGAACGATGCGATCATCCGCATCTACTCGTCGAGCGGCGTGCTGGTCGACCTGCTCGAGCACCACTCGACGCAGTTCGGCGGGACGGAGGACTGGAACGTGCGGAACCGCAACAATCAGGTCGTGGCGAGCGGTGTGTACTTCTATCACATCGAGTCGGGCGATGCCCGGCGTGTCGGACGCTTCACGATCGTGAACTTCGCGCAGTAGCCCACAGCAGGGGGACCGGGGGAATTCTCCCCCGGCCCCCGCATCCAGGAGAGCGGAAATGAGTCAGTTCACTGCACGACGGTTTGCCCTGGTAGCGGCGCTGCTGAGCGGAATCCCCGCCGGATTGGCGGCGCAGGCTGTGAACCAGGACAACACCGGTTACGGAACGTCGTCGGCAGAGTTCCTGCTGCTCGGCGCCGGTGCGCGCGGTGCCGCACTCGGCGGGGCCTTTGCGGCCATCGCCAGCGACGTCAGCGCGTTGTACTACAATCCTGCCGGCACGGCCCTGATGGCGCGGCCCGGCGCGATGATCAGCACCTACAATTACGTGGCGGAGACGCGGTACAGCTGGGGCGGGTTCGCGATCCCCTTCTCGGGCGGCTCGCGGGCGGTCGGCGTCCAGATCGGCACCTTCGGCTTCAGCAACCAGCCGGTGTACACCGCCGAGCAGCCGGAGGGGACGGGCGCCAATTACTCGGTCAACGAGACGTTCGTCGGCCTCACGCTGGCGCAGAACTTCTCGGACCGTTTCTCGGCCGGCATCACGCCGAAGTTCGTCTTCGACAACCTGGGTGACGCCAGCGGGTCGGCGTTCGCCCTGGACTTCGGCACGAACTTCCACGCCATGCTGAGCGGCCATCCGATCAAGTTCTCGTTCACTCTGGCCAACCTCGGCACCAACCTCAAGTACGGCGGCAACGCGCTCAACAGCAACACGCCGCGCGAGCCGCTGCCGGGTGAAGACCCGGTGCCGACGATCCCGCAGCCGTCGCAGCTTCGCACCAAGGACTTCTCGCTGCCGACGACGTTCCGCGTGGGTCTCGCGTACGATCTGATGGCGGGCGAGTCGAGCCGGCTGACGCTGATGTCCGACTTCAACCAGGCCACCAGCAACCGGGCCGGCTTCACGGCCGGCAGTGAATTCGCGGCCAATCGCCTCGGCGGCAGCGGATTCGGCTTCGCCCTTCGCGGCAGCTACAGCTACCAGCCGGCGAACAACCTGCAGGTCGCGGATCCGGCGAGCACGGCGCTCACCGGTGAGGAGAACCTCCAGGGTCTGGCCGTCGGCGGCGGGCTGAACTACGCGACCGGGAACTTCAATCTCGGGTTCGACTACGCCTATCGGTACCAGGGGATTCTGGGCGGCACGAACTTCTTCACGTTCAGCATCGGCTGGTAATGGGTGCAGGGGCCTGGCTTGCGCGCATGATCCGTGAGGGTCGTGATCGCATGCCAGGCCTGTCCAACGAAGGGCGGGTTGGGCGTCCTTAGATTTGCCGGCGGCTCACGCCGGGCCCAGCCCGTGACGACTCGATGGGACAGAGCCGAGTTGCCGGGCGGATATCGTCTCTACCCATCCCGAGGCAGTCGCATGTTGCATTCGAGAAGGTCGCGGTCCGACGTCTGGTGTTCGTGTGTGGTGCTCGCGCTGCTGACGGTGGCCGGAGGATCGGCCCTCGCGGCGCAGGCTCCGGCGCTCACAGTGAGCGCGGTGCGATTCTACCGCCCCGACAGCCAGACGACGGTGAAGGCGTTCGTCGAGGTCCCCGCCCAGCTGGCCGAGCCTGTCGCACCGGGCCGGACCGACTCGGTGCGGTATCAGGTGGGCCTCCGGGTCATGGATTCGGCGGGCGTGACGCTCCACAGCGAGACGTGGGGCAAGACTTTGCTGAACGAGCCCGGCGCAGCCGGTGTTGATATCGTCGAGTTCATCGTGGCGCCCGGCCGCTACCGGCTGGAAGCCACCGTGCTCAACGCGGAGGGCCAGCGGAAGGCCCAGCAGAGCGCGGAGATCGTGGGGTATGCATCGCCGCCGGCGGCGTCGGATCTGCTGCTCGCGCCGATGATGCGGGTCGCCGACAACGCCACCGACACAGTGCCTCATGGTGGCGAGATGCGGCGGGGCAACACGCTGATCGCGGCCACCGCCACGCTGCGGCTGACGCCGCTCAGGACCCGGGCGTTCTACCTCCTCGAGGCGTACAACCACGGGGAGCTCGATCAGACCGGGACGATGCAGGTCGCCGTGCTCGACTCCGGAGGGCGGGTGCTGACCCGGACGCCTCCCGTGGCGGTTCGCATCGGCGCCGGCGGCGGGCTTCTCAAGGGGCAGCTCGACCTCGAGGGGCTCCCGGAGGGGCGGTACACGATGCAGGTGGCGGTTGATCTCGGTGGCAAGACGGTGGAGCGGTCGGCTCCCTTCTCGATGGCCCCGCTCGCCACCACGGTCGAACGCAACGCCGCGCTCGTGCGGGCGTCGCTCACCACCGATGAAGGGTATTTCGCCGCGATGTCGGAAGCGCAGCTCGACACGGCCGCCGCACCGCTGCTGTACCTGGCCAACTCGAGCGAGCGGTCACTGCTCCGGGGATTCGACAAGCTGTCTCCCGCGGCGAAGCGGCGGTTCCTGATCGAGTTCTGGCAGAAGCGGGCGCCGGACAAGAGCTCGCCCGCCAACCCCGCGAGGGAGGCGTTCTACGAGGCGATCGAATTCGCCAACCGCGCGTTCAGTGAGGGAACCCGCCACGCGCAGGCGGGGTGGCGCACCGACCGGGGGCGCATCTACGCGAAGAACGGTGCCCCTGACGACGTGCTCCGCCGGCCCAGCGGGGGAACGCTGCCGTACGAAGTCTGGCGTTACACGCGGGGGCGCAGTCGTTATTATGTGTTCGCCGACCGGACCGGGCTGGGTGCCTACAATCTGCTCACGACGAACGATCGTGAGGAGCCGACCTTCCCGGGCTGGCGCGAGATTCTGAAGGAAGACGCGGTCCAGGATATCGGACGATACCTTGGTGTAGACTTTTATCGGGATGCTGGCGGCAGCACTACCGGATCCAGTTTCTGATACGGCCTTGGCGGCAGAGGGACCTCCGCCTGCGGGGCACTCCGGTTCGACATCAACAATGAACGGAATGAGGTGGATGTCATGAAGCGTTACTTGCGTGGTGTGGCTCTTCTCGCTGCCGTCGGCCTGTTCGCGGGCTGTAAGAGCGACCCCGCGGGGGTCACTCCGAGTGATGCCCCACTCAAGATCGTCGCCAGTCCGGCGGTCGTCACCGTGGCGCAAGGCGCCAGCAAGGTCGTCACGATCCAGGTCGTTGATTCGAACGGGACTGCGCTGCCCGCCCAAGTGAGCGCCACCGCAGCCTCGGCCGACATCACCGTTGCGCCCGATACCGCCTTCCAGCCCGTGTTTGGGCCGGATAACGTCGCGCACGCCAACACGATCAATGCGCAGTACCGGGTCAACGTGACGGGCAACAACCTGGCCGCCAGCAGCATCTCGGTGACGTCGGGCGGCCTGACCTACTCGATTCCGGTGATTGTGACGCCGACCGACCTCGCGGTCACACAGGCCAGCGCCGATGGTCTGATTACGCTTACTGCGCCGCAGGGCCTGACCTTCGCCAGCGGGGCCACGATCACGAAGAGCAGCACCGACACTGCAACTGTCGGCGCCGTGATTTCGTCCACGGCAACTACGCTGACCTTCCTGCCGCTCGAGGGCCTCACCGATCAGCCGTTCGCCGTGAGGGGTGTCGTTCCGAGCTATGCGCCATCGCTGTCGCTCAATCTGGACGCCACGACGAAGCTGACCACGGGGACCAATAGCGCCGACCTCACCACTGCGCCGACGCTGCCGATTCCTGCCGCTGGCGCGTCGTACACCATCATCGGTGTTCCGCCGTTCGGTTACGCAGGCTGCGCTGGATTCCTGGGCGACCCCTGCGACGTCTACAAGATCACCGTTACCGCCCCGACGACGTTCCATGTCACGCTGAACTGGGACAATACGTCCGACCTGGGCGCCTATTTCCTCGATTCGAGCGGCAACCTCGACACCAGCGTCGGCTTCGCTGACGCCGCCGGCGCTCCGACTCCGGGTCCGGAGGAATCCGACATCACGCTGCCGGCCGGGACCTGGTACATGGCGGTGCTCCGCTTCACCTACTCGGGCTCGACCAGCGATCCGACCTACTATTCGGTGCAGCTCACCGGCCAGTAAGAATCGGCGCCTGAACAAAGAAAGCCCCCGACGGTTCGCCGTCGGGGGCTTTTTCACGGGCAGGAGTGCGCCTGCCTACCCCGCGGCCGGCGCCGATTCGCCCAGCTCCGCGACATCCCGATCGCGATCGCGGAACTGGTGCAGATAGAGCCGCGCGTAGAGCCCGCCCGCCGCCAGGAGCTCGCTGTGCGGCCCCTCCTCGACGATCCGCCCGTGGTCCAGCACCACCAGCCGATCGGCCCGCTGGACTGTGCTGAGCCGGTGCGCGATGATCAGCGTCGTGCGCCCCACGAGCAACCGACCGAGCGCATCCTCGATCAGCCGCTCGCTCTCGCTGTCGAGACTGCTCGTGGCCTCGTCCAGGATGAGGACCGCCGGATCCTTGAGGATGGCCCGGGCGATCGCCACGCGCTGCCGCTGGCCGCCCGAGAGCTTGATTCCCCGCTCGCCCACCAGCGTCGCGTATCCGGCCGGAAGCCGCTCGATGAACTCATGCGCATGCGCGGCGCGCGCGGCCGCCTCCACATCCGCCTGGCTCGCGTCAGGGCGCGCATACGCGATGTTCTCGCCGACACTGCCGCTGAACAGGGCGGGTTCCTGCGGCACGATGCCGACCGCATGGCGGAGGTCCGCCAGGCGGAGCGAGCGGATGTCGACGCCGTCCAGCGTGATGCGGCCCTCGTCCACGTCCCAGAAGCGCGGCAGGAGCGACACCAGCGTGGTCTTGCCGCCGCCCGACGGGCCCACGATCGCCACCACCTCGCCCGGGCGGGCCGACAGGCTCACCTCGCGGAGCGTCCACGGCGCGTCCGGCTCGCGCTGGTACCGGAACGAGATCCTTTCATAGGCGACCTCGCCCCGCACCCGGGCCGGCAGCGCCACCGGCGCGACTGGATCGGCGATCAGCGGCTTCGACTCGATGATCTCGAACACCCGCGTCACCGCGCCGATCGCCTCCTGATAGGCGCTGAAGAACGAGGCGAGGCCGCCGATCGAGGCCGCGATGAAGATCGTATAGAGGAGGAACTCGACCAGGGACCCGGGGGTCAGACGCCCATCCAGCACCAGGCGGCCGCCCTGCCACAGCACGACCACCATCCCGCTGAAGCTCGAGAAGGTGATGATGCCGATGAAGACGCCGCGCACGCGCGCGCGGCGTAGCGCCTGCCGCACGCTCTCCATGACCCGCTCACCGTACCGCCGCCGTTCGCTCTCCTCCTGCACGAAGCTCTGCACCGTGCGGATCTGGCTCAGCGCCTCTTCCGCCACGGCGTTGGCATCGGCGACGCGGTCCTGCACACCGGTCGTGATGCGCCGAAGCCGCCGCCCGAAGTAGAAGATCGAGAGGACCACCAGCGGCGCCACGCTGAGCGCCGTCAGGGTCAGCCGCGGCTGCCGCAGCGTCAGCAGAATGATGGCGCCGACCAGCTGGATCACCTGCCGGGAGAATTCCGCGAGCTGGTGGCTCATCACGCCCTGCACCAGCGCGACGTCCGCAGTGAGGCGGCTCGTGAGCTCGCCGGTCCGCCGCTCGGCGAAGAAGCCCGGCGGCATGTCGAGCAGTCGCGAGAAGAGCTCCCGCCGGAGGCCGGCCACCGCGCGCTCGCCGGTGGCGCTCAGCAGATAGGCCTGGGCGTAGTTGAGGACCGCCTGGACCATGAAGAGGACGAGGAGGCCGGCGGCGATCCGGTCGAGCATCCGCTGGTCGCCATGGACGAACGCCGCGTCGAGGAGGTACCGCACGACCGCAGGGAAGGCGAGGCCGATCGCGCTGCTCAGGAGCAGCGTGACCACGGCACCGGCCAGCGCCCCGCGGTAGGGGCGCAGCCGCGGCCACAGACGGCTCAGCTGACGAGGGGAAGGCAGGCGGCGCGGCCGGCCGCCGGGTGCGTTTACGGCGGTCAACGGTCCGGTGCCGCCGCAGGCATCGTGAATTCCTCGCCCGGATGACGGAGGATGATGACTTCACCCGGCCGGGCCCGATGGCTCGACGGAAGCGCCCGGTCGATTCCCATGGCCACGAAGAGCAGGGCGAGATAGAGCAGGGAGAACTTGTACATCTTCCACGCGGTCGGAGTCACGGTGGGCTCCCGGAGGAGCTGCACGCAGTACCAGAGGAGACGCCCGCCGAGGATGAGCGCGGCGGCAAGGTAGAACGGTCCCAGCGCCCCGAACAGTGAGGGCATGACGGTCAGCGGGACGAGGAAGAGGGTGTAGAGGAGCATCTCCACCTTGGTCCGCCGCTCGCCGCGAACCACCGGCATCATCGGCACGCCGGCCTTCGCATATTCACCCTGCTTGATCAGCGCCAGCGCCCAGAAGTGCGGCGGCGTCCAGTAGAAGATGATGGCAAAGAGATAGATCGCGGCAAGATCGATCCGGCCGGTGACCGCGGCCCAGCCGACGAGCGGCGGGAAGGCCCCGGCGGCGCCCCCGATGACGATGTTCTGCGTCGTCGTCCGCTTGAGCCACATCGTGTAGATGAAGACGTAGAACAGCAGGCCGGCGAGCGCGAGCCAGGCGCTCAGCGGATTGACCATGAACCAGAAGATGCCGAACGAGAGTGCGCCGAGTCCCACGCCGAAGGCGAGTCCCGCCGCAGGCGAGATCCGGCCCGAGGCGATCGGCCGCTGCTTCGTCCGGGTCATCCGGGTATCGATGTCGCGATCGAACCACATGTTGATCGCGTTCGCCCCACCCGCCATCAGGTACCCCGCCACGGCGACCCACAGCACCAGACTCAGCGGCGGAATTCCGCGGTCGGTGATGAACATCGGCGCGATCGTCGTGAGGAGAAGCAGTGAGATGATGCGCGGCTTGGTGAGCGTGAGGTAGTCCTTCATCCGCGACGGCGGCAACGGCGCGCCGGCGGGCGCCGGCTCTCCCGTCCGGTAGGAGACGAACGAGACGACGACCAGCGCGGCCCAGATCGCGGTTCCCAGCAGCAGGTGCAGCACCCGGAGGGTCGGCGGGAGGAGGTTCAGCACCATCGCCGCGGCGACGCCCACCTGCGCGAGCGCCAGGATCACGATCGCGGCGACGGCGCGCCGCAGGGCGCGTCGCTCGCCCGCGGCGTGGTTGGCCATCACGCGCCAGCCGAGGAAGAGCACGAGCCCGACAAAGCTGAATGCCAGCACTCGATGGGTCCAGTGGATCATCGCCATCGACGAGGCGGGCGGGGCGAGTCCGCCATCGCAGAGCGGAAATCCCTGACAGAGGAGGCCCGCGCCGAAGTTGGCGACCTGCGCGCCGAACAGGATCACCACGAAGCCGACCATCGACACGAGGTGCACCAGCGCGTGGTCGCGGTGGCGCACCGCCGGTACCGGTGCCGCGCCGCCCGCCCTGGCCCGCATCGCCAGGATCATCAGCACGCCGAGGAGGAGCATGGCGTTGGCGAGGTGGGTGATGATCACCCAGGGCGGCAGCATCAGCTTGACGGTGACGGCGCCGAGCAGAACCTGGATCACGAGGAGCGTGAGCGCCGCCGTCGCGAGCCAGACGAGCGGGCGCTCGCGCCGGTGGCGGAGCCAGGCGACGGCGGTGACCGCCAGCACCAGTGTGCTGACCAGCGCCGCGACCCAGCGATGCCCGAATTCGATGACGGTGCGGATGTCCGACAGGGGAGGGAGCCAGTGCCCGTTGCACCGGGGCCAGTGGTCGCCGCAGCCGAGGCCGGAGCCGGAGATGCGGACCCAGCCACCGAGGACGATGAGACCGAACGCGAGCCCCGCCGCGGCCCACGCCAGCCACCGGAGCAGGGTGGTCCGGTCGCGCTCGTCCTTTTCCATATATATGCAGCCCTTGCTGGTTGGCGTCGCGCGAAAGAACGGCCGCCGTCGCCCCCTTGTCAAGCCAAAAGCCCGGCGCGACGTTACAGCATCCCTTCCTGAAATAGGCCAGCATGGAACAGCGTGATGCCTGGGGCGAACGTCTGCCCCGACACCTCGGCCTCTGGAGCGCGGTCGCGGTCCTGGTCGGCTCTACGATCGGGAGCGGGATCTTCCGCGTGCCGGCCGGCGTGGCGGCTACGCTGGGCCAGCCAGGCCCGGTGCTTCTCGCCTGGGTTGCGGGCGGCGCCATCGCGCTCTTCGGCGCGCTGACCTATGCCGAGCTCGCCGCGGCGATGCCGCGCTCCGGCGGCGTCTTCGCCTTCATCCTCGAGGCCTTCGGGCCGCTCCCCGCGTTCCTCTTCGGCTGGTCCGAGCTCACGGTGATCCGTGCCTCGGCCCTGGGCGCCATTGCGACGATCTTCGCGGAGTATCTCGGCTACTTCATCAAGCTCTCGCCGGGGGAAGTGCGGTGGGTGGCCGCGGGGGCGGTCGCGCTGGTCGGCGTGTTCAACTACGTCGGCGTCAGCCTCGCGTCGATCGTCATGAACCTGACGACGATCGGGAAGTTCGGCGCTCTCGCGGCACTCGGCCTCCTGGCCTTCGTGGCGGGGGACGGGAGCGCGAGCCACTTCACTCCGGCCTGGAGCACTGGCGTCAACTTTTCGCTCCTCGCCACGGCGCTGATCCCGATCATGTGGACCTACGACGGGTGGGCCGACCTCGCGTTCATGGGCGGCGAGGTGAAGAACCCGCAGCGCACCCTGCCGCTCG
>JBLMWC010000003.1:0-5471 GCA_050257015.1 Bacillota bacterium | reverse complement strand
TTGGTCCCGCCGCCGCTCCAGCCCCAGATCGCCACGCGGGTGGTATCCACGAAGTGATGCAGCGCGGCGAGCGCCCTGAGGCCCGCCGCCTGATCCGCCGCGGCGAGCACACCGACCGATCCGTAGATGCTCTTCCGCCACTCGCGGCCCTTGGGAGCCGGGGTCCCGCGGTTGTCGATGCTGACGACGAGATAGCCCTCGTTCGCGATCATGCGGTGGAACAGCATGCCGTTGCCGGCCCAGGCGTCGTTCACCGTCTGCGCGGCGGGCTCGCCGTACACCTCCACGAGCACCGGATAGACCTTGGTCGAATCGAAGCCGGCGGGGCGCATGAGCCAGCCGTCGAGCGGCACGCCATCGGAAGTCTTCACGTGGAAGAACTCAGTCGGCGGGGCCTTGAGCGCCGCATACCGGGTCCGAAGCGAGTCGTTGTTCTCGAGCACGCGGACGACCGCGTGCGAGGGCAGCCGGATCAGCTCGGCGCGGGGCGGCACGTCGAACCGCGACACGGAGTGCACCGCCCAGTGCCCATCGGGCGAAATGTCGTAGCCGTGGCGCCCGGGCTGGTCGGCGGGCGTCACCCGGGTCGCCTTCCCCCCCTTGAGCGGCGCACGGTAGAGGTAGCGCTGGGTCGCGTCGGCCGGTGATGCGAGGAAATACACGATGCCGGCCTTCTCGTCGAGGCCGAGGAACGCGATCACGTCGAACGGATCGGTCGTGATCTTCCGGAGGCCGGTGCCGTCGCGATTGATGCGGTAGATGTGGTTCCAGCCGTCGCGCTCGCTTTGGAACAGCGCCGTCTTCCCGCCGTTGATCCAGCGCAGGTCCTGCACGTCCACCCAGGCGCTGTCGCGCTCGGTGAAAATCGGCTTGCCCTTGCCGCTGGCGGCGTCCCCCACCCAGAACTCGTTCTCATTCTGCCGGCGGTTGAGGTGCTGCACCATGATGGAGGACGGGTCGAGCCAGTCCATCCGGGCGATGTAACTCTTCGCCGTATCACCCACCACGTCGAGCCAGGTTACCGCGCCGCCGGTCGGGGCCACGACGCCGATCGTCACCCGCGAGTTGGTGGTGCCTGCCTTCGGATACGGAATGCGGGTGATGAACGGGTAGAGCGAATCGGTGTCGTTGATGAGGAGGTAGTCGCGAACCGGCGAGGCGTCGAAGTGCCAGAAGGCGATGTGCCGGCTGTCGGGGCTCCAGTCGAACGCCTTCCGGACGTCGAGCTCCTCCTCGTACACCCAGTCGGAGGTGCCGTTGATGCTGGTGCGCGAGCCGTCGCTCGTGAGCCGGGTGATGCGGTTGTCCGCCAGGTTCTCGACGTACATGTCGTTCTCGCGGACGTAGGCCACCTGCTTCCCGTCAGGCGAGAAGGTGGCAAACATCAGCGTCGACGGCTTCGCGTCGCCGCCCAGCTTGGTGAGCTTGCCGGAGGGGAGGTCCAGCACCCAGTAGTCGCCGCGGGTATTCTGCCGCCAGACACGCCGCGTGTTGGTGAAGAGGAGCAGCTTCGAGTTGTCGTCCGACCACTGGAAGCTCTGGAAGGCGAGCGGCATGCTGTCGCCGGCCGGCGTGAGCTGGGCCGCGGTCACGAGCACCCGCTTCGCATCGGTGGCCGTCTCGTGGCGGACGATCTCCCGCCCGCGTCCGGTGGCGGCGCGATCGACGGTAATGAAGGCGGTGCCGCCTTCGATCCACCTGAGCTGTCCGACGCCGCGCGCCGAAAACTCGTTCGAGAAGATGCGGGCGACGGTGAGACTGTCGCCGGCGGCGGCGGGGACGGCCTGTGCGTGCAGCGCGGCGCCGAAGCCGAACAGGACCATTGCCGAGAGGCGGAACATGCGGAGACTCATGGGCACACCTGGCAGACGGATGGAGTGACGGAGAGATGACGCCTGTAGAATAATCGAGACCGTAACGATGTGTTCCGGCCGGCACGATACGGCTCCGGGCCGCGGCCGCCCGCGATCGCGTCGTGGTGACCCAACTCGTTGGCTGACAACACGCGGGACCGCCCGGGGCCGGGCGGCCCCGCGTTTGCCCTTGGGGTGTGCGACGCCACCTGAGCCACGGGAGCACCGATGCGACGCACCGTCCTGATCGCCGCGCTCAACATCGCCGTGCCCGGCCTCCTCCGCGGGCAGGCGCCGATTGCCCGCGTCACCGTGAGCGGCGGTGCGTTCACCGACACTCGCGGCGTCCGGGCCGGCGCGGTCACCGCCTCGCCGCTCGCCATTCTGAGCCCGGCACGCGAGCTCGCCATTGTGCTGAGCGCGAACGGCACGCGGTTCACGACCGGCACCTGGAGCGCAGGCGGAACAGGGGGCCTCGTCGTCCGCGCGCCGATTACCGCGAATGCGACGCTCGCGATCGACGCCGGCGCCGGCGGAACCGTCACCTCCTGGCACGCCCGCTATCTCGGCGCGCAGTCGGTGCCGGCGCTCGAGCTCCGCACCGGCCCACTCACCGTGAGCGGTGGCGTGCACGCCGCGTGGGGAAGCGTCTCGGAGTATGGGGCCGCCCCGTCGCCGCTCGGATCGGGCCCCGTAACCGCGACCGCGTCGCGCACCGCGCTCGGTCCCGTCGTCGCCGCGCGGCTCACCCTGCCGGTCGCGGGAAGCGGCGCGCTCACGCTGGGCGGCCGGGAGCAGCACGACCGGATCGGCACGGTGACGGTGATCGATCGAAGCGCCAATGCGACGATTGCCGCCGGTCCTCTGGCGCTCTCTGCCTGGCTCGGCGCGCGCCGCGCGACGGACGAGCGATCGATCTTCGCGGGCGGCCGGCTCGAGCTGGCACTCGCTCCGACGCTGGCCGTGACGGTCGCCGCCGAACGGTACCCGTCCAACCGCGTGCTCGGCATCGCGGGCGGCCGGGCGATGAGTGCGGGCTTCGTCCTCCGCACCGCGCCGATTCCGCAGTCACCACCACCCGCGCGCTGACGCGGTCTTTCACTCCCATCAATCCGAAACCCGATCAAGGAGCCTGTATGCGTCGCATCGCCTTCACTCTCGCGCTCACTCTCGTCCCCTCCGTGCTGCTCGCGCAGGCGTCGAGTCAGACCTCGGTGAACGCCGGCGTCTCCGTCACCGCGAGCCACACCGCGCAGGCCGATACGCGCCCGACTTCGTCCACCAGCGCCACCGCGGCGAGCGAGACGAGCGCCGAGGCGCGGGCCCACGCGCAGGCGGCGAAGGAGCAGGGCCAGGCCACCGCGCAGGAAGCCCGCACGACGGCGTCGCAGTTCGGTGCGTCGGTTGCCGCCGACGCGCGCTCCACGACCGAGTCGGCCGCGAGCAGTGCGATGAGCGCCGCCGGCAGCGTGAACGCTGCGGCTGCGGCCAACGGGTCGCTCTCGACCGGCGGCGGAGCGGTCGGCATCGGTGGGTCGGCTACGGGCAACGCGGTCGGCGGGCTCGGCATCGGCCACTAGGCCTGCGCCTCGGCAGCAGGCGGCAGAATACGCACGGCGGCCGACCGGCCGCCGTGCGTATTTCATCTCTGGCGCAGGGGTGCGGGCTCCCTCATCTTCCTGCCCCTTATGACCCCTTCGATCACGCTCGCGACCTGTCGCCCACTCCCGTCGCTCACGGCAAGCGATGCCGTGCTTCGGAGCGCGCTCGCAGCGCGCGGCGCCGACGTCACGGTCGCGCCGTGGGAAGAGATCGACTCGGCCGGTACCGCCGGGCTGGTGTGCCCGCGCTCGACCTGGAACTACCACCGGCACTGGCCGGAGTTCCGCCGCTGGCTGGAGAGCTTTTCGGATCGCCCGGGCGCGCTCTGGAATCCGCTGGAAACGCTGCGCTGGAACGCCGACAAGCACTACCTTCGCGAGCTCGAGAGCGCCGGGATCGCCCTCCCGCTCACGAGCTGGTTCGAGCCGGGCGAGCGGCCCGATGCCGGCGCCTTTCTCCGGTGGGGCGGGGTGCCGCGTGTGGTCCTCAAGCCGAGAATCTCCGGGACCGGTTACTCGACACATGTCATGGAGGCCGGCACCCGGCTGAGCGATGAGGAGTGGCGCCCGCTCGAGGAGGTGGGGTCGCTGCTGCAGGCCTTCGTGCCGGAGATCGCGGATGGCGAGGTGTCGCTGATCTTCGTCGACGGCGAGTTCAGCCACGCCGTCCACAAGCTGCCGGCCGCGGGCGAGTTCCGCGTGCACGTGGAGCATGGCGGACGGGTCGAGCGCTTTACCACCGATTCCCGGCTCCGCGCCTTCGCCGACCGTGTGCTCGCGGCGGTGTCGCACCCATGGATCTACGCCCGGGTGGACACCGTCCGCACCGCACACGGCCCGGTGCTGATGGAGCTCGAGATGCTCGAGCCCGAGCTCTTCTTCACCGAAGCGCCCGCCGCCGCGGAGCGGATGGCCGATGCGCTCATGCTGCGCGCGAGTGAACTAGCGCACCGAGTCTGAGCGACGCGGGATCGTGGCCTCCGGCCGGGCCGGCGGCGGCGCGGCGCTCAGGCCGTCGCCATGCTCGAGCTGCTCTCGATGAGCTCCGTGCGGCAGCCGGTCGGCCCGACGCGCCAGCATGATCGATCCGGCGGCAACGGTGGCGCCAAACACCGTCGCCCACACGGCGTCGTCGGTGACGAGGCTCCACGCGATGGGGCCGCCGCCAGACAGCACGTTCATCGTCTGCAGATAGAGGGGGACGCCTACGCCGCCGACGACTGCGCCCAGCAGCGCGAAGCGCACGGGGTTGATGTCGGCCAGCCGTCGGCCCCGGTAGCCGAGCCGGATGACGCTGGAGAAGACGGCTCCGATCACGGCGCCGGCGAGGCCGAACCGGACACCCCAGGCGACGCCGGCGAAGACGGTCATGCCCAGGCGCTCGGGCAGCGATTCGATTCCGGGGTCGGGATCGAACAGGGCGAGGGTGGCCATGATCGCTCCGCCCGCGAGAGCCCAGGCCGCGCTCCAGAGCATCGCGGTCCGGAGGACGGCCCGCAGCGTTCGGCTTCTGTCGTCACTCATCGCACCCTCCCAGGCGCCCTTGTCAGTGCCGTGGCGAAGTACTTTGTATTACAAAGTTACTTCGGCGACGAGCCCGGCGCAAGCGCCGCCCGCTTCACGAGGGCCGCGATCCGTGCCTCTTCCACCGGGCTGAGCTCCTTCAGGGCGAAGGCGACCGGCCACATGGCGCCGTCGTCGAGGTTCGCCCTGTCGTTGAAGCCGAACGTCGCGTACCGCGCCTTGAACTTCGCCGCCGCCTGGAAGAAGCACACCACGTTACCATCCCTGGCATAGGCGGGCATGCCGTACCAGGTCTTCGGCGTGAGCGCCGGCGCGCTCGCCGTGACGATCGCGTGGATTCGAGTGGCCATGGCGCGGTCCGGTTCCGGCATCGCGGCGATCTTCGCGAGCAGATCGCTTTCCCCCGCTTCGGACTTGAGCTCGCGGACGCGTTCCTTCATCGCGTCCCGTTCTTCGTCGGTGAATCCCTTCGACTTCCTGCCGGCTGCGGTGG
>JBLMWC010000002.1:0-42481 GCA_050257015.1 Bacillota bacterium | reverse complement strand
CTCGCATCCGACCTCGGCTTCATCAGCTTCTCCGGGCAGACGATCTGGCACGAGCCGCCCGACGTGAGCTGGCAGCTGGGTGAGCCGGCGATCCTGGTCGAGCAGTTCGGCGTCCCCGTGGTCAACAACTTCCGCGCGCGCGACGTGGCGGCGGGCGGGCAGGGGGCGCCGCTCGTGCCGATGGCCGACGTGCTCCTCTTCGGCGGCGAGTCGCCCCGGATCCTCCTCAACATCGGCGGGATGGCGAACCTCACCTGCGTCGCGCACCGGGAGCAGGAGCAGGGCGCCTTCGCGTTCGACACCGGGCCAGGGATGGCGATCATCGACGCCGTCGCGCGAATGGTGGACCCGTCGCTTACCTGCGACCGGGACGCCACCCTGTCGCGCCGCGGGAAGGCCGATGAGCGGGCGCTTGCCGAGTTGCTGGCCGACCCGTTCTTCGCCGCGGAGCCGCCGAAGAGCACCGGCCGCGAGCGCTTCGGCGACGCGTACGCGCAGCGGCTGCATGCCCGCGTCCCCGGCCCTGACGGCGTCGCGACCGCCGTCGAGCTCACCGCCCGCTCGATCGGGGCCGCCGCCCGGCGCTGGGCTCCCGGCGCGCGGGAAGTCGTCGTGTCGGGCGGCGGCGCGCACCACCCGGGACTGATGGCGGCACTCGCGCGCGAGCTCGGCCCCGACCGCACGCTGCGGCCATTCAGCGACCTCTTCTTCGACGGCGACGCGAAGGAAGCCGTCGCCTTCGCCCTCCTCGGCTATCTCACCATCCACGGCCAGCCGGCCAACCTGCCCGCCGCGACCGGCGCCATCGGCGCCCGGGTGCTCGGCGCCGTGACGCCGGCGTGACGCTCGCGCGGCTCGTCATGCCGGCGCTCCGCGCGTCGGCCGACGGCGCGTTCGTACACGAAGGCGAGCGCATCACGCAGGCGATCGAGCTCGGCGTCGGCGGGTTCATCATCTTCGGCGGAACGCCGGAGGCCGTCCGGCGGCTCACGCGCGATCTGGTGGAGCGCGCCGGCCGGCCCCTCCTCATCGGGAGCGATCTCGAGCGCGGCGCGGGCCAGCAGTTCGCCGGCCTCACCGAATTTCCTCCGCCGCGCGCTCTCGCCGCCCTGGACGATCTGGACGACATCGCGACCGCCGCGTCGGTTACCGCCCGCGAGGCGCGGAGTCTCGGCATCAACTGGGTCTTCGCGCCGGACGCCGATCTCGACATTCTGCCCGAGAATCCGATCGTCCAGACCCGCTCATTCGGGGACGATCCCGCACGCGTGGCCGACTGCGTGCGGGTCTGGGTCGAGGCCTGCCAGTCGGCAGGTGCGCTCGCCTGCGCCAAGCACTACCCGGGACACGGGCGCACCGCCACCGATTCACATGCTGGCCTGCCCGTGGTGCGCGCCTCGGCCGCGACGCTCGCCGGGTCGGACGGCATGCCCTTCGATGCGGCGATCGGTGCGCGGGTCGCCTCCATCATGACGGCGCACGTCGCCTATCCGGCCCTCGATCCGACCGGCGCGCCGGCCACGCGCTCGCGCTCGATCCTTGGCGCGCTCCGTGAAGGGAAGCGATTCGACGGGCTGATCGTGACCGACGCGCTCATCATGGAGGGGGCGACGGCGGGCGTGAGCGAGGCGGAGGGTGTGGTGGAGGCGATCGCAGCCGGCGTGGACATCCTGCTCTATCCGCACGACGTGGTGGCGGTCGTCGCGGCACTCGACGCCGCGTCGAGCACCGGCCGCCTTCCCGCGGCCCGCGTGGCCGGCGCGCTCGCACGCTACGGCCAGGCGCTGGCCCGGGTCGCGCGCCCGACGGAGCCCGCGGTGCCGGCGACCGAGGCGGCGCGCTCGATGGCCGACCGGCTGCTCATGCACGGCGTCATCGGCGGTGTGCTCCCGCCGCTCCGGGCACCGATCGAGCTCGTGGTGGTGGATGACGATCTTGGCGGTCCCTATCCGCCGGGCCCGAGCGATCTCGTCGACCGCGCGCTCGAAGCTGAGGGATTGACGGGCGCCGGCGGCTCTCGCATTGCGCTGGTCTTCGCGGAGCCGCGCGCGTGGAAGGGAAGGGCGGGGCTTGGCGCGGCATCTCGCGCGCAACTTCAGGAGCTCGGTGGCGCCGACCTGATCGTGCTCTTCGGGCATCCGCGGCTCGCGGCGGAGCTTCCTGCCGGTGTGCCCGTCCTGATCGCCTGGCACCGCCAGCGACTGATGCAGGATGCGGTGGCGCGGTGGATCAGCCGGCAGTCGCCTCGGGCGGCCGCTCGACGCGGCTGAGAAGCGGGATCAGCGCGAAGGCGGGGAGACCCGCGAGGAAGGTCAGCAGGAAGTAGTGCGAGTACCCGAGGCGCTCGGCCAGCGTGCCCGACGCGCCGCCCGCGAGCGTCCGCGTGACGGCGAGGAGCGCCGAGAGGAGCGCGAACTGCGTCGCGGCGAAGCGCCGCTCGCAGAGCGACATGAGGTACGCCAGGTACGCCGCCGTCGCGAGTCCCGCCGCGAAGTTCTCGAAGATCGCCGCTCCGAACACCGCGGGCTGTCCCGTCCAGAACGTCGCCGCCGCCCAGTAGCCGAGACTCGAGAGCGCCTGCACCGCACCGAGGGTCCAGAGCGCGCGGCGGATTCCCCATCGGGTCGTGAGGATCCCGCCGACCACGGCGCCGCTCACCGTCGCGATGGTGCGCGTCAGCGTGAGCGCGCCGCCGATCTCCTCCAGACTCAGCCCGCGGTCCACCCAGAACGGCCGCATCAT
This sequence comes from Bacillota bacterium, assembly GCA_050257015.1. Taxonomy (GTDB): domain Bacteria; phylum Gemmatimonadota; class Gemmatimonadetes; order Gemmatimonadales; family GWC2-71-9; genus JAICUF01. The sequence goes on along the minus strand of JBLMWC010000002.1, from coordinate 39,739 downwards.
CGGCTCGAGTGCGGCGACGTCGAGCTTGAAGATCAGCGCGAAGGCGATGACCAGCCAGATGCCGCGGCGCGAGAGGAGGGCGCGCACCGGCTCCCAGATCGGCTGCCGCACCACCGTGCGGGCTCGGCGCACCGACGGCATGAAGAGCGCGGCCACGGCGAGCGCCGCCACCATTCCCGCGGCCGCGATGAACGCGATTCTCCAGCCGGCGCGCCCCGCGAGCCAGACGACGGCGCCGCCGGCCACGAACATCGCCCCGCGGTAGAGGGCGATGCGCACCGAGTTGGCGGCGCCCAGCTCCGCCTCGGTGGTGGACTCGATGGTGAACGCGTCGATGGCGACGTCCTGCGTCGCCGACAGCGTCGTCATCGCCACCAGCAGGAACCAGAATCCGGGCGCCAGGGCGTGCACGTCGGCCGCCGCCACCAGCAGCGTGAGCGCCGCCAGCGCGATCAGGCAGCCGACGATCCACTGGCGCCGCGTGCCGATGCGATCCACCAGCGGCGACCAGATGAACTTGAACGTCCAGGGGAAGCTGACCGCGGCGACGAGGCCGACCTTGACGAGGCCGGCGCCCTCGGAGCGGAGGTAGATCGGGAGGGCGTCGTTGATGAAGCCGTACGGGAAGCCGGACGCGAACGCGACCAGCGCGATCCAGCCGAGCCGCGTGCGGAGCGGCCCCTCGGAAGGGGCGCGCGTCACCGCGTGCGGGGAGCGTCCCTGAGGAGCTCGTGGACGAAGCGCACCGGCACGCCGTAGATGATGCGGCCGGCGCTGTCGCGCTCACTGCCGTAGAGCACCGCCACCACGTTGCCCCGGGCATCGAAGATCGGGCTTCCGCTCGAGCCCTGTGCGCCGTAGCCGTCGACCTGCACCAGCGTCGGAAGGACGCGGGAGATGGTGCCCTGCATGCTGGTGGCCGAGACGCCGACCTCGTGCCAGTCGCCGCCCATCTGGAGATCGAGGCCGAGGGGATAGCCGAGCATCGCGACCGGCGCGCCCTCGGAGAGGAGGACATCGGCGGCGGCGAGCCCGCGCACCGTCGGGAGCTTCCGCGCCGAGCGCACGCGGAGGAGCGCCAGGTCGGCGGAGCCGTGCACGCTCACGATCTCCGCGCGGTAGTTCTGGGCGGATCCGTCGAGCACGACGCTCAGGTGCTTCGAGCGGGTGCCGCCGGTCGTCACGAGGTGGCGGTTGGTGACGATGAACGATTCGCCCGAGCTCGAGCGCACCACGAAGCCGGTGCCGCTGAACGAGCTCCCGTCGTCGAACTGGGCGACCACGAGCGCGACGGCGGCGCGGTTCTCCCGCGCGATCCGCGCGAGGTCGAGCATCGCGGTGGAGATGATCTCGCGCTGGCGCTGTGCGGTGTCCCGCATCTGCCGGCGCAGCAGCTCCTCCTGCGAGTTGCTGCGCGTAGCCTGCCATGCCCAGGCGCCGAGGAGCGCCAGGATCGTGAGCGCGGTGGCGACGACGCGCTTCCGGACCGCCGCCTGCCGGAGCGCCGACGTCCGCTCGATCGCCGCGATGGTGATTCCGCCCGACGGGGCCGGCCGCATCCGGAGCTCCGCCGCCGTCGGCGCCGCGCGGCCGGCGGCCACCGGCTCGACGCGGGCGACGGGATCCGGCAGGAAAGTCACCTGCACCGCGGGTCCGCCGCGGCCGAGCTCGATCAGGTCGCCGCTCTCGAGCGGGATGTCGCCGATGACGCGCTGGCCGTTGAGGAAGGTGCCGGCGGCGCTGCCGAGGTCGCGGACGACGTAGCCGGCGTCGCGCCGCACCACTGCGGCATGGCGGGCTGAGATCGGTTCCTCGTAGTAGGCATCGAAGCGGACATCCGCCGCCGGATGGCGGCCGATCGTGAGGTAGGTCTTCTCGAGGCTCAGCGCCTGGCCGACGCGCTCGCCGGCGCGGATTTCGAAGCGGATGCTCACATGGCGCTCACAGGACGAGGGCAAGCAGCAGGGCGACGACGACGAGCCCCACGGCGACCAGCGCGATCGTGGCCGGCCGGAGTCCGGGACCTGTCGCGGTGACGACACCCGGCATGATCGGCTCCGGCATCGCCGCCGCCGGCGCGACCTCGGGATCGGGGTCGTCCAGCGGGTAGGTGTGATATCCAACGTCCGCGTCCGCGGTCGGTTCGGCAAGCCCCTCGCCGTCGAACCGCGCCGCGATGACGGTGATGTTGTCGGGGCCGCCGCGCTCGTTGGCGAGATCGATCAGCCGGCCGCAGAGCTCGGGCAGGTCGTGATGCCGCGCGACCATCTCCCCGATCTCCTCCCGCCGCACGAGACCCGACAGGCCGTCGGAGCAGATCACCAGCACGTCGCCCTTGCGGAGCGGCTGGTGGCTCAGGTCCACCTTCACGTTCGCGTCGGGCCCGAGCGCCTGGAGGATGATGTTGCGCCGCTCGCTGTGCTCGGCTTCCTCCTCGGTCAGCTCGCCGGCGTCCACCAGCCGCTGCGTCAGCGACTGGTCCCGCGTGAGCTGGCTCGCCTGGCCGTTCCGGACGAGGTAGCCGCGGCTGTCGCCGATCTGCGTGAGGTAGAGGTCGGTGCCGTACACGCCCGCCGCCGTCACCGTTGTCCCCATCCCGCGGACCTCCGGATGCTCGCGCGCGTAGCTGTAGAGCTCGGCGTTGGCCAGCTCGACCGCCTCCTTCATCCGGAACGCGAACCGCTCGGCCGAGCCGTCGGGATCGTTCCGCCAGGTGCTGACGAGATGGCGGCAGATCACCTCGGCCGCCATCGCGCTCGCGAGCTCACCGGCGGCGGCGCCGCCCATCCCGTCGGCCACCATGAACAGCGAGCCGCGCGGCCCGAGGACGTGCTCGCGCACGTCGGGCTGGAGGCTCGCCTTTCCGGTGGAGAGGTCGGCCACGAGGAACGTGTCCTCGTTATGGTCCCGGGAACGGCCCAGATCGGTCTTGCCGAAGACCGACACGTGTACCGGCCCCTTCGTCACGCTGGCCTCATCGAGCCATCCGCACGTTGCGAGTTTCCACCGGAGAACGCTGGCAGGTGTGCGCGGAGAATCTAGGGTTGCGGCGGAGGGCCGTCAATCCGCGTCGCTTGGCGTAAGTTCTGATCAGCGTGTACCTTGCACGAATGAGACTCGGCCGACTCGCTCTTCTGGGGCCGCTCGCCCTCGCGCCTGCATGCTCCCCATCGCCGCCGCCGCCCGTTTCGCCCGCTGCCGGCGGGGCCGAAGCACGCGCCTCCGCATCGCATCTTCCACCGGTGCCGGAGGTGCGCGGCCCGCTCGCCCTCAAGGTGGTGTACCCGTCGCCCGGCGACGTGGTGGACGCGCGCGACTCGAGCTTCATCTTCGGGAGCGCGGGGAGTGGCGACGCCGTCGTCACCGTGAACGGCGCGCCGGTCCGCGTATGGCCCAACGGCGCATGGATCGGCTGGATCGCCTTCCCGCGCGACAGCGTGATGCGCTTCGACGTCGTCGCGCGCACGCCGGCCGACAGCGCGCACCTGGAGTACACCGCACGGCGCACCATCCGGACCCAGCCACCCACCGCTCCGGTCTGGATCGACTCGACCTCCATCTCACCGAGAGGTGACGTCTGGCTCCCGCGCGACGAGTACGCCACCGTCGCGGTGCGGGCCGCCGAGGGGTCGTCGCTCCGCCTCATCCTGCCGAACGGGGAGACGGTCCCGTTCCGCGCCGTCCCCGCGCTCGAGGATGTTCCCGAAGCGATCCGCGCGTTCGACCGGGACACCGCCAACCTGCAGCGCGCGGCGCGGGCCGACCGCTACGTCGCGGTCTTCCGCGGACTCCGCATCGGCGCCGACCCAGGCCCCGTGGCTGGTGGCGGCACCGCGATGCCGGTGGACACCTCGTCGGCCCTCATCGAGGCGGTGCGCGGCGCCGACACGGTGCGGACCCGGTGGCCGGTGCGGCTCGCGCTCCTCGACTCGCTCCCGCTCACCGTGGTGCTCGACGACGACTCCGCCGGGCGCGGCAACACCGACAGCGTCACCATCGGCCGCGCCGTCCAGGGCGGGACCTACAACTGGTTCTTCCCGACCGGCACGCGCGCGCTCGTGAGCGGGCGGATCAACAACGATCTCCGTCTCCGCCTGGCACCCGGCCTCGATGTCTGGGTGCCCGCCGCCGACGCGCACCCGCTCGCCGCGGTGCCGCCGCGCGCGGTGGTCGGCTCGGTGACGCTCACGCCGCGAAGCGACCGTGTCGTCGTCCGGATCCCGGTGAGCGATCGCGTCCCCTTCCAGGTGACCGAGACCGAGCGCTCCCTCGCCGTCACGCTCTACGGCACCGTGGGCGACGTCAACTGGATCCGCTACGGCAGCCCCGATCCGCTGGTGCAGGCCGTCGCCTGGGCGCAGGGGACCGGGCGGGACGTGACCCTCACCGTGCAGCTCGGCCGGCCCGCCTGGGGGTATCGGACCCGCTGGGATCGCGGTGACCTGCTCCTCGAGATCCGTCGGCCGCCCCCGATCGATGCCGGTGATCCGTTCCGCGGCCGGCTGATCGTGGTCGATCCCGGCCATCCGCCGGCCGGCGCCACCGGACCCACCGGGCTTCGCGAGGCGGAGGCCAACCTCGGGATCGGGCTTGCACTCCGGGACCTGCTCGAGGCAGCCGGTGCACGGGTCGTCATGACGCGCGTCTCCGACAGCGCGGTCGATCTCTATCCGCGGACGAAGCTGGCCGACACGGTCAATGCCGAGCTGCTGATCTCGATCCACAACAACGCGCTGCCCGACGGGGTGAACCCGTTCACGAACAACGGCACCAGCGTGTTCTACAATCACCCGCAGAGCATTCCGCTCGCGATGGCAGTGGATCGGGCCCTCGTCGCCCGGCTCGGCATCCACGACCTCGGCGTCGGCCGGGGCGACCTGGCGCTGGTGCGGCCGACCTGGATGCCGGCGATCCTGACCGAAGGGCTCTTCATGATGCTTCCCGACCAGGAGGCCGCCCTCCGGTCGCCCGCAGGGCAGCGGCTCTACGCCCAGGGTGTGTTCGACGGCATCCGGCAGTTCCTGCACGATCGGGCAACCTCACCCTGATGTGGCGGCACGGAGACGGCGGGCGTCTCCAGAATCGGCTCTCGAAGGATTTTGCCATGCGCAGGACCCTCTCCACCACATTCGTGCTCCTCGTCGCCGTCGCCGCCCTCCCCGGGGCGGCACGGGCCCAGGCCCCGGCCGATCGTGCAGCGCTCGAAACGTTGCGTGACTCGCTGGCCGGGGTGAGAGACTCGGTCTCGCTCCTCGGTCTCGAGAAGCGGATGATCGCCTATACCCGGTCCCACCGGGACGATGCCGTCCTCCACCTCAGGCTCGGATTCGTCTCGCTCCGGCTCGGCGAGATCGCGAGCCAGGGTCACTATGACGACGCCGCATCCGAGTTCCAGTGGGCGATCGACCTGCAGCCGACCTGGCCCTACGCCTGGTACGGCATGGGGCTCGCCGAATACGGAGTGGGCGACTCGCAGGTCTCGATCGTCGCCGGGCTCGCCACGATGCTGGGGAAGGACGCCCTCTCGCGCTCCGCCATGGCGTTCGCGCGCTCGGCGGAGGTCGATCCGTCGTTCGGCCGCGGCCTGGTCGAGCTCGCCAATACCGCGCTCCGCCAGCGCGTGAACATCAAGCTCGGCGTGGCGCTCGACGCGCTCCGCCGCTCGGCTTCCACGGCGGCATCCGACAATCCCGACGTGCTCCTCGCCCGCGGGCGGATCGAGCGCGAGGTGGGCGACGCCGACTCCGCCCTCGCCGCCTTCCGCCACTACCTCGATCGCCACGGCGATCGCGCCCTCGGTCTGCTGGAGCTGGCGCACACCGAGATGCTGGCGGGACAGCCGGCAGGCCAGGAGCACTACTACGAGGGCGCCGCGATCGATGACTCGATCGCGACGGCCCAGTACCGCGCCGATCTCGCGGTCATCGCCCCCGACAGCTCGCTCAAGGCGTTCGATGCGGCGCGCGGGCCGGAGCGCGCGGCGATGCTGCGCGAGTTCTGGGATCTGCGCGACGATTCCGACCTGCAGCCGCGCGGCGCCCGGCTGGCCGAGCACTACCGGCGCATCGCCTATGCGCGGCGGAACTTCTTCCTCACGAGCCTGAGTCGTCATTACGACATCGTGGAGCGCTATCGCTCCGGCAGCCGCGACTACGACGACCGCGGGATCATCTACATCCGCCACGGGAAGCCGACCGCGCGCGCGTCGTACCACTCGCCCAGCGTCGAGGCCAACGAGTCGTGGCGCTACGCCCGCGCCGACGGCGACCTGATCTTCCACTTCATCGCCCGCGAGGATGTGCAGGACTACAAGCTGGTCGAGAGCCTCTACGACGTCTTGGGCTTCAGCACCGCGGTGAACGCGCAGAACGCCGACTCGGTGGCCCTCGACGCGCGGGTGCAGGACCTGCTCACGTCGCGCGAGGCGCTGTCGCCGATGTACGGGCGGCTCCAGCGGGTGGGCCGCGCGAGCGAGGTGCGCTTCCAGAACGACGAGCGGCGGCTGGGGCGCGAGAGCATCCAGCGGGGGACGACGACCGACTCGTACGAGCTCGAGTTCGCCAAGCAGCTCCTGGTGCGGGCCGAGGTTCTCGCGGTGGGACATGACTCGGGGTCGAGTCTCCTGCAGGTGACGTACGCGATTCCGGGGACGTCGCTGGATCCCGTCCTCATCGACCGCGGCAGTCTCTACGTCATCCGGCTGCGCCTCGCCGTCTTCGATTCCACCGGGCACGTGGTGACGACGCTCGACACCACGCGGCGCGTCGTCTCCGCGCGACCGGTGCCGCCGAACGAAAATCTCGTTGGCCGGGTGGCGGTGAAGGTGCCGGCCGGCGATCTCCGCTACCGGCTCGCCATCCAGGCGGGGACCGACGTCGGCACCGTCTTCCCCCGGGACAGCGCGCGCGTCGTCCCGGCCACCGCATCAGCGCCGCGGCTGAGCGACCTGGTGCTCGGCTCCCGCCGGGTGCCCGCCACCTGGCAGCCCGCGCCGGGCGACACCGTCTTCTTCAATCCGCTCCGGGCGTTCCGGGTCGGTGAGGAGATGCAGCTCTACTACGAGGTGGCGGGACTGCCGACCGGCGGCGACTACTCGACGCAGGTGGCGGTGAAGAAGGGCAAGGGCGGGGGAGGACTCCTCAAGAAGATCTTCGGCGGCGGCGGCTCGGCGATCAGCGTGAAGTTCCAGGAGCACGCCGGTGCACCGACCACCGCAGTGCGGCGCACCCTCTCACTGCAGAAGCTTCAGCCGGGAGACTACACCCTCGAGGTGACGGTCACCGATCCCCAGGGGCGGAGCGACAAGCGGGTGGAGCGGTTCCAGGTGGTGCCGTAGGGGGAGACGGGCAGCGGAGCAAGCGGGCGGGCCCTACGCGTCATTGCGAGGGCCGAAGGCCCGCGGCAATCCGGTCGCTTACGCCACCGAACTGCTTCGTCGCTTCGCTCCTCGCAATGACCTTCCAGCTACATCGGCCAGGTCGGCGGCCGCTGCTGCGTCAGGATCAGCATCGGCTGCACCAGCGCCTCGGCCTTCACCGTCGCCTCGACCTGCACCAGGTGCTGGGTCACCCCCGTGCTCGCGTCGAAGGTGGCGATGTGCATCAGCAGCGAGGACAGCGGGCACTCGGCGGCGTCGAGCCGCTCGGGATCGACGTTCGGGGCCAGCGAGCCGGCCTCGAGGGTGATCCGGGCGTGCCCGAAGAGCCAGAGCTGCTGCCGCTCGAGCGCCGCCAGGAGGCGGGGCGTCAGCGCCATGCTCTCGCCGTTCAGCGTGATGAGGCCCAGGGTCGAGCGGTCGTTGTGACGACGCGAGTGCAGGACGAACCCGTAGCCGAACGCCATCTCCTGATCCGTGCTCCGACGGAGCGCGGCGCGCAGCTTCTGCTGGCTGAACGCGATCGTATGATACGGTACCACGGGTACTCCAGATGTGGGGGGACGGTGCAGGCCTTTGCATAGTGTGTGCCAGTCGCACCGCCGGGCGGACGCCTCGAGGCCCCCGGCGGAAGATCGTTACATCGCAGCAGGTTACCCGCGGCCGCCGGGCGCCGATTCAGGGCGCCCGGCGGCTTGCTGTATCGCCGCTTGCCAGCCCGTAGCGCGGAATTCGATAGCCGCCAATCGCTTGACGCGCGTCGCGCGAAGCCGATAGGTTCGTCGCATATGTTCTGCTCCCGTTGCGGCAGCGAAGTCACCGGCAAATCCCGATTCTGTCCATCCTGCGGCCTCGATCTCCTGGCGACCACGCCGGTCGCGGCGATCGCGTCAGGGCAGATCACCGATTTCGATATGGTGCGCGAGGCGCTCGCCTCCGAGTACGAGGTCCTCGAGGAGCTCGGGCGGGGCGGCATGGCGCTGGTCTACCGCGCCCGCGACCGCCAGCTCGAGCGCGAGGTGGCGGTCAAGGTTCTCCCGTTCTCCCTCGCCTTCGACGCGGAGTTCGTCGAGCGCTTTCAGCGCGAGGCCCGGACGTCGGCCCAGCTCGAGCACCCGAACATCATTCCGATCTACCGGGTCGGTCGCTCGGGCCGGGTCATCTATTTCGTCATGAAGTACCTCCGCGGCGGCGCCCTCTCAAACATCCTCGGCGCCCGTCGGGCACTCACCCCACCCGAGATCCGCCGACTCCTCCTCGAGGCGGGGAGCGCCCTCGGCTACGCCGCCCAGCGCGGCATCGTCCACCGCGACATCAAGCCCGACAACATCATGTTCGACGAGTTCGGGCACTGCGTGCTGACCGATTTCGGGATCGCCAAGGCGGCATCGGGCCAGAAGCTCACCGGCACCGGCATGTCGATCGGCACGCCCCATTACATGAGCCCCGAACAGGCGCGCGCCCAGGCGATCGACGGCCGGAGCGACATCTACAGTCTCGGCATCGTCGCCTACCAGTGCCTCACGGGGACGGTGCCGTACGACGGCGAGGACAGTTTCTCGATCGGCTACAAGCACATCACCGAGCCGGTGCCGACGCCGCAGCTCAATACCGCCGACGAGCGGCGGCTGTACGAAGTGATCAAGCGGATGCTGATGAAGGACCCCGCCGACCGCTTCCAGGACTGCGAGGAGCTGATCGCCGCGCTGCACGGCCAGGCGACGGCGCCGGTCGGGGTCTTCAAGGGGCGCGCGTCCTCGATCGGTGTGCCGCTCTCCCCGGTTCCCGCCGGCGCGGCAGCGGGGATGCCGGCCGGCATCGCGGCGCCGGTCGCGATCGGCGCGAGCCCGGGCTTTCCCAGCCAGCCGACCACACCGATCTCGTCACCCACGGTGGACCGGCGGAAGCAGCCCGGCGGCCGCCGAGCCACGCCGAGGCGCGTGGCCGACCGCTCGCTCGCAATGCGGAGCAACGGGACCTCGCGCGCGTGGATCTGGATCCTGCTCGCCGTCCTCGCCGGCGCGGCATTCGCCGTCTACTACCTGCGATCGAAGGGCTTCGCGTCGGGCAATGCCGCGGAGGCGACGGCCGCCGACTCGGCCGCTCGCCGCGACACGCTTACTGCCGGTCTCCCTGCACGGCCCGACTCGACCCGCGCGCCCGCTGCCTCCACGCCACTTCCGATTCCCCCGGCACCGGCTGACAGTACGCCGGCTGCGGGAACGACCGCGCCCGCGACCGCCGACAGCGGCGGGATCAGGGTGAGCGGAATTCCCGCGCGGTCCGAGGTGATGGTGGACGAGCAGCCCGCCGTCTCCGCCGTCACCCGCGTTCCCGTCGGCCGTCACGTCGTCGCGATCTCGGCGCCGCTCCGGAACTTCTACGTGGATACGGTGGAGGTCCGGGCCGGCGAGATCACCGAGCTCACGCCGGTCCTCACGCCGCTCGGCACCGGCGCGCAGCTTCCGCCCAGGGGCGCGCGGCGGCAGGCGGTGCTGGAGCAGCGGCGGGAAGCGCTCGCGTCGGGTGACTACACCTGCGAGCCCGCGATCAACTACGACGCGGCGCGATGCTACGACGTGCGGCCACGGCCAGTCACGGCGACGTTCGTTCCCGTCCCCGACGGCGTCACGGGCCAGCCCACCGCGTCGGTGCTCTGGGTGCGCGTCTCGGCCGACGGCCGGACGCTGGTCACGCGGCCGCTCCGGCCGTCGAACGATCCGGTCTTCGAGCAGGCGGTGAACCAGTACGTGCGGACGGTTGCGTGGCAGCCGGGGAAGAAGGACGGCGCGGCGATCGACGGCTGGATCCAGTGGATCTTCCGGCCGGCGCCGCGCTGATGCCGACCGTCCATCCGTCCGCGTTCGTCGCCCCCGGTGCCGTCGTCATGGGCGACGTGACGCTCGGCGAGGAATCGAGCGTCTGGTACGGCGCGATCCTCCGGGGCGACATGGCGCCGATCGTGATCGGGAGCCGGACGAACATCCAGGACGGGACCATCGTCCACGTGGACGAGGGATTCCCCTGCACGATCGGGCAGCGGGTCGGGGTGGGGCACCGGGTCATTCTCCATGGCTGCACGGTGGAGGACGACTGCCTGATCGGGATGGGAAGCGTGCTCCTGAACGGGGTCTCGATCGGGACGGGGAGCGTGGTGGCGGCGGGGGCGGTGATCCCGGAGGGGATGCAGGTGCCGCCGGGGTCGCTGGTGATGGGGGTGCCGGGCCGGATCGTCCGGGCGGTGGATCCGGGGTTGACAACCCGGATCGAGGGCACTTGGAAGCACTACGTCGAGCAGTCCAGAGCGCACCGATCGGGGCGCTATCCTCTATATTCCCTCTGAGCCGTAATCCACCGGTTGCACACATCGGGCGGGCGGTTTGCTAGTTGTGGGGGCGTCTACGCTTATCCACCTTATCCACACTTGGCGTCCACACGCGTTGTGGGTAACATTTTTGTGATGTGAAAGGCGAAATTTCGCGGTCTTATCGCGTTTTTTCGCTGTATTGTGCGGGCCTGTGGATTGACCTAGCTTGCCCATCCGCTCTTTTGACATGCAGAGCGATCGACACGCGTTCGCCCCGCTTCACTCTTCATAAATTCCAGGAAGTCGGAGAGTACTGATGAATTCCCTTCCGTCCCGGGAACCGGTTCGGCTGTCCCCCAATGCCATCACGGTATTGGAGAAGCGCTACCTCGTGAAGGACGACGCCGGCAGGCCGGCGGAGACACCAGAGGATCTCTTCTGGCGCGTGGCGCGGACGATCGCCGAGGCGGACCGGCGCTACGGAGCGTCGGAAGGGGCGGTGGAGGAGGTGGCGCGCGCCTTCTACGCGCTGATGGCCGAGCGGCTCTTCATGCCCAACTCGCCGACGCTCATGAATGCGGGCCGGCCGCTGGGTCAGCTCTCCGCGTGCTTCGTCCTGCCGGTGGATGACGCGCTCTCGAACGGGAAGAGCGGGATCTACGACACCCTCCGCGCCATGGCGTTGGTCCACCAGTCGGGCGGCGGCACCGGCTTCAGCTTCTCCCGGCTCCGGCCCAAGAACGACATCGTCCGCTCGACGATGGGCGTGGCGTCGGGCCCGATCTCGTTCATGAGTCTCTTCGACGCGTCCACCGACGTCGTGAAGCAGGGCGGCACGCGGCGGGGCGCCAACATGGGGATCCTCCGGGTCGATCACCCCGACATCATGGAGTTCGTGACCTGCAAGGACGACACGACCAAGATCACGAACTTCAACATCTCGGTCGGTGTCACCGACGCCTTCATGGACGCGGTGGCGGCGGACACGACCTATGACCTGATCCACCCCAAGACGAAGAAGGTCACGGGCCAGCTCCGCGCGCGCGACGTCTGGACCCGGATCATCCACGGCGCCTGGAAGACGGGTGAGCCGGGGGTGTTCTTCATCGACCGCGCCAACTACTACAACCCGGTCCCCCACCTCGGCGAGTACGAGGCCACCAATCCGTGCGGGGAGCAGCCGCTCCTCCCCTACGACGTCTGCAACCTGGGCTCGATCAACCTCGGGATGTTCGTGAAGAATGGGGAGATCGACTGGGACGAGCTGCGCCGGGTGGTGTACCTCACGACGCACTTCCTCGAGAACGTCATCGACGCGAACCAGTACCCGCTGCCCGAGATCACAGACCTGGCGCAGCGGATCCGCCGCATCGGGCTCGGCGTGATGGGGCTGGCCGACGTCTTCGTCCAGCTCGGGATCGCGTATGACTCCGAGGAGGCCGTCAACCTCGGCCGGAAGATCCAGGCGTTCGTGGACGACGAGGCCAAGATCGAGTCGGAGCGGCTGGCGACGATCCGCGGGCCGTTCCCCGAGTGGGCGCGAAGCATCTGGGGACCCGACGAGACCTGCGCCCGTGGGCCCAAGGGCGAGCGGATCCGGCCGATGCGGAAGCTCCGGAACTGCAACGTGACCACGGTCGCGCCGACCGGGACGATTTCGATCATCGCCGGCTGCAGCTCTGGGATCGAGCCGCTCTTCGCCGTCGCGTTCATGCGGAACCAGGCCGGTGTCCTGATGCCGGACGTGAACGAGGACTTCGTGGCGATCGCGAAGCGCGAAGGATGGTACTCCGAGGACCTCATGCGGCGGATCGCGGAGGCGGGGCACATCAACTTCGACGAGGTGCCGGCCCGGTGGCAGCGAGTGTTCGTCACGGCGAACCACATCAAGCCCGAGTGGCACATCCGGATGCAGGCGGCGTTCCAGGAGCACAACGACTCCGCGATCTCCAAGACGTGCAACTTCGCCAATGACGCGAGCGAGGAGTACGTCGAGGAGATCTACCGGCTGGCGTACCGGCTCAACTGCAAGGGCGTGACCGTGTACCGGGACGGGAGCCGCGACATGCAGGTGCTGTCCACCGGATCGACCGCCAAGAAGGTGCACGAGACGGCGCGCGCGTCGGGCCAGTTCGAGACCCGGGGCGACCTGACGGCGATGGAGGGTGGCAACGCGGCGGCGCGGGCCGAGGAGGCCGATCTTCACGGCGAGCTGGCGGAGGCGAACGCCGAGATCGCGCGGCTCCGGAAGATCGTGCTCGAGCTGGAGGCGGAGAATCTCCAGCGGCGGCAGAAGCGCTCGCGCCCCGAGCTGCTCAAGGGGGCGACGCGCCGCCTCGAGACGCCGCTCGGGACGCTCTACGTGACGATCACCGAGGACGAGAAGGGGCAGCCGTTCGAGGTGTTCATGAGCCTGGGCAAGGCGGGCGGGGCGCTGATGGCGGATGTCGAGGCGCTCGGCCGGCTGATCTCGCTGTCACTCCGGTCGGGGATCCCGATGAAGGAGATTCACCGGCAGTTGCGCGGCATCAGCTCCGATCGGGTCCTGGGCTTCGGGCCGAACAAGGTGATGTCGGTGCCGGACGCGGTGGGCATCGCGGTCGAGCGGTGGCTGCAGGAGAAGCAGGGAATCCAGCAGGAGCTGCTGCCGAGCGTGCCGACGGCGGGCGCCGACGTGAATGTGACGCTGGTGAAGAGTGTGACGCCGACGGGGGAGCAGATCGCGTTCGGGGGGATGCAGGAGACGTTGTCGGGGGCGTGCCCGGATTGCGGGAGCCAGCTGGAGATGGCGGAGGGGTGTATGAAGTGTCACGTGTGTGGGTTTTCGGAGTGCGGGTGAGGTAGACCCGGACCAAGCTGTGATGCCCGCCGGTCTCTCTGCCGGCGGGCTTTTAGTAGCGCCACCCAGGGCACGGTCGATTCTCAGGGATAAAGAATCAGTTCGAACGATGCCGCTTCTCAGCCGAGTCGGATTGCGTCAGCCTCCCGGCGCGCTCAGCGGGGCGCCCTGCAGGAGGCCTCCTGCAACTCACAGCGAATCGTACTTGGCCTGCAACGCCGCCGTGATGTCGGTGCGGGGATCCCAGGTGGGGCGCCGACGCTGGCACCAGTTCTTGGTGGCCTCCTCACCGAGCCACTGCTCGTAAGTCTCCATCTTGATCGTGACGAACGGCACCCAGGTGGGCTTCCTGCCCTGGGTCACGCCGGCGTATTCCGCGCAGATCAGATAGAAGGTCGTGCCGTCCGGCTGGGGCAGCGTTCCGATCCGGGCGTGGCGGAATTGGATCCGCCCCGCCGGGGGATGATGGGCGTGGATGTCCCCCGTGGCCGAGTCGACGAGGAACTGGACGGCATCGGGGGACACGGCCCGGAAACTCGACTGCGCGGCGGCGGCGGCGGTCGGACCGAAGGCGACGAATACGGTGGCCAGCAGAATCGAACGAACTCGCATGGAACTCCTGATATTGAACGATGAGTGACGTTCAGGAGACGATGATTCCGGCCACTACGATTCCGCACGGTGCAGGATGGTCGCAACGCATCCGCTTCGCCGGATCCCAGGAAGCCGCTGCGACGATTTCACCCTTGAGGGCATCGACACTTCGGCGCATTCCTCGGCGCCTGAAGGCGCCTCTCTGGAAGGTGGCCCTCAAGGGCTTGTCGCTGTACGGTCAGCCACCGTGGCCGAGAAGCGCTGGCTGCTGGGGTATCCGACCATCACGCGGGACGTCGGTTTGCCGAAGGTGGGATTCGGGGGAAAGGGCTTCAGCTCGATGTGCCGGTGACGTGGGAGACTGTTACCGACCCGATCGGGTATGTGATTCGCACGCTCGGAAAGTGACGGGACCCGGACCTTCGGCCGAACCCCGTCGGACCCTGATCACTCCCGCGCTTCGGCGCGGCGCTCGAGGCGGGACAGAAGTTTCTCCTGGCGATCGGCCATCGCGCGAACCCGCGCAGTAAGTGCCTTGAGCTCGCCCAGGGCCGCGCGCGCATCGCTCGCCGCCGCCCGCGCTTCCTCTGCCGAGCGCCGCAGCACCTCGTCCATCTCCCGCGACTCTTCGGCCACCTCGCGGCCCTGCTCCTGGACGTGCCGGATGTGCTCGCTGTCGGAGCGATCGTCCTCCTCGGCAGTGCGAATCTCTTCGCCGCGCGTCCGCAGGCGCTCCTTGATCTGTCGGCTCTCTTCGGTCTGCCGGCGCGCCAGCTCCGCATCGTCTCGGCGCCGTTCGGCGGCGGCCCGCCCCCGTTCGGCGGCCTCGGGGTCAATCTTGTCTGCCATCGATGTATCCGGCTGTGAGGGAATGGTCCCTGAAGAATAGCGCAGTTCCGCGGCGGTGCTGCCGATCTGCGGAGCACCGGGCTGGTCAGGAGGGCCTGAAGGGCGATGTGCCGGAGCGTGGACCTGCCGCCCGGCCGGGGGTAATATTGGTCATCCCCATCAAGGCTCCGTTCTGACCGATCTCCGGCAAGCGCTCGAGACCAGTCTCGCCACATACAGGATCGAGCGCGAGCTCGGCCGCGGCGGCATGGCGACGGTGTTCCTGGCCCAGGACATCCGCCACGACCGCCCGGTCGCGCTCAAGGTGCTGCATCCCGATCTGGCGCACGCCCTCGGCCCCGAGCGCTTCCAGCGCGAGATCCGGCTCGCCGCCCGCCTGCAGCACCCGCACATCCTCACCGTCTTCGACTCGGGCGAGGCCGCAGGGAACCTCTGGTTCACCATGCCCTACGTCGAGGGCGAGAGTCTCCGGAGCCGGCTCGACCGCGAGCATCAGCTCCCGGTGGCTGACGCGCTCAGGATCGCGCGCGAGGCGGCGCTCGCGCTCGAGTACGCCCACGAGCACGGCGTAGTCCATCGGGACATCAAGCCCGAGAATCTGCTCCTCACGAAGGATGGCAGCACTCTGGTGGCAGACTTCGGCATCGCCCGCTCGCTCGCGGCCGGCGATCGTCAGCTCACCGAGACCGGCCTCGCCGTCGGCACGCCTGCGTACATGAGTCCCGAGCAGGCGAGCGGGGAGCACGACGTCACGGCGCGGACCGACATCTACAGCCTGGGCGCCGTCCTCTACGAGATGCTGGCCGGCGAGCCGCCGTTTACGGGACCGACGGCGCAGGCGGTGATCGCCAAGCGGTTCAGTGGCGAAGCACCGAGCGTGCGCCGCACCCGGCCGGCAGTGCCGGAAGCGGTGGATCGCGCGATCTCGCGCGCGCTGGCACCGGTGCCTGCCGACCGCTGGAACTCCGCGGCCGATTTCGCGCGCGCTCTCGCCGCGGCGGGCGACCAGACCCTCACGGCGCCCGCGGCGGTGATCACGCCGCCGACGATGCCGGCCGCGACGCTGCCCGCGGCAAAGCGCCGGCGACCGTCGCCCGCGCTCATGATGCTGGCCTTGGGCTTCGTGCTCGGCCTGGGGCTGCTCTTCGCCTGGCGGCAGCGTCACGGCGACGGCGGCCCGTCGGGGACCAGGATGGTCGCCGTCCTTCCCTTCGAGAACCTGGGCACCGACGCCGACGAGTACTTCGCCGATGGCATCACCGACGAGGTGCGCGGCAAGCTCTCGTCACTTCCGGGGCTGACGGTCATCGCGGACGGCAGCTCGAAATCGTACAAGCACAGCACCAAGCCGCTCGGCAAGATCGCCGCCGAGCTGGGGGTGGATTACCTGCTTGTCGCGAAGGTTCGCTGGGCCACCGGGCCCGATGGGTCCCGACAGGTGCGAGTGAGTCCGGAGCTGGTGCAGGTGACCGGCGGGACGTCCGCGGTGCGGTGGCAGGAGGCATTTGATGCCCCGCTGACGAACGTCTTCCAGATGCAGACCGACATTGCGGGCGAAGTGGCCAACGCGCTCAAGCTGGCCCTGGGCAGCGACCAGCAGCAGCAGCTTGCGGCCCGGCCGACACAGAGCCTGCCGGCCTACGACGCCTATCTCCGGGCGCGGGCGCTGACCTCGTCGGACCTGCCATCGCTTCGAGCACGGATTCGGCTCTACGAGCAGGCGGTCGCCCTCGACTCGAATTTTGCCGATGCGTGGGGCGCGCTGTCGATTACGCTGGGCAACCTTTACACCAACGGCATTCCCGATTCGGTCGTCGCCCGACGCACGCGCAGCACAGCCGAGCGGGCGCTGGCACTCGACCCGCAGCGACCGATGGGGTGGAGCGCCATCGCCGCCTACTACCTGAGCGTCGAGAACGATCCGGCCGAGGCCGAGCGGCGCATCAGCGGGGCGCCGCGCTCGGCGAGCAGCGATCCGGCGTTTCTTGCCACCGCCTCCAACGTGGAGCGCGCGATCGGGCGGCTGGACGACGCCCTCCGCCGGGCACACCAGGCGCGAAGCATCGATCCCCGCTCGTTCACCGCCGCACTGCGCGAAGAGCAGTTGCTGATATGGCTCCGTCGGTTTCCCGAGGCACGCGCGGCGAACGACGCGGCGATCTCGATGAGCCCGAACGTCATGACCGCCCGACGTGACGGAGCGATGATCCTGCTGGCCGAGGGGAATCTGGCCGGGGCGCGCGCGGTTCCCGGCACCATGTCGCCGCCCAACGACCCCGTCGACGTAGCCGTCTACTTCTCCGTGTACTGGGACCTCTACTGGGTGCTCGACGACGCGGCTCAGCGGCGGGTGCTGGCCCTCGACCCGACGCCGTTCGACAATGACCGCTCCAGCTGGGCGACAGTGATGATGGAGCTCCACGACCTGCGCGGCGACCGTGTGAAGGCGCAGGCGTACGCCGACACCGCGTACCGCGCCACGCTGGCGCAGCTGAGGGCCGCGCCGAAGGACCCGCAACGGCCGCTCATCGCCGGGCTTCAGCTCGCCGTCCTCGGCCGCAAGTCCGAAGCGATCGCGATGGGACTCAAGGGGCTCGCACTCTCACCGATCGAGCGGGATCACTGGTTCGGTCCCTACTACCAGCAGATGATGGCCCGGATCTACATGCTGACGGGCGAGCAGGACAAGGCGGTGGACCTGCTCGAGACGATCCTCAAGGAACCGTACTTCCTCACCCCGGCCTGGCTTTCGATCGACCCGACCTGGGCACCGCTCAAGGACAATCCCCGCTTCCAGCGGCTGATCGCCCATTCCACATAGGCTGGTGATGCGAGCCTGACGGTTTCCCGCCGGCTCCTGTGGACGGCAAGGTGATACGAGCATCCCGATGCCCGTCCGCTCCACCCGCGAGGACGTCGCGGCGGAGGCCGACTCGCTCAGACGCTAATCGTGTCAGCCTGGCGGAGCCGGCCCGCTGCTCGCCGCCGTCGAATCCGCCAGCCGCAACATCCCGGCAAACTGCGTGAGCTCTGCCAGCCCGACGTCGGACGCCACCCAGTAGGTGAACTCGGGCGTGGCCCAGTGGAGCAGGTGGTAGCCGCTGCGGCCGATCGGCGGCGCCGCGCGCTCCGACTCGCGCGCCGGCCAGACGAAGACATTGATGACGTGCTGCCGTCGGCCGTACACCAGCGCGGCTACGGGACGCCCCTGGAGATAGTCGAGCCGCCCGCCGAGCAGCGGGTAGCCGCGCCCCGCGAAATCGTGCACCGGCGGCGAGAAGTCCAGCCGGCCGTTGAACCACGGCTTCACGGTGTGCTGATCCGTGGAGATGACGTCGCTCAGGTGCCCCGGCATCAGCGACCGCACGTGGCTCGACAGGACCTCGTCGGCCAGTATCGTGGACGCGGCGCGCGCCGAGCCCAGCCGCCAGCTGCCGAGCGCGACCACCGCGATGGTCGCGGCCAGCGCCATCCACCGCCATGCGGCGGGTGCGGCCGTGCGGGGCAGGGGCCGGCGGGCCGGCGCGGCCTCGTCGCGCACCGCTGCGCGCACGCGCGCCCGCAGCAGCTCCGGTGCCTCGAGCTTCGGCAGCTGCGCGCGGATCGCCGAGCGCAGCGCGAGCCGCTCCGACCGGAAGCGCTCGCAGTTCGCACACCCCGCCAGGTGCTCCTCAAGCTCCGCCGCGTCTCCCGCCGTCAGCTCGCCGTCCAGATACGCATCCACCTGGGTTTCCATGTCCGGATGGTTCATCTCACCGCTCCTCTCCGGAGGTGGTCAGCGTTGCCTGCAGGCGCTTTCGGGCGCGCGACAGCCGGGACATGACCGTGCCGATGGGCACCTCCACCACGTCGCCGATCTCCTTGTACGACAATCCCTCGATCTCCCGCAGCACCAGCACTTCGCGCAAGTCGGACGGCAGGCGGTCGAGCGCCTGCGCGACCGTCTCGCGCGTATCCCGTCGTGCGAGCATCGCGTCCGCGGGCTCGCCCGCTTCCGCCGCCTCGCTGTGGACCACCTCGTCGAACTCGGCGGCCGACGACTCGGCCCGCCGGCGGTGGCGCCACGTGTGGGCCATGTTGCGCACGATGGTGAGCACCCAGGCCCGGCTCTGGCTCGCCGCGTCGCCGCGGAATCCGTCGAAATGCCGGAGCGCGCGGAGGTACGCCTCCTGCACGACGTCCTCGGCGTCCGCCTCGTTCCGCACCAGATGGCGCGCCAGGCGGTAGGCGGCACTCAGGTGCGGCAGCATCGTCGCTTCGAATCGTTCCAGCTCGCTTGGCTGCAAACCGGTCCTCGGGTGGGTCGCGGGGCTGCGCTTCAGGTAGAGACTCGCCGGGGAGCCCGTTTATTCCCGGGGGAATAGATCCGATGGGTGTGGAGTCTACTGGTCGAACGCAACGAGTCACCCCATCAGGAGATCGAGACCATGAAGCCCGCGTACGTTCCACTCAGCATGATCGCCGTAGTCGCCCTGACCGGCGCCGCCCGGCCGGTCCGCCGCGACGCAAAGCCGGTTACGGCTACCCTCTCCGAATGGACCGTGCGCCTCTCGGAGACGTCGGTCCCGGCCGGGCCCGTCACCTTCACGGTGACCAACACCGGCAGCATTCCCCACGCTCTCGAGATCGAGGGGAACGGTACCGAGCGCCAGACTCCGCTGATTCAGCCCGGCGAGAAGGCGGCTCTCACCCTGACCCTGGACCCGGGGACCTACGAGGTCTACTGCCCCGTGGGACAGGACTCACACAAGAAGCTTGGCATGGATACCCGCCTGAAGGTGGTCGCCGGCGGGAATCCCGCAAGCACCCGCCAGCCGGCCGCGCCGGCGTCGGGCTCCAGGATGGGCGGGAGTGGATCCATGTCGGCCGACTACGGCGCCACGCTGCCCGAGCACCGGGCGATGGCCGCGCCGGTCCAGCCGATCCGGGTGACCGGCGGCGGCCCGGTGATCCAGATCCTCCCCGGCTCGTTCCCGTTCCCCGACAGCGCGGGGCCGATCCTCAAGGGGTTCGGAGAAGAGCATGAGGCGCTCGAGTCGCAGATGCAGAACGGGCCGTACTCCAACAACGTCGCGCCGATCACCGGACGGTTCACGTTCAGCGCGTGGGACAAGGGTGCCGTGCGGGACTCGGTGGCCGGCGTCGCCGAGTTCACCACGAAGGACGGGGCGCAGTGGAAGGCGGTGCTTGACCGGGTGCAGACCACCGACGTGCCCCATCACCCGAAGTTCGGCGGCGTGATCCGCGGCCTCTTCTATCACGGCAACACCGGCGTGCACACGCCGCTCGTGCCGACGATCAACAGCGCGGTGGCGCTCTGGTCGATCGCCCATCTCTACCGGAACGGCGCGCTCGTGTCCGACAGCGCGTACGTCCACGTGATGCTGCTCTCGCACACGCGCCGCAAGGATGACTACGCGCTGGCCTGCTGGGACTGCTCGGCCAACCGGATCGACGAGCTGCAGCTCCAGATCACGCCTGGGCCGAGGCAGCCGAAGTTCGATTCACCGGGCGGGTTCCTCTTCGTCAACTGGGAAGGATCGACGGCGCGGCCGGCGGCGTACTGACCGCAAGTCTCCATGAGGCACAGCGGGCGGGCACTCAGGGGAGGTGCCCGCCCACGCTGCAAGGTCGTATGTTCGTCAGATGCGCACACTCTCCCTGCTCGGTCTCTTCCTCGCCACCATCGGCATGGTCGGGCTCCTGCTGGCCCATGCCCTGTTCGCCACCGGCTGGCTCGGGCTCGCGGTTCAGGTGGCTGCCGCCTTCCTGATGGCCTGGGCCCGGTTCACCTTCGGCCGCCGCAGCTTCCATGCGACGGCCGAGCCGACGGCAGGCGGCCTGGTCACCAGCGGGCCGTATCGCTACGTGCGTCACCCGATCTACGCCGCGATCCTCTACTTCGCCTGGGCCGGCGCGCTGAGCCATCCCGGGCTCCTGCCGCTCGCGCTCGCGAGTGCTGCCACCGTGGGGCTCGTGCTCCGCATGCGCGCCGAAGAGACCCTCCTCATCGAGCGGTATCCGGATTACGGGTCCTACGCCGGGAGGACGTGGCGCGTGTTTCCGGGGCAGGTGCTGTTGCGCCGGCGCCCGGAGGTTTGACGCTCCCGCCTACGCCTCCGCCGCTGCGCGGATCGGCCCCTCCATGTACCCTGACCCCGCCTCGAACGAGAACAGCGTCTCGAAGCGCCGCGCCAGCGCCCGATCCCCCTCCACCACCAGCAGTCCCCGCTTCAGCGACTCGCCGATCTTCGCATCCTCGCCCAGCAGGTCCGCCATCGCGCGTACCGTCGTCGTGATGGTCAGCGATACCGGGTGGCCCGGATCGGCCCGGCAGACATCGACGTCCGGCTTCGCATCACGATCCACCACGATCCACCAGTAGCGCTGGCGGCTCGGCTCCCCCTCGAGGACGAAGTGGAGCACCGAGCGCCCGGCCGGGAAGTTCTTCGGCCGGAGATGCCGGCGAAGCGCCCACGCCATCACGGCAGGATCGAGCTGGTCGGCGCGATACCCCTGCGTCATCCACTTGTGCGCCCAGTGGCCCAGCGATTCCAGAATCGGCCCGAGCTCCCGGCCCGACGCGGTCAGGTGGTAGCTCACGCCGTCGGCGTCGCTCCGCCGCAGAATCACGCCGTCGTCCTCCAGCGCCTTGAGGCGCTGCGCCAGCACCGACGGCGAGATGAGGGGCAGGGCCCGGCGGATCTCGTTGAAGCGGTGATAGCCGACCATGATCTCGCGGACGATCAGC
The DNA here is from genome assembly GCA_050257015.1 of Bacillota bacterium. Classification (GTDB taxonomy): domain Bacteria; phylum Gemmatimonadota; class Gemmatimonadetes; order Gemmatimonadales; family GWC2-71-9; genus JAICUF01. Next base: position 18,024 of record JBLMWC010000002.1, on the reverse strand, counting down.
GGCACCCAGCGTTGTGCCACCACTTCGGATGCCTGGGCGACGGGGCAGAAGGAGCCATAGCTCCGCGGAGGACGGGCAGGGCGACGTGGCATGAGGCATCCGGGTCGAAGGAAACGATGTGCTGGTACGAATGTCGTACTTGTACCACCTCGCGGCAATCCGGTACTGTCTTCCGCGTCGCCACGAGGCGGCCGGGCAGTCGCATGCGGCGGCGGACCCGACCCTGTGAGCCAAGCGGAGGAGCGGACCATGACGGCACTCGAACAGAAGGCGGTGACACCCGACGGAGATGCGGTGCGCGCGCGGGTGCGCGCGACGTGGACCGCCGGAGACTTCGACCGGATCGCGGTGGGCTTCGAGGAAGGGGCAGCGGAGTTCGTGGGACGGCTCCGGCTCAAGGCGAACGAGCGCGTGCTCGACGTCGCGTGCGGCACCGGGAACCTGACCCTTCCGGCCGCGCGGCTCGGTGCCCGGGTCACGGGAATCGACATCGCCCCGGTCGCGATCGCGCATCTGGCCCAGCGGGCCGACGTCGAGGGCCTCACGATCGACGCGCGTGAAGGCGACGCCGAGGAGCTGCCGTTCGCTGACGGAACCTTCGACACGGTGATGACGATGTTCGGCGCGATGTTCGCCGGGCATCCCGACCAGGCGGCGGCGGAGATGCTGCGGGTGACGCGGAGCGGCGGCCGGATCGTGATGGCCAACTGGACGCCGGACGGCTTCGTGGGCGAGATGCTCAAGATCACCGTCGGCTACCTGCCGCCGCCGCCGGGCGTCCCGTCGACGCTGCTCTGGGGCGTGCCGGAGATCGTCGAGGAGCGCCTCGGCGCCGGCGTGAAGCGGTTCCAGTTCAAGCGCCGCCGGATGGTGCTGGCGTATCCGATCAGCCCGGAGGGGACGGTGAACCTCTTCCGCACCTGGTACGGTCCCACGGTTCGTGCTTTCGGCGCTCTCGATGCCGCGGGGCAGAGCGGGCTCTTCAGCGACATGGTCAGGCTCTGGAGCGACCACAATACCGCCGGGCCAAATGGGACCCGGATCGAGTCCGAGTTCCTGGAGGTCATCGCGTCGCGGGCCTGACCCGAAGAGATCCGGGAACCGTCGGCGTTCGTTTACAGTCGTCGTCCAACCACTCAGGAGGATTTGTGTACCGTCCGTTGCTGTTGCTTCCGTTCGCGCTCTTCGCACTCTCCGGCCAGGCCACCGCGCAGAGCCAGCTCGCCCGCTCGACCGGCGACGTCAAGTTCGGCCCGCCGCCGCCGTTCTTCGCTCCGGGCGTCGGCTTCGCCGTGCTCCAGGGCAACCCGGGTGCCAGCGGCGAGTTCACCGTTCGGCTCAATCTGCCGAACGGATATATCATCGCGCCGCACTGGCATCCGACCGACGAGAACGTCACCGTGATCTCGGGGACGCTCATCGTCGGCATGGGTGACGAGATCGTGCGGGGGGACGCCACCCAGCTCACCGCCGGCGGCTTCATCACGGCACCCGCCAACATGCACCACTACGCCGTTGCGGTCGGGAAGACGGTGGTCCAGGTGCACGGCACCGGGCCGTTCGCGATCACGTACGTCAAGGCGAAGGACGACCCGCAGACCGCGTCGCGCTGAACCACACCGCAGGAACGTGCACGAGTCGCGGCCCCAGCCGCGGCTCGCCGCACCGCCCCCCCGTGCGTTGGCTCACCTCGCAAATCACCCACCGCCAATAGCTTCGAGCAGACACCAACCGCTCCAGCACCCGGGAGGCACCGTTGGCGCTGTCGCTCAAGCCGGCTCATCTCAAGCGGTACAAGGACATCGCGGGACTGCTCCTCAAGTACGGCCGGGGCGACCTGGTCGAGCGGAGCGGCATCGACATCGATCGCGAGGAAGCGGTCCCCGAGGCGGGGGACGGCAAGCCGGAGGAACTCGCCGCCGATCTCGAGCGGCTCGGCCCCACCTACATCAAGCTGGGCCAGCTCCTCTCCACCCGGCCCGAGCTGCTGCCGCCCAGGTACATCGAGGCGCTGACCCGGCTGCAGGATCAGGTCGAGCCGTTCCCCTTCGAGGATGTCGAGCGGATCGTCACCGAGGAGCTCGGTGTCCGCCTGTCGAAGGGGTTCGGGTCGTTCGATGCCGAGCCGCTCGCCGCCGCCTCGCTCGGCCAGGTCCATCGCGCCACCCTGCGCGACGGGCGTCCGGTGGTCGTGAAGGTGCAGCGCCCCGACATCGGCCCTGTCATCATGGACGACCTCGACGCCATCGAGGAGATCGCGACCCTTCTGGACGAGCGGACCGAGGCCGGAGAGCGCTACCAGTTCAGGGCGATGGTGACGGAGTTCCGGAAGAGCCTCCTCAACGAGCTGGACTACCGGAAGGAAGCGCAGAACCTCACCACCCTCGCCGACAACCTCGCGGAGTTCGAGCGGATCGTCGTCCCGCGACCGGTGGACGACTACACCACCGCCCGCGTGCTCACGATGGACTTCGTCGAGGGCCAGAAGATCACGTCGCTGAGCCCGGTCACCCTCCTGGGCGTGGACGGCGAGCAGCTCGCCGACGAACTCCTCCGCGCCTACCTCAAGCAGATCCTGGTGGACGGCTTCTTCCACGCCGATCCGCACCCGGGCAACGTCTTCCTCACCAGCGACCACCGGATTGCGCTCCTCGACCTCGGCATGGTCGCGCGGATCGCGCCGAGGATGCAGCAGCAGATGCTGCAGGTCGTACTCGCGGTCAGCGAGGGCCGGGGCGACGAGACCGCCGACTTCGCGCTCAAGATCGGGCAGCCGACCGAGACGTTCGACGAGCCGGCATTCCGGCGCCGGGTGGCGGAGATGGTGGCGGAGCATCACGGGGCACGGGTGGAGGAGATCCAGGTGGGTCTCGCCGTGATGAACATCAGCCGGATCGCCGCGGAGACCGGTGTGCGCCTGGCGCCGGAGCTGACGCTCCTGGGCAAGACGCTGCTCAACCTGGACGGGGTCGGCCGGACCCTGGCACCGAAGTTCGATCCCAACGCCGCGATCCGGCGGCATGCCGCCGAGCTGATGAATCAGCGGATGCTGAAGTCGTTCGCGCCGGGAAACATCTTCGCCGGCGTGCTGGAGATGAAGGATTTCGCCGACCGCCTTCCGGGGCGGGCGAACAAGATCCTCGATACGCTGGCGGAGAACCGTCTCGCGCTCAAGCTCGACACGGGCGTGGATGCGGGGCTGGTGACGCGGGGGCTGCAGAAGGTGGCGAACCGGATCGCGACCGGGCTGGTCGTGGCGGCGCTGATCGTGAGCGCGGCGATGCTCATGCAGGTCCCGACCGACTTCACGATCTTCGGCTATCCGGGCTTCGCGATGGTGCTCTTCCTGGCGGCGGTGGCGTTCGGGGTCGTGCTCGTCGCGAGCATCGTGCGCACCGACTATCGTGACCTCCGGCGGGAGAAGGAGCGCCGCCGGTAGCCGAGCTGCCGGCTCGTCAGGCGTCCCAGGGTGACGGGCAACACGGTGCAGAACGCCGTGGGGGCGTACGGTGTCGGGTGCTTTCGCCCGAGTTTGCCCCCCTCAGGAGGTATCCGCTTGACGCGTTCCGTACTTCTCTTCGTCGCCCTCACCGCCATTTCCCTTCCACTTCGACTCGCCGCCCAGAACCCCGCCGACAGCGTCGCGCTCGCCGCAGACGATGCGGCGGGTGACGTCACCGGCAGCGCGCCCGGCCACATTTCGCCGTTCACCGAGGGTCACCACGGGGGCTGGCTCTTCGGCGCGCCGCACCTCGACGTGAACGCCGGCGCCTGGCACACTTCCGGTACGACCGATGCGGCATTCCGCCTGCACACGCAGTACGCCCCGGGGACGATCCGCGTGGTCGAGATCGCGTGGGACCTGCTCTTCGTTCCCGAGCGGGGCGCCACGCCGTTCGTGTCCGCCATCGTGCAGCTCTCGCCGCTGCCGGAACATTCGCCGTTCTACGTCAACGTCGGGGCGGGGCTCATCACCGGGCACAATCCGAACGGCGACCGGCTCAACGGCTGGCTCGAGGCGACGGCGGCCTGGCGTTCGCCGCTGCACGACGTCACGCCGTTCGTGCAGATCGGGCACGCGACGGGGAGCGGCCATGAGTTCGAGCTCCTGATCGCTCTCGCGCATCCGCTCTCGCCCTATCACGTGCCCCGCCACAGCTAGGAGTGCCGGCCTGGAGCGGGCCGTGTGCGCCGGGTGATTGCGCGCACCGCCCGCTCTGGCCATCGTAGTCGTTCCACTCTCCGGGGGTCGCACGCCATGACCACATTGCTCGACAAGCCGATCAAACGCGAGCTTTCCCTCAACGGCGCCCTCTATACCGTCACCATCAGCACCGACGGCGTGAAGATCGCTCCCAAGGGGAAGCGGCTCGGCCACGAGATCAGCTGGGAGACGCTCCTCTCGGGAGACGCCGAGCTCCGGCGCGATCTCAACATCTCGGTGGACGCATACCGCGGCGGCTGACTGTCGGCGGAGCCACGGCCCGCCGGTCAATGCTGCACCCAGAGGTCGAGTGGCCAATCATCTCCGCCGCAGAATGCGCTCGCGAGCGGCATGGTCCCGCCGTTTGACGACCGGATCGGGACATACGGACCGCTCACTTCCAGTCCATACATCTTCGTGCAGGTGGCGCGAAAGGTCACCTGATAGAAGCCGGAGCCGTCCGTTGCCGTCGAGGTCACGGTGATGTTCGGCGTCGACGCGTCGGTGATCTCGACGATGGTGACGGTCGCGCCGGCGACGGGCGTCGTGCCGTCGCTGTCCAATCGGATCTGGCCGTGGATCGTCACGTTGTGCGGCGGTACGGGGTCAGGCTGTTCGGGAGGGCCCGCCGTGTCGTTGGAGCATCCGGCAAGGAGGGCAATGAGCAGGGGGAGCCGGGCGATCAGAGAACACGTTTTCATAGCTGCCTCCGCGCTGAGCCCCGGCAGGGGCTCGGCAATGCAGTCCGCGCGTCACCCACGATGGCACGGTGGGGATGTGGAGGCCGTTAAACCGGCATGAAGTCCTCGTCACGAGTGGCGTCCGGGCGCCTTGTCGATTCTGCCGGTTCCCGTTCGACGTAGGGGTAGAGCGGAACCGCCGGGAGCCCCCGAGTCCGTTCCAGCTCCCACCCCAATTCACGGAGAGACAGCCATGCGTTTCATGATGATCGTGAAGGCCAACAAGGAGTCCGAGGCCGGCGTCCCGCCCGACCCGCGCCTGATGGCGGCGGTGCACGAGCTGGGTGAGGAGGCGATCAGGGCGGGGACGATGGTCGCCTCGGGCGGGCTCGCGCCGAGCGCCATGGGAACCCGGATCCGCATCGGGCGCGGGCCGATGAAGGTGATCGACGGGCCATTCGCCGAAGCGAAGGAGCTGGTCGGCGGATTCGCCATCTTCGAGCTGCCGTCGAAGGAGGCGGCGATCGAGGCCGGCCGGAGGTTCATGGCGCTCCACACCGAGGTCATGGGGCCGGACTTCGAGTCGGAGCTCGAGATCCGGCAGATCTTCGGACCGGAGAACTACCACCGCTGAGCCCGTTGGCCGTCCTGCAGCTGGCACGAGCCTGCGGGTAGCGCTAGGTTTGGGGCATCCCCGAACAAGGCAGTGCCCTGAGCGACCTTCGCCGAGAGCTGGCGACAGTCCTGGTCACCCACACGATCGAGCGCGAGCTCGGGCGTGGCGGGATGGCCACGGTCTTTCTCGCCCGTGACCTCCGGCACGACCGGCCGGTGGCCCTCAAGGTCCTGCACCCGGATCTCGCGCACGCGCTCGGCCCTGAGCGCTTCCAGCGCGAGATCCGGCTTGCCGCGCGGCTCCAGCACCCGCACATCCTGACCGTCTTCGATTCGGGCGAGGCCGCCGGCCACCTCTGGTTCACGATGCCGTACATCGAGGGCGAGAGCCTTCGCGACCGGCTGAACCGCGAGCACCAGCTGCCGGTCGAGGACGCGCTCCGGATCGCCCGCGAGGCGGCACAGGCGCTCGAGTACGCGCATCAGCACGGCGTCATCCACCGCGACATCAAGCCAGAGAACCTCCTCCTCACGCAGGACGGGAACACGCTGGTCGCGGATTTCGGCATCGCGCGATCGCTCGCGGGCGGCGAGCAGCGGCTCACGGAGACCGGTCTCGCGGTTGGCACGCCGGCGTACATGAGTCCGGAGCAGGCCAGCGGCGAGCACGATCTCACCGCACGGAGTGACATCTACAGCCTCGGCGCCGTCCTGTACGAGATGATCGCGGGGGAGCCGCCGTTCACCGGTCCCACGGCGCAGGCGGTGATCGCGAAGCGGTTCAGCGGGGAAGTGCCCAGCGTCCGCCGAGCCCGTCCGGCGGTGCCCGAAGCGGTAGACCAGGCGGTGACGCGATCGCTGGCGGTCGTGCCGGCCGACCGCTTCGGCACCGCATCCGACTTCGCGCGCGCGCTCGTGCCGTCGGCGCCCGCTGCAGTGTCGACGCCAACGGCGACAGTCGCCGCCCCGCCGGCTGCCACCCGGCGGGCGCCGCGCCGCATGTCTCCCGGCTTCACGATGCTGATCATCGGGTTCCTGCTCGGGCTCGGGGTGTTCGTCGCCTGGCGGCGCGGGCACCCCGGCGACGAGCAGCCGGGCGGCCACGCCGTGGCGGTGCTCCCCTTCGAGAATCTCGGGACGCCGGCGGATGAATATTTCGCCGACGGCATTACCGACGAGGTGCGTGGCAAGCTGTCGACGCTACCCGGCCTCCGCGTGATCGCCGGCGGGAGCTCCGGCCAGTACAAGCACACCACCAAGGCGCTTCCGGCGATCGCGGCCGAGCTCGGGGTCGATTATCTGCTGGTGGCCAAGGTGCGCTGGGCGAAGGGTGCCGACGGGGCCCCCCACGTGCGGGTGAGCCCCGAGCTGGTCCAGGTGTCGGGTGGCTCCGCCACGCTGCGCTGGCAGCAGCCGTTCGAGGCCGCGCTGACCGACGTGTTCAAGGTGCAGGCCGACATCGCCGGCCAGGTGGCCGGTGCGCTCAATCTGGCCCTCAACGCAAATCAGAAGGAGCAGCTCGCCGAGCGGCCGACGCAAAGCCTGGCGGCGTATGACGCCTATCTTCGGGCGCGCGCGATCGTCGCGGGCGATCCGGCCGGACTGCGGCGAAAGATCGCCTTGCTGGAGGAAACGGTCTCGCTCGATTCCACGTTCGCGCTTGCCTGGTCCGAGTTGTCGGCAACGCTTGGCGTGCTCTACAGCAACAGCACGCCCGATCCCGCCGTGGCCGCGCGAGCGAAAGCCGCTGCCGAACGCGCGCTCGTGCTGGATCCGGACGGCCCGAGCGGCCGGCTGGCGCTGGCGCGTTTTCACCTGGCGGTCCGGAAGGATCCCGTGGCGGCGGAGCGCGAGATCGCGCTGGGCCTGCAGGCGGCGCCCGCCGACCCCGGCCTGATCCAGGCGGCTGCCAGCGCCGAGCGGAGCCTGGGCCAGTTCGATCGCGCCCTGGAGCATCTCCAGCAGGCGCGACGGCTGGATCCCCGCTCGGTTCGCGTGGTGAACGCAACGCAGAACACGCTGATGTGGCTCCGGCGCTATCCGGAGGCGCTCGCCGCGAGTGAGGCCGCGCTGGCGCTGGCTCCCGGGGATCTGAGCATCAGCCAGGACAAGGCGATGGTCTACGTGGCGCAGGGCAACCTGGCGGCTGCGCGCGAGGTGATCCGGCAGGTATCGCCCACCGTCGACCCGGGAGAACTCGCCGCGTTCTTCGGGCAATACTGGGACATGTACTGGGTTCTCGACGATGCGCAGCAGACGCTGCTGCTCAGTCTGGGGCCGAAATCGTTCGACTCCGACCGCAGTGTGTGGGCGACGACCCTGATGGAGGTGTACGAGCTTCGGGGCGACCGGGCGAAGTCACGCGCGTACGCGGATACCGCATACACCGAGACGGCGCGGCAGCTTCGCGACGCGCCGGACGATCCGCAGCGGCACGCCATCGCGGGCCTGCAGCTCGCCTACATGGGCCGCAAGGCCGAGGCGATCGATGCGGGATTGCGGGCGCTCGCAATGGCGCCGATCAGCCGGGATGCCAACAACGGCCCGTACTACCAGGAGCTGATGGCCCGCATCTACCTGATGGTCGGCGAGCCCGGGAAGGCGCTGGACATGCTCGAGCCGCTGCTGAAGATCCCGTACTTCCTCTCTCCGGGCTGGCTCAGGATCGATCCGACCTGGGCGCCGCTCAAGGGGAATCCCCGGTTCGAGCAGCTGATCGCGGGGTCCTGAGCAGCATTCCGTTTCATCCGCCGGTATCCCCCACCCGTATCGGCACCGTCACCATCGTCCGTCCCGCCCACTGGAGCCGTTCCTGAATTGCGAGCGGGGTCTCGTTGTGGAGCAGTCGGTGCCACAGCGTCTCCCGCGCGAAGATCAGCTTCCCGGCGAAGAACGTCACGCGGGGGAACTCCCGCGCCACCTCGAGGCAGAGGCGCTCGGCCTCGGTCACGACCTCGGTCCCGATCGCCATCCGGGTGGTCGCGGGGATGCCGAGCCGGGTCGCCAGCGCCTGATAGCGGTGGAGCATCGCATCGGTTCGCGCCGTGAGATCGGCGATCGCGTCGCCGCCCTTGAACTCTCCCGAATCGATGACGCCGACCGACAGGAAGATCACGTTTCCGAAGTGGCCGGGGAACGAGCGGAACACGTTCAGCACCGTGTGGATCCCGACCCCGCCGAATCCGTTGACCAGGATCGCGGCCGCAGGGCGCGAGCGGTCGAGGGGAAGCGGCGGCGGTGCCGCCGCTTCCGACGCCTCCGGCAGCTCGCCCAGCTCCTGATAGAGGGCGTCCACCGTCGCGCGCGCGGCGCGGTAGTGACGCCGTACGACGAAGCAGCCCGCGATCACCAGCGCGGTGACCACCACCGTCACCCATCCGCCCTGGGCGAACTTCTCGAACACCGTGATCACGAGAATCGTCGCGCAGAGGAGGAACGCGGCGCCGAACAGCACCAGCCGCCCGCGCCACTCCGGCCGCTCGGCGCGGTGCCGGAGCCAGAATCGGAGCATCGCGAACATCGAGAGCGAGAAGGTCAGGAAGACGTTGATGCTGTACATGACGATGAGGTGGCTCACCTGCCCCCGGGTGTAGAGCAGGGCGGCGAGCGCCGCGGCGCCCATCAGCATGATCCCGTTCTGCGTCGTCAGCCGCTCGGAGAGCGCCGCGAAGCGGTGCGGCACCCACGAGTCCACCGCCATGTTGGCCAGGACCCGCGGCCCGTCGATGAAGCCGGCCTGCGCCGCCACGACGAGCAGCGTGGCCTCGGAGAGCAGTGTGAGCACCAGGAACAGATGGCCGCCGGGCAGGCTCCCCGTCATCCGGGCGACGAGCACCGCGTTCATCGTGCGGCCCTCGACCGGCGCCACCTGCCAGAGCAGATAGCAGAGCAGGAGGCCCGACGCGGTGAAGGCGAGCGACACCGCCATGTAGATCATCGTTCGCTTGCCGGTCTGCACCCGCGGCTCGCGCATGATCGGCAGGCCGTTGGAGACCGCCTCGATCCCGGTATAGGTCCCGCCGCCCAGCGAGTAGGCGCGGATGAAGATCAGGCCGAGGCCGAGAAGCCCGAGCGACGAGATCCCCTCGTGATATCCCTGGCCGGCCGCGTGGAGGGTGCGGCCGAGCTCGGGCAGGTGGCCCAGCACGCCGCCGCCGATCACCAGGAGGTGGGTCACGAGGAACAGGAGGAAGACCGGCAGCAGCGCCAGCACCGATTCGCGAACGCCGCGGATGTTCATGCCGGTGAGCAGGAGCGTGAGCGCGATCTCGGTCGGGAGCCTTGCCGAATACCACTCGGGCGGCAGGAAGCTGAAGAGCGCATCCCCCGCCGCTGCGAGGGACGTGGTGATGGTGAGGACATAATCCACCAGGAGTGCCGAGCCCGACACGACGCCGGCGCGCTCGCCCAGCAGACGCGTGGCGACGACGTAGCCGCCGCCGCCCGACGGGAACTCCTCGATGATCCGCCGGTAGGCGGCAGAAATGAGCAGTACCGTCGACGCCATCAGCGCGGCGAGGCCGAGCGCCAGGTAGGTGTGGGTTCCGAGTGCGCGGAACGCCTCGTCGGGCCCGTACGACGACGACGACAGCCCGTCCGCGCCGAGCCCGACCCACGCCAGGAACGGGATAAGCGAGAGGCGATGGAACAGCCGCCGGTCGTGCAGGTCGCGCGGCTGACCGAACAGGACGCGGCGTACCCGGTGCCCCGGGCTCTGGATGGCTGGCATGCGACAATACTGGAGGGCTTCCGGCGCCCCGTCAGGGCCGTGCCGGCAATCCTGATGGAATCTTGAGGCGGCTTGCCCGTAGCTTGGGCGGGTGCACATCGTCCCGTCGGTTCGGATATCCCGCCAGATGGTTGGCGCCGCCATCTCCCTCTGTGTGGCGGGGGCCGCCCAGGCGCAGGCGCCGTTCGCCTTCGCCGACTTCACCTGGCTCAACGGGAACAGCCGCCAGCACGCCTCCGTTCTCGACTCGAAGTATTTCACCGGCGAGTTCCGGGTGGACGCCACCTACATCCACGACTTCAACAACCCGCGCGACCACACGCTCATCGGCACCTCGGAAAACGGCCGCACCAGCGAGTTCCAGGTGCAGCAGCTCGGCGTAGGGGGAGACTTTCACACGGCGCACGCGCGCGGCCGGGTCATGACGCAGTTCGGCCTGTACTCGACCATGACGCCCAGGAACGACGCCAGCCCCCAGCGGGGGCAGTGGAACCTGGCCGACGCATACCGCTACCTCTCCGAGGCATACGGCGGCTACCACTGGGACGCGATGCACGGGATCAATCTGGATGCCGGCATCTTCATGTCCTACGTCGGCCTCTTCAGCTACTACAACTTCGACAACTGGGCATATCAGCCCTCGTACGTCTCGTCCAACACGCCCTGGTTCTTCAACGGGCTGCGGCTGCAGCTCTTTCCCACCGACAAGGTCAAGATCGAGCCGTGGCTGGTGAATGGCTGGCAGTCGTACGGCATGTACAACTCGGCGCCGGGCGTCGGCCTGCAGCTTCTCTGGCGGCCGAGTGGAGCGCTGTCCATCCTCTCCAACAGCTACTGGGGTCGCGACTGGCTCGGCATCCCGGGGCGGGCGCGATTCCACTCGGACAACAGTGTCCAGATCAAATACCGTGACCGACCCGGACGAGCGTTCTCGAAGGCCGCCTTGTCGCTCACCGTCGATCTGGGGTGCGAGTCGGGCGAAGGCGTGAGCTGCACCTCAGGTACGCCCGACGCGCCGGCGCAGAACTTTGCCGGAGCGATGCTGTATCACCGCGCGTGGCTCGCCGGTGGGCGAGTGGGGCTCACGCTCGGCGGCGGGGTGATGTCCAACCCCGGGCGCTATCTGGTTCTCATTCCGCCGGTGAACGGGGCGACTGCGGCGTCCGGCACACCGTATTTCACCGCGAATCCCGGCGACACCTTCAAGGCATGGGACGCGTCGCTCACGATGGACTACATGCCCGACGAATTCTCGACGTTCCGGGTAGAGTTGAATCACCGCGCTGCCAACGTGCCGTATTTTGCCGGCCCCGGTGGGGTGACCCCTCCAGGCGGGAACGTAGGAGCACCCGGTTCGCTGGTCGAGGGGTTCACGCCCGATCTCCGCAAGGCGGAGACACGGATGACGTTCGCGCTGCTGGTGAAGCTGTAACCCGGTAGGTTTGACGACGTGACGGATGCCCCCGCAGGTGCTCAGGTGACGGATCGACAACCCTGGCGTGACTACGTCACCGCCGTGGGGGTCGTGCTGCTCGCGACCGCCGTCGCGCTCGTGCTGCGTGCACGCCTCCAGACCGTCGACGCCGCCATGCTCCTGCTTCTCGGCGTGGTGGCCGCGGCGAGCTGGACGCGGCTTGGGCCGGCCCTGCTGGCATCGGTGCTGAGCATCGCCTTCTTCGATTTCCTCTTCGTTCCGCCGTACTACACCTTCGCGGTTCGCAACACCGACTACATCCTGACCTTCGGTGTGATGCTCGCCGTCGCCGTCGCGATGAGCCGGCTGACCGGCCGGGTGCGCGAGGAGGCGGCGGACGCGCGCGAGCGGGAGCGCCGCACCACGGCGGCCTTCGCGCTGAGCCGCGAGCTGGCGGACGCGCCGCCGGAGCGGCTGGTGCCCATCGGGCTGGCCCACATCCGGGACGCGGTCGGGATCGAGCCGGCGATGATACCGCCGGAGGGCGTCGGCGGGCTCGACGCCATCGCGGTTCGCATCGCCGCGGGCTGGGCCCTCGAGCACGGTCTCTCCGCGGGCGCGGGCACCCGGCACTGTGCGGATGCCGACGCTCTCGTCGTGCCGGTGCGGACGGCCGCCTCGCGGATGGGTGTCCTCGTGTTCGACGCGCCGGCGCCGCGCGACACGCCATCCCGCCCGGCGCGCCTGACCGCGGAGGCAATGGCCGATCAGCTGGCGGTTGCGCTCGAGCGGGCGGGGCTTGCCGGCGAGCACGACCGCGCGCGGGCCGAGGTGGAGGCCGAGCGGCTGCGCACGGCGCTGCTGAGCTCGCTGTCGCATGATTTGCGCACACCGCTCGCCGGCATCGAGGGCGCGGCCAGCAGTCTGCTCCAGGGCGCCGACACCCTTCCCGCGCCGGTGCGACGCGATCTGGCCGATGCCATCGTGGAGGAATCGCGCCGCATGACGCGCCTGGTCGCCAATCTTCTCGACATGGTGCGGGTCGAGGCCGGCGCGCTGGCCGTGCGGAAGGAGTGGCAGCCGCTCGAGGAGGCGCTCGGCGTCGCACTGCTCCGGCTGGAGGACGGCCTCGCGGATCACCCGGTGGAGACGCGCCTGCCGGAGGACCTCCCGCTCGTCCCGATTGACGGCCTCCTCATCGAGCAGGTCTTCATCAACCTTCTCGAGAACGCAGTCAAGTACACGCCGGCCGGCACGCCCGTCGTCATCGGCGCGGAGGCGGCGCCGGGCGGAGTGATCGTCTCGGTCAGCGACCGCGGGCCGGGAATCCCGGCGGGATCGGAGCAGGATGTCTTCCGGAAGTTCTATCGGGCCGGCACGAGGGACGGGGCGACGGGCGGTTCAGGCCTGGGCCTCACCATCTGCCGCGGCATCATCCAGGCGCACGGTGGCCGGATCTGGGCGGAGCAGGGGACGCCGGGTGCGACCTTCCGATTCTTCCTCCCGTTCGAGGGTCCGCCGATGCCATCACCGCCGCCGGAGGCGGCCGGCTGACATGGCGACCGGCGCGCTGGTGCTGGTGATCGAGGACGAACCGCAGATGCGGCGGTTTCTGCGCGCCATGCTGCGCGCCAACGCGTACCAGGTGGTCGAGGCCGAGACGGCGCGCGAAGGGCTGGCGCAGGCAGCGGGTCGGAACCCGGAGGTGATCCTGCTCGATCTCGGTCTGCCCGACGCCGATGGAGTCGAGGTGGCGCGGCAGCTCCGGCGCTCCACGCGCGCCCCCATCATCGTCATCTCCGCCCGCGGGAAGGAACCGGACAAGGTGGCGGCGCTGGACAATGGAGCCGACGACTATCTGACCAAGCCGTTCGGAGCACCGGAACTCCTCGCGCGTATCCGGGTGGCGCTCCGTCGCGCGGCGGCTCCCGATGATGGCGTCCCCACGCCGGTGTTCACCTCGGGCGAGCTCCGCATCGATCTCGTGCGGCGGGAGGTCCTGCGTGGCGGCGAGGCAGTGCACCTCACGCCGACCGAGTACAAGCTGCTTGCCGCGCTCATCCGGAAGGCGGGGAAGGTGGTCACGCATCGGCAATTGCTGCACGATGTCTGGGGTGCGAACTACGAGGATCAGACCCACTACCTGCGCGTCTACATGGGCCAGCTTCGCCACAAGCTCGAGCGGGATCCGACGCGGCCGCGCCTCCTGACGACGGAAGCGGGAGTCGGATACAGACTGCGGGATGAGTAGGCGGATGTCGGGCCGCGGATCGGATCGCCCGGAGCTCCGGCCGGAGGTATTCTTCACCTCCGACGATCGGCGTTCCGAACCTGCGAGGTACCATGGCCAACGAATCGCTACAGTCCCGTCTCGCCTCGCTCCGCGCCGAGCTCGCTGGGGCGCGTGAGCTCGACGAGCCGACCCGGCGCGCGGTGCAGCAGCTGGCCGACGAGGTCGAGACGCTGCTCGCTGCGCCGCCCGGGCCGCCGACCCCCGAATCGCTCCGCGAACGGCTCGGCGACCGCGTGCGCGAGCTCGAGGTGGCGCACCCGAAGCTCTCCGCTACCCTCGGGAGCATCATCGACACGCTGGCGTTCTACGGGCTGTAGGCGCGGCGTGTGATCCAGGGCACCGTGTTCCGGCGCCGCGCAGCGAATCCTGCTGCATGCCGGATGCACCGTCCCCCTGGAGAGAGAGCCCGCCATGCCCGCCGCAGAACCGTCAGGAGCTTCGTCCGCCGATCGGCGCGACGTCCGCATGCTCATCTTCGGAGCCTCCCTTCGTGATGGCTCCCTGAACGACCGCCTCGCCGACCTCGCCGTCACCGTCGCACAGGAGAAGGGCGCCGAGGTGGACCGCGCGCGGATGGCGGACTTCGACTGTCCCTCGTACGACCAGGATGAGGAGACGGGGGACGGAATCCCCGCCGGCGCGGCCCGGCTTCGCGACCGCCTCTGCGCCGCCGACGCCTTCCTCATCGTCTCGCCCGAGTACAACTCCTCGATGCCGGGGATCCTGAAGAACACGATCGACTGGACGTCCCGGTTCCGCCCCCAGCCGTTCAACGGGCGTCAGGGGCTGCTGATGTCGGCGTCACCGTCGATGGCGGGCGGAAACCGGGGGCTCTGGTCGCTTCGCATCCCGCTCGAGCACCTGGGCGCGCGGGTCTATCCCGACATGTTCTCGCTCTCCCAGGCGCACCAGGCGTTCGGCGACGGAGGCCGGCTGGCCAACGCGACCCTTCAGTCGCGGTTCGAGAGCACTCTCGAATGCTTCATCGATCTGGTCGAGGCCGCGAAGCACTACGGCGCGCTAAAGAAGCAGTGGGTCGAGTATCTGGGCGAGCATCCGAACGCGGCGATCGACCGGGTCGAGCTGTCGACGGTGGATGCGGCCTGAGCCGGACTGTCACTTGTGACAGTAGCGGACTCGCCGGCCTGGAGTGACCTTGGGGAGGCAGGCCGTTTCCCGGCATCCGCGATCATCAGCGTCGGCACTCTACCGGAGGTCGCATGCGCGTTCGAGCGTTCGGGGCGGGGCTGTGTCTCGCTGCGGTGTCAGCCTGCGGCGGCACCCCCTCGGAGCCGAGTCCACCCGCTCCGGTCGTTGCGGGCACCTACCACCTCGACCTCGGCTTCGATCAGCTCACGGCGGCGCAGGCGCATTCGACCGGGGTCGTGACGCTGACGCAGACCTCGCCCGGCAGCTCGACGCTCAGCGGCACCGCCACCATGACCACGACGCTCGAAGGGGACGTGTCCCAGCAGGCCGGCGAGGTGTTCAGCGCGGCGATGTCGCCCGGCGGCTCGGTGACGTTCACCATCGGCAGTCCCGACGGCGTGATCACCTGGACCTTCGCGGGCACGGTGAGCGGTGACTCGATCCACGGGCGCCACCGGCTGTCGGACGGAACGTTCCCGATCGACGGGGATTTCGCCGGGGCGCGGACGGGATCGGGCGTGCCCGCCTTTTCCACCGCGGCGTCGGAGACGCCCGCGGAGACCGCAGCCGAGCTCAAGAGCCTGATAGGCGTGATCGAGCGGCTGCGGTCGCGCTAGCCGCCGCGAACCCGGCGGAGGATCGCGGCGCGGTCCACCACCCGGCCCGCCTGCAGCACCGCCCGGATCCGCCGGGTGTTCCGGATATCGGCGCTCGGGTCCGCGTCGAGAATCACGAGGTCGGCCCACTTGCCGACCTCGACGGTGCCGAGGTCGCGGTCGATGCCCACGATCCGTGCGGAGCCGGCGGTGGCGGCATGGATCGCCTCGAGCGGCGAGAGCCCCGCGGCCACCATCTCCTCCAGCTCCATGTGCACTCCGGTCGGGATCTGCCAGATGTCGGTCCCCGTCCCGATGGTAACGCCGGCGCGCTGCCAGCGGAGCGTTGCCCGGCGCGACCATTCGGCGTACTGCTGGAACTGCCGATGGCCTGCCGAATCGAGCCGCATCATCCAGTTGAAGCTGCCCTGCTCGGGCAGGAACGGCCGCAGCTCGCTGTCGGCTTCGAGCGCGTGCGGGTGCTCGTTGATCAGCACGGCCAGCGACGAGTACGAGATCGTCGGCACGACCCCGATTCCGGCCGCGCGGAAGAGCTGGACGAGGTCGTCGTAGATCAGGCCGTCCCCGCGCGGCTCGCAGAAGCCGACATGCTCCTTGGCATCCATTCCGGCCGCCACCAGCGGCAGCAGGTGCGAGCAGTGCCCCGTCACCCGCATGCCGAGACGGTGCGCCTCGGCGATGAATCGCGCGTTGATGTCCCAGCGGCGGAACGTGCGCGTCTTGATGTGCTGCGACCCGAAGATCCGCGCGAGCGCGACCGCCCGCGCGAGGTGCGCCGGGTCGGCCTCCGGCTCGACTCCCTGTCCATCCTCGGTATCGTAGGCCCAGTCGCTGTAGAACTGGAAGCCGCCGTAATCCACGCGCGGACCGTCCAGCTTTCCGGCGGCGATCAGGTCGGCATAGGCCACGATCGGGGCGATGTCCGATCCCTGGTCGCGCACCGTCGTCACGCCGAAGTAGGAGAAGCCCGGCAGGAGGGCAGGGCGGTACTCGTGCGCGTGCAGGTCCATCATGCCGGGGATCACGAACCCGCCGCTTCCGTCCACCACCTGCGCCGCGGGGGCGCGGATCGTCCCGCTGCCGGCGATCCGGCTGATCCTGCCTCGCTCGACGAGGATGTCGCGGGCTGCGCTCGCGGGTGAGCCGGTTCCGTCGATGATGCGCACGTTCCGGATCAGCACCGGCGCCGGGACCGGCGGCGTATACGAGAGCGGCCAGCCGAGGGTCTCCTCACGCCCGTCCGGTGACCAGAGGTGCAGCCCGCCGTCCGAGATGAACAGAATGCTCCCGTCCCGCGCGAGCGACGGGTACATCGCCGGCTCGGCGCCGATCGGCTCCGCGGGTCCCAGCCGGCCGGCGGTATCGAACGGCGCGCGCCAGAGTCTCGCATGGCGGATGAAGACGGCGGCGTTCGCGGTCCAGCGGAGCAGGAGCGGCGAGTCGAGCTTCCGGCCGGCGTCGCGGCGCTCACCCGAGAGGCGGACGATCTCCACCTTCGTGGAGTCGCCGGGGGCGAAGCCGCCCGTCAGGTAGAGCAGATCGGACGACGGCGTCCACGACACCTCGGCGCCCGGCTCCGCGGCGATGGCGCGGGTGGCGGCGGTGTCCGACACCTCCGTGGCGCCGGCGCTCACGATGCGGATCACCGCCTGGTTCTCGGATGGCTGATGGAGGAAGACGAGGTTCTTCCCGTCGGGTGAGAACGCCGGCGAGTCCTCGCCGCCGGCGAGCGCCGTGACCCGGCGCGTCGTTCCCGTCGCCAGGTCGGTGGCGAAGACGTCCTCAGCCTTCCATCCGCCGGCCGACCACGCGATCGTGCCGCCGTCGGGCGACCACGCGGGATGGTGCGCGCTCGGCGGCACGTCGGCCACCGCGCGCGGCGTGCCGTGCACCGGCATGACCCACAGCTTCCCGAGCGCGAGCATCGCGACGCTTCCGGCGTCGGGCGAAAGCGCGAGTCCCATGAAGGCGCGGACCGGCTGGGTGCGCCCGGCCTCGGGGAACGGCGGTGGCGGCAGGGAGCGGCGCGGGCGCGTGAACGAGAGCTCAGCGGTGAAGGGGATCTCCGACGGCTCGCCGCCCGCGGCGCTGACGCTCCAGAGGCGGCCGTCGGCGGTGTACACGAGGGCTCGGCCGTCCGCGGTCCACCGCGCGCGCGTGGGGGTGACATCGGCGTGTCCGGTGAGGCGGTTCGGCGCGCCGGTCCCGTCGGCGCTCGAGACCCAGAGCTGGGTACGCCGCGCCGAGTCGGGGGCGAAGAACGCGATCCGCTTCCCATCGGGCGAGAACGAGGGCGCGTGCGCACGGATCGCGGCCGGTGTGA
>JBLMWC010000001.1:0-21935 GCA_050257015.1 Bacillota bacterium | reverse complement strand
AGCGCCGCGAGGATCTCCGCCCGGCTGCCGTCGATGCGGCGGTCGCGCAGCTCGCTGATCATCCGCGAGAAGCGATGCTCGTATTCATCCCGGTCGAACTCACCGCTGGCGCGGCCGTCGCTCAGTCGCTTGAGCTCGGCCGCGACGCGCGCGGGGGCGACGGGCTTGAGGGTCTCTCCCTTGTCCTGGGACGCCATTGCCATACCTCTCGTAACGGGTGATCGGGACCGGGCGGCATCCGCTCGCCGCGCGCTTCGAAGGATGGGTCGGTGCGGCCGGAGCCGCAACCGCGGGTGTCTAGCCGCGCGCCTGGCGGGGGTGCCGGGGGTGGACGGCATCCACGTCGCCCGCGCGGGTGCGGAGCGGCACCGCGTCGCCCCGCGACCAGCCGCCGCGGAACTCGAAGTGCCGGCCATCGAGGAGCCGGTCACCCAGCTCCACCACGCCCAGCCGCTGCACCTGCCAGAACAGCATGCGGGCGCCAACCTCGGCGGCGGGAGTCCAGACCCCGGCGGCAATCGGCGGGTACAGGTGCGCGTACTGCGGCTTGAGACGTGCTTCGCGAATCGAGTGTCCCATCGCGTCTCTCAGGTCAGGAGGTCGGCCCACCCCTGCACGATCCACCACACGATCCGGTCTGATCGGCAAGCTAATCATGCCGATCAGGCCGCGCCGTCTCGCGCGGGTTCCCTTTTCGGCGGCGACACGCATAACATCCACGCATGGAATCAACGACCGAGCAGCTGCGCGAGCTGCGGCACGCCCTGCTGCGCCTGCACAAGGCGCTGGTAGACAGCGAGCGGGTGACCTACGAGCGGGTCCAGGGCCGCGTCGCCACCAAAGGCGAGCTGCTGCAGCTCGTCATCCACGATTCGTGGTTCGTCTGGCTCCGCCCCGTCTCGGAGCTGATCGTCCGCCTCGACGGGCTGCTCGAAGGCGACGAGCCGACGATCGCCAGCGAAGGCCCGAGCGTCGTCGGCGAAGTGCGCGAGCTCCTCACCCCCGCCGAAGGTGGGCCCGGCTTCGCGACGCACTATTTCGAGGCGTTGCAGCGGGATCCCGCCGTGGTCCTGGCACACGCCGACGTGATGCGCGCCCTGCCGCCGGTCGGTGGTCAGTAGCTCGACCCGCCGCCGCCGCCGCTGGTCGAGCCGGACCCGCCGAAGCCACCCCCTCCCCCGCCTCCGCCACCCGATCCACCGCCGGACGATCCACCCACCGCCGGCGGCGTGCGCCGCGGCAGTGTGACCTGCACGCTGCGAGTCGCACCGCAGGCCTTGCACACCTTCGTATCCTCCGCGAGCCCGGTGCTGGTGTAGGTCGGCTGCTCGATGATCCGCCGCGTGCTGAGCTCGGCCCGCACGTGGCAGACGCGGCATTCGCGGTAGGGCGAGAACCTCGCGCGATAGGGGAGGACGAGGGTGTGACCGGCCGGGCATCGCCACACGTCGTAGTCGACGCTGCGGAGGCCTTCCTCGAGGCGCTGGCCCTGGTTCAGACTCGTGTCGTCCTCCGCCTCCGACAGGCGGTGCATGCGGAGCCCGCACTCGGGACAGTTGCGCGGATGGAGCCGGCGCCAGCGAGCCGCACCCACGATCGCCACGACCGCGCTGACGAGGAGTCCGAGGATCCAGCGCCACGGCGATCGGCCGGAAGGCGCGGGCCCGGTTACCGCAGCGCCGCCGGCCGCGCTGCCCGCCTCGGCGGCCTGCGCCTCGAGGCGGGCGCCGATCGCCCGGACCCCGGCCCCGACCGCCGCGGCGTAGTCACGCTCGCGCAGATGCGGAATGATGCTGTCGCGGCAGATGCGCGCGCTCTGGGCGTCGGTCAGCGTGCCTTCGGCGCCGGTGCCGGTCGAAATCCAGCACTGGCCCCGCTGGTCGGGCGCCAGCTCCTTCGGCACGATCAGGAGGAGGGCGCCGAGATTGCGTCGGGAGGAGCCCAGCGAATCGATCCGGCCGATCCGCCAGGTGCGGTAGATGGCGACGGCGACGTCCACCGGCGCCCGGTCCTCGATCGACGGCAGGATCGCCACGCCGATGTCACCCGCGCCGGCGGCCTGAAGGGCCCGGATCTCGCCATTGAGGCGCGACTGGTCGGCAGCGGGGATGACATCGGGCACGTCGGCGATGAATCCGGCGGGCGCCGGCGTCGGCGGCACCAGCCGCGCGAGCTCGCGCGATACCGGCGGCAGCTCGGGCCGCTGGGCCCGGAGTGCCGGAGCCGCGACGATCAGCGCGACCCAGACGGCGCTACGCACCGAGGAACTCGCCGAGGGTGGTGAGTCCCTCGGTGTGATCGGCGATCACCCGCGCGGCCGCGACCATCGGCACCGCCAGGAAGGCACCCGGCACGCCCCAGAGAAACCACCAGAACATCACGGCGATCAGCACGGCGACCGGATTCAGCTTGAGCCGCCGGCCGTACGCCACCGGGCTCACGACGTTGTTCTGAAGGGTCGTGATCGCCAGGTACACGCCGGGCACGAGCAGGATCCGTCCGAGATTGTCGAAGGTGGTGAATGCGACCAGCGACAGCGCGGCGATCATCACGGTGGCGCCGAGGAACGGCACCGCCTCGAGAAAGAAGGTGGCGACGCCCCACAGGACCGGATTGGGCATGCCGATGAGCCAGAGGACGAGCCCGACGAGCGTGCCCTGCACCAGGTTGATCGCGACGGTCACGACGACGTAGCGCTCGATGACCGACTTGATCTCCTCCACGATCGTCCGGGCCGTCGCCTTCTCGGCGCGGGAGACGACGCGGAGCAGCTTCCGCAGGAAGAGGTTGCCGACGGCGAGGAGGAGATACAGGAGGAGGAGCACCTCGACGAGTCCGAAGATGAACGCCGTCGTCTGGCCGAAGATCCGTGAGGCGAGCCCTGGCGTCGCCGGGGCCGTCGGCGGGGCCGCGGCGGCGCCCGGCTCCTCGGGGCTCGCCGCCTGCTGCACCTGCTGCGCGGCGTGGCTCAGCCGGGTGAGGGAGCGGCGGACAGTGCGGAGCTTGCCCTGAGCGGCGGTGAGCTGGTGCGGCGCCTGGTCGATCCAGCGCTGAGTCGGGCCCGCGAGGGCGACGGCGGCGCCCACCAGGATTCCGACGAAGATCAGCACGACGATCGCCGCGCCGACGGGCGTGGGGAGTCCGACCCGCTCCAGCACCCGCACCGGCGGCCGGAGGAGCGCGTTGAAGACGAGCGCGATCGCGATCGGGATGAAGAAGTCGCGCGCGAGGTAGAGTCCGGCGACGGCGGCGACGACCGCGAGCGTCGCGAGCGACGCGGTGCGCGTCAGCTCGCCATGATGTAGTTGCAGCCCGCCTCCTGTGCGCGGAGCACCGCGAAGACGCCGGACGGCTGGAGGATGATGCCGGGGATCAGCATCTCCTTGGCGCGCGCCACCGCCTCGTCACGCGTCTTCATCTTCTCTTCCTTCCGGACCCGGGCGACCACTTCACCGAACGCGAGATTGCAGGCCAGCACCGTGCCGCCCTGCGCCATGAAGTGCTCGAGGCTGTAGTCCGCCCACTTCGGCGGGGTGTCGGCTGCGGTGGCGCGAATCGGATTGATGGTGGTCCACTTCTTCGTCTTCGGATCCTTGAGCTTCTCATCCTTGCCGATCTTGTACTTCTCCCAGTACGCGTCGTTCATCGCGAGGGGGATCGCCGCATGGCGGATGACGATGACGGCGTTGAGATCGGCCGGATCGGCGCCGTAGACATCCTTGTACTGGTTCCGCCACATCACGGCGCGGAACAGCGCGTCGCCTTCGCTCACCGCCGGCGAGTCGAAGACCGCCTTGTGCTTGCCGTGGAGGCGGTCGACCCAGCTCATGTCCCAGTCACCGCTCACCGGCGGCGTGGGAGCTGGCGTCACGGGCCGGGGCGTGGCGCGGAGCGGCGAGCCGGCCGCGGCCAGCACGGTGCTGGCGCCGAGCCAGCCGAGAAAGTCACGACGGGGAGTGGACATGAACACCTGCCGGCAACGGGTGAAGGGGGTGGATCAGCGTTTGGCGGCCGGGCGCTGGGCCAGGCCTTCGCGACGGGTCAGCGATTCGAGCCGCTGGCGAACCTCGGCAACGCGGGGCTGCAGCTCGGGGTCGGCGTTCTTCCAGAGCGACGTGAAGCGCGCGTATGCGGTGATGGCCCGCGCGGTGTCGCCGCGGGCCTCGTAGAGCTCGCCGGCGCGCTTGAGGGTCCCGGCGAGCATGAGGCCGTCGGTATGCCGCCGGAACGGCGAGGGCATGTCGACGTAGCGCTGATAGACCGCGAGCGCGGAATCGGCGTTGCCGGCCTCATCGTAGGCGCGACCGAGGTCCGCCAGGTAGCAGAGCTCGCATCGCGTGCTGAGCGCCGCGGCGGCGGCAAGCGACGGAATCGCCTGCGCCGGCTGCCGCTCGGCGAGGGCGATCAGGCCGCGAACGCCCTGCGGATTGTTCTCCGGCAGGTTGGCGGCTTCAGGCGGGAGCTTCGCGGTCATCTCGGCCAGAACCCGGCGCGCGCGCGCCGGGTCTCCCGCGCGGGCGTAGAGCTCGGCCAGCTGGATATACGGGCGCTGCACCACGGGAATCTTGTCGAGCGGATACGCGGCCAGCGCGCGCTCAGCGCGGGCGATCCCGCCGGCGTGATCCTCGCGGTACCAGACGTCGTCCAGCGCGGCGTAGAGCGCCGTCTGGAGCGGGGCCTCGGGGCGCCCCCGTTTTGCCTGGATGGCCGCCCACTGCTGACCCAGCGCGGCCGCCTGCGCCAGGCGTCCCTGCACTTCCGCCACGTCTGCGCTCATCGATACTGCCGACGCGGCGGCGGACGGATCGTCGTGCGCGATGGTCGCCTCCCGCTTCGCGTACACATCCGCCGAATCGTACCGCCCCATCGAGAACATCAGGCCACTGCGGACGCGGAACGGCCCTCCGTTTCCGGGGAACCGGGCGGCGGCGGTGTCGAGGGTCCGCAGGGCCCCGGCGGTATCGCCCATGCGGAACTGGGCGAGCGCGAGATTGATCCACGCGTTGAACGCCCGGCCGCCCTGGACCGCGCGCTTCAGGTATTGCGCTGCCTTGGCCGGCTGACGCTTGTCCTGGTAGATGATGGCCGCGTTGTTGAGGGCCACGTAGTTGGTGGAGTCGATTTCGAGGATCGCCTCGTAGGCGGCAATCGCATCGTCGTCGCGGCCGGCGACCTGATTGTAGTATGCGCCGGCGGCCATATTGCGCTCGATGGGGCCGAGGCGGTCGCGATGGTTGAACGCGTGGGTGAGCGCGTCCACCTGCGCGGCATACGAGCCGCCCGAGTTGCCGAGAATGATGCCGAGCTTCCGCCAGGCCATGGCGAAGCTGGTGTCGAGGGCGATCGCCTCGCGGAGGAGCGCCTCCACGCGGGGCGCGTCGCCGGTCCGGTCGCTCAGCTCCATCGCTTCGGCGTACTTCCGGAGCGCCGGCAGCGACGCGGTCGTGACCTCCTCCAGCGGCGATGCCGCTCGCACCGACTTGAGCGACTCGCCGACCTTGGCGCGGAGCGCCTTCGAGAGGCGGCCGATCGCCGGCAGCAGGCCCTTCGCGTCGTCGGCCGTCTCCCGGAACGACACCAGCTCGTTGCCCGACGCCGTCTCGACCAGCCGGGCGGTGACGACATAGCTCCCGCCCAACCCAAGCACCGCACCATCGAGCACCGCCTTGGCGCCTTCACGCGTCGCGACCTCGCGCGCGCGGGTCAGGTCGAGCCGCGCGGTGGGCGAGACCTGCATGCGGTCGAGCGCTTCGCGCACGCGCGTCTGATCCAGCACCGCGAGATTGGGCGACTGGGCCAGATCGGTGCGCAGCGCCTCGGTGACCACCGGACCGAGCGTGGTGTCGGCCACCGGGCTCGCGAAGTCGGCGACGACGATGCGCTCGCGATCGCCGAAGACGCCGGCGGCGGAAAGGGTGCCGGCCGGCCCGATCCCGAGGAGCCGCATCGCCATGTAGCCCGCCACCAGCAGCATGAACGCACCGACCGCGCTGGCGCCGCCGAGCGCCGTCCGCCGCCAGCTCACATGCGGCTGCGCCTTGACGGCGATGCGGGCGATGGTGGACTGCTGTGGCGCCGACCCGCCGGGCGTGGTACGCGCCGCGGCGAGCGCCAGCCGGCTCTGGCGCTGCACCATCGCGGTGAAGAGGATCGCGGGCAGTCCGAGCGCCATCACGATGAGCGAGCCGGGGAAGACCCAGTCGGGGAGCCCGATCGCGATGATCGCCGCGCGGGCGACGATGGCGACGGCCAGGAAGGCCGCGGCGTAGATGCCGAGGGCCCGGAGCAGCGTGCGCCGGCTGGCGCCGACGATGGCGGGCCCCGCGCTCCGCCCGCCGCTGCTCGCCGAGCCGTCGAGCTCGCGGAGGACGGCGTCGGCCGACTGGGGCCGGTCGCCCGGCTCCTTCTCGAGACAGCGCATGACGAGCTCGGCCAGCTGCGGCGGCGTGTCCGGGCGCAGCTGCTCGATCGTCTCGGGCCGCTCGCTGAGGTGCGCGGCGAGCATGCGCTGCGGGGTGCGGCCGCCGAAGGGCGAGCGGCCAGCCAGCAGCTCGTAGGCCATCGCCCCAAACGCGTACAGATCGGCGCGGTGATTGGTATCGGGATCGGCCGCCACCTGCTCGGGCGCCATGTAGGCCGGCGTGCCGAGCGACGTGCCGACGCTGGTGAGCGTGCCGCCCGGCATCTCGCCGCGCGCGCTGGAGAGCGCCTTGGCGACGCCGAAGTCGGTGACGACGGCGGAGCCGCCGGCGACGAGGACGTTGTCGGGCTTGATGTCGCGGTGGACGACGCCGCGGGCGTGGGCGTAGGCGAGTGCCCGCGCCACGTCACGCAAGTAGCTCAGGACCTCGCCGATCGGGAGCACGCCGTCGCCCAGCCGGCGGCGGAGCGATTCCCCTTCGACGAACGGCATGGTGTAGAACGGAAGGCCATCGGTCTCGCCGGCGGCGAGGACCGGGACGATGTGCGCGTGCTGCAGCTGGGCCGCGAGCTGGATCTCGCGGCGGAAGCGGTCCACGCTGATGCCGGCCGCGAGCTCCGGCGACAGCACCTTGATGACGACCTTGCGTCCGAGAGCCGTTTCATGGGCCACGAAGACGCGCGACATGCCGCCGCCCCCGAGCTCCCGCTCGAGCACATACGTCGTCCCAAGGGTGCGCTGCAGCTGATCGCGCAGGTCCAGGGCCATGTCCACCGGGCGTGGGTATGCTGTGGCTGGTGAGAAACCGACGGGCGAAAGGTACTCCCGAGGTTCCGGTGGCCGCAATCACCGGGCGCCTCTGGCGCAGTCCCAGGCGCGCCCGTAGCATCAAGGCGCTCCGTTCCACCAGCGCGCAGGATCGACTCCCAACGGCCGGCCGGCCGGCGGGAGTTCGTCGTCTGTCGCTGGACCACGCCGAACGTGCGAGGGCTTATGCGAACGCTGATGCGGGTGGCGACGCCATTTCTGCTCGTGGCGGCAGTCTCATGCGGCGGTGACAATACCGGGCCGAACGGGCAGACCAATGGCGACATGACGGCGAAGATCGACGGGGCGTCGTTCACCTCGGTGGCGACGCTGGCCCAGCGCAATGTCACCAATGCCGGCACCATCATCGCGATCTCGGGGGCGGATGCACATGGTACCGGTCTCGGCTTCGGCTTCGTGGACGCCGGCGTCGGGACCTACCCGATCGGCGGCCTGACGCCAACGAACGCAACCGTGCTCGACGGCACCGGAAAGGTGTGGACAGCCGGCGCCACCGGCGGCTCGGGAACGCTCACCGTGACGGCGCTCGATGCGACTCACGTCGCCGGGACGTTCGCGTATTCGGCGGTCGCAAGCGCGGGCTCCGGCGCCACCGGAACGAAGGCGGTCACGCAGGGCGTCTTCGATGTGACGTTCTGACGGGTTGGGCGGGGGTGACCCGGCTCACACGCCGGATCACCCCCGCGGGTGCATACTGGTCCTCCCGACGGATCGATTTCACCATAGCGGAGGACGCATGAGACCAAGTTCGAGGTTCGCCCTGACGATCGGCGTGGTTGGTGCGCTGGGGCTGACAGCCGCCGGCTGCGCCCGCAATGCGCAGCGCGGGGCGGTCATCGGAGGCGCCGGCGGCGCCGTGGTGGGCGGGGTGATCGGGGCGGCCAGCGGCTCGACCGCCAAGGGTGCGATCATCGGCGCGGCGGTGGGCGGTGCCGCGGGCGCGATTATCGGCGACCAGATGGATCGCCGCGCCGCGGAGCTCCGCCAGGACATCCCCGGCGCCAAGATCGAGCGGGTCGGCGAGGGGATCCTTGTCACCTTCGACACCGGCCTGCTCTTCGGCCTGGACTCCGCCGTCGTGCGCCCGGCGGCGCAGACCAATCTGCGGAACCTTGCCGCCAACCTCGACAAATATCCCGATACCGATCTGCTGATCGTCGGTCACACCGACTCGACCGGCACCGAGGCGTACAACCTCGCGCTGTCGAAGCGCCGTGCGATGGCGGTCTCCGATTACCTCGCGGCACAGGGAGTGGCGCGGACCCGGCTCAGGATGGACGGCCGCGGGGAGCTGGAGCCCGTCGCGTCGAACGCGACCGAGGACGGGCGCCAGCAGAATCGCCGGGTCGAGGTGGCGATCTACGCCAGTGAAGCAACCCGCCAGCAGGCGAAGCAGCGGACGGGCGAGGGCTCGTAACCGGCGTCAGTGCCGCTTGAAGTACTGTACCGCCTTCTCGTGCCGCTCAGCGGCGGCGCGCGACTTGAAGGTCCCGAGGTTCCGGCGCTTGCCGGTCTTCGGGTCCTTCTTTTTCGAGTAGAGGCGGTACTCGCCCGACTTGAGCTTCCGGATCATGCTGCCGCCGTCACGGCCGCGGCGCGCGGGGATCGTCGGCCGCGCGAATGTAGGTGATGGCGAACGGGCCCATTCCGTGCACCTGCACCACCGTCGGCCCGAGGGCGATCGCGTAGTGGTGGGCGTTGGCCTTCGCGACCGCGAACCCGCCGGCGGTGAGCCGGTCGGCGGCGCGCCGGTCGATCTCGTCGCCCATTCCGAGCATGAGCGTGCCGGAGAGCACCGTCACGTTCTCGTCGGTCGGGTGATAGTGCGGCGGGATGATGTAGCCATCGGGCATCTGGAGCCGGATGGTGTACTCGCCGGCCGCGCCTGGGTCGCCCTGCACGACACTGGCCTGGGCACCGGACGGCAGGAAGGGCGGCGGCGGGCCCCACTTCGTATCGGACGTCGAGTGGATGGCCTGGGCGTGGATCGGCGTTGCGGCGAGAAGAAGCGGGAGGAAGAGCCATGACGTGCGCATACGAGCCTCCTGAGTTGCACAACGCTCCTATATGCGAACGGGACGGAGCGCCCGCAAGAGGCCAGGCACGAGGCTTACCCCCTGCTGTAGTCGAACCGGTACGAGTGACGCCCGTCGGCGATGATGATCTCCATCCTGCCGGCGAGCCCGGTGAGCTCTCCGGTGCCGGAGTCGGGCACCACGCTCACGACGAGCTCCGGCGCCCCGCGGGTCATCGTGCCGCTGTGCTGCAGGACGAACGTTCCCGTCCGGCCTCCGAGGGTGCCGGTCACCCGCTCCATCGCCACATAGCCGGCCGAGCCCGGCACCGCCGTCTGGGCGGCGAGCATCTCGCCGGTGCTCGTCGCCTCGAGATCGCCGTGGAACTCCTTGTCGATCGCCATGCGACCCAGGCCCGCCTTCGCGGCGTTTCCGCCGGCCACTGGCGTCAGCTTCACGATGAACGTCCCCTCCGCCCGCTCGGTCATTCGATTCCCCTGTCGTATCAGAACGCCTGGACCAGGAGCAGGACTCCCACCAGGCCGATGAGCGCTGCGATCACCCGCCGGAAGCGGTCGGCCGAGAGCCCGAACAGGAGCCGCTCGCCGAGGAGCGTGCCGGTGACGACTCCGGCGGTGGCGGCGAGGACGAGATCGCGGACGCCGAGGAGGGACTCGCCCGCGCGCACCAGGTAGATCGGCGTGCGGGCGGCATCCACCAGGAGACCGGTCATCGTGGAGGTGGCGACGAACGCCACCGGCGCGAGCCCGAACGTGAGCAGCGCGGCGGCGCGGAGGCCGCCCTGGTTTCCCACCACGCCGCCGAACAGCCCGGAGAGTACCCCGAGGAGGTGGGCGCGCCAACCGCCCGGACGCCAGCGGCTGGTCCAGCCGGTGACTCCCGCGACCGCCGTGGCGATCAGGAGGACGCCGAGAACTGCGGTGAGCACGCGGTTGCCAAGTCGGGCGTAGAGGAGGCCGCCCGCGAGCCCGCCCGCCGCGCTCAGCACGCCAAAGCCGCGAAGCACCGACCAGTCGATCGCCGAGCGGAGCCGCCAGGCGCGAAGCGCGCTCGCGACGGCGTGCGGGATGGCGACGGCGGCGACCGCGAGCCCGGTGCCGACTCGCGCGGCGAGCAGCGGCGTAAGGAGGCTTCCGATCCCGAACCCCGCGATCGCCGCCGTGGCACCCGCGAGCACCGCGACGACGAAGGTGAGCAGGATCATGCGCCGAGCGCTTCGCGGACCTCGTAGTGGCTCGAGCGCTCGTCGAATCGCGCGAGGAGCGCGCGCGCCTTTGCCGGGACGACGGCGGCCTCGTAGTCCTCGCCCGCGAACTCGCGCACGGCGTCGATCGAGTCGAACCACATCTCGGTGACGAACTCGACGTCGGGGCCAAGGGGCCGGCGGAGGAGCTGGATCCGGCGGAAGCCGGGGATCTCGCGACCGAGAATGCCGGTGAAGATCTCCGAGCGGAGCAGCGCCTCGTACGCGTCGGCATTCGCCGCCGTCGTCCAGCCATGCCAGATCCGGCTGATCATCCGTTCCCCCCAGGTCAGTGAGCGCTCGAAAACATCGCCGGACACCTTTCGCGCCGCAAACCGGCCACGCCATCGGCCTCTGGCCGGCCGGCGAGATCGGGTGACATTCAAACGGCCGGCGGGTCGCCGGCATCAGAGGAGATGACCTCACCAAAGGCTCCGCCATGCGCCAGCTCGCGCTCACCGCATTGCTGCTCGCGCCCGCTCCGGCACTCGCCCAGCATCCGCTGGCACACTTCAGCGATGCGATCGACCTCCGGTTCAGCCGGGCGCAGCCAGTCATATCGTACCGGCTGTCCGTGAGCGCGGCGGACACGACGCGCATCGCCGTAACGATGCACATCCGGAATGCTTCCGACACCATCCGGCTCGCGATGGCGGCGCACCCCGAATACGACGACCGCTACTGGCGCTACGTCGTCGAGGTCGGCGCGGAGAGCGGCGGGCAGGCCCGGCCGGTGGTGCGGGAGGACAGCGCCGTCTGGCGCGTGGTGGTGCCCGGGGGCGACGTGACGGTGCGCTACGCCATCAGTCTGCCGGCACCGCAGCCGGGCCGCGCGGCATGGCGGCCATTCCTGGCACCGACGGGAGGGCTCGTCGGCGGGCCGCACTCGTTCATGTACGTCCTGGGACAGGAGCTCGCTCCGTCGGAGGTGACGTTCGACCTCCCCGCCGGCTGGGAGATCGCGACCGGGCTCACGCCCACGAGTGATCCCAGCACGTACTTCGCGCCGAGTGTCGGCGTGCTGGTGGACTCGCCCGCGCTGGTGGGCCGGCTGGCGACGTGGCGGTTCGCCGTGGACGGTGTGCCGCACCGGGTGGTGTACTGGCGCCTTCCCGATGCCGTGCCGTTCGACACCGTTGCCTTCACCGGGCAGATCGAGCGCATCGTGAAGGAGGCGGTCCGCCTCTTCGGCCGCGCGCCGTACCGCGAGTACAGCTTCCTGATTCGGGACGGCGCCTGGGGCGCGCTGGAGCACGCGAACTCGGTGACGATCGGCGTGCCGTCGGCGACGCTGGCGAAGGACGCGACGGAGCCGCTCGGCGAGCTCGCGCACGAATACTTCCACAGCTGGAACCTGGTACGCATTCGCCCCGCCGAAGATCGCGGCGTGAGCCACCGTCCGTCGCCGCTCGTCGCGGGCCTCTGGTTCAGCGAAGGGGTGACGATGTTCTACGCCGACCTGCTGCTGCGGCGCGCGGGCCTTCCCACCGCCGACTCCACGCGCACCGACCACGTCGCGCGACTCATCGAGCGCTACCTCGCCTCGCCCGGCAACGCCCGGCTCTCGGCGGAACAGGTGAGCCGGAGTGATCGCAGCGACGATCCCTTCGCGCTCGGCGACTACGACGCGAGCACGCACCTCCAGGGAGAGCTGATCGGCACGATGCTGGATCTGGTGATCCGCGATGCGACCGCGGGCCGGCGCTCGATGGACGATGTCATGCGCCTGATGCTGGAGCGATTCAGCGGCGTGCGCGGGTTTACCGGAAGGGATGTGCAGAATGTGGTGGAAGAGGTGTGCCGCTGCGCGGTCCGCCGCTTCTTCGATGCGCACGTGCAGCGGGGCACGCCGATCCCCTTCGACCGATATCTCGCACTCGCCGGCCTCCGCACCCGCGTGACCTGGGCCCCCGTGCTCGATCGTGAGGGGCATCCCGCGCCGGACACCTGGATCCGCGCCGCGAACCGTACCGACGGCGGAGGGGCGGCGCTTCGGCTGCACGATCCGGCGAGCGCGTGGGGCCGCGCGGGCCTCCACAGCGGCGACCGGCTCGTCGCCGTGAACGGCCGGCCGGCGCCGTCGTGGTCCGAGCTCCGGGCGGCGCTGAGTCGGGCGCGGATCGGCGACACCCTCGTCATGGACGTGCGGCGAGGGGGGACGCCGATTCGGGCCACTGTCGTCGTTACGGGATACCCCAAGCCCACGGTGCAGCTCGACACGATTCCCGGTGCGAGCCCCGCAGCGAGGAGACTTCGCGAGCGCTGGCTCGCGAGCCACTGATCAGCGCGCGCGACGCCCCGGGTCCTGACGGTAGTAGCGGCGGAGCGCGTCGTAGAGCTCGGGTCGCTCCTGCTCGAGCTCTCCCGGGCGCTCGAAGAAGGTCTCCGTCGCTACCGCGAAGAACTCCGCCGGGTCGGTGGCGCCGTACTCGTCGAGGACATCGGGGCGGCCTTCCCGCGCAGCCCGCTCCAGCGACCGGTACTCCCGCTTGATGACCGCAGCCCACGCCCGGTAGTCGGCGGCGGCGATCCGGGGGACACCGTCCATCTCCCCGTCTCCGCGGTCTAGCTGATGGGCGAACTCGTGGAGCACGACGTTCTCGCCGTCGTCGGGCCCGGCGCCGCCGGCGGCCGCCTCATCCCACGCCAGCACGATCACCCCGTCGGTCCACGACTCGCCCAGCGTCGGCTCCTCACGGCCGGTCCGGCCGCGCGCGGTCCAGGAGAACGGGCTGGCGGGGACGAAGGTGGACGGGTAGACGAGGATGGTGTGGAGCGAGGGATAGGGATCGCCCTCGAAGCCGAGGGTAAGGAGGCAGGCCTGGGCGGCGATGGTGAGGCGGATCTCGTCGGTCAGTGCCAGTCCGCCGGCGCCTTCCCACGTGCGCGTGGAGAGGAGGTCGCGCATGTCGCGGAGGAGCTTGTCGCGCTCCGTGGCGGTCAGTCGGCTGAAGGCCGGCATCACCGTCGCGACGCGATCGGCCCAGCCCGCGGGCAGCGGCCGAGCCCGCGCCCGACCGAGCCGCGTCGAGAGCCAGCGCGCCAGAGGGCCGCGGAGGAGCAGCACCGACCCGGCGACGAGGGCTGCTCCCGCTCCGATGACGAGTACGACATCGATCCCCATGGGCTCTCCTGTGCGCGCGGTCACTGGCGGCGGAGCCGGCCGGCGGTACTCTTGATCGTCGGCGGCCGATCCTTCCACCCCGGAGGCCGGGTGCGGCACTCGCTCATCCCGATACTCGCGCTGGCCGCGCTGGCGGCCGGGTGCGACGTTCCGAAGCCCGCGCGTGTGCCCGCACACGAGCCGGGACGCGACTCGGGTCTGACCCCCGCGACCGGCGGCCAGGCCGCCGCACCCGACAGCGCGGCCACGCCGACCGCGACTCATACCGACTGGCCGATGCCGGCCGGCGACTACGCCAACACCCGCTTCAGCACCCTCGACCAGATCACCGCCGCGAACGTGCGCGACCTCCGGGTCGAGTGGTCGTTCGCCACCGGCACGCTGCGCGGCCACGAGGGCCAGCCGCTGGTGGTGAATAACACGATGTACGTCGTGACGCCGTGGCCCAACGTCGCCTACGCCTTCGACCTCACCAAGGAGGGCTACCCGCTCAAGTGGAAGTATCGCCCCGACGTGAACCCGGCGGCACAGGGGGTGGCGTGCTGCGACGTGGTGAACCGCGGGCCCGCGTACGCGCGCGGCCGGATCATCTACAATCTCCTCGACGCGCAGACGGTGGCGCTCGACGCGGAGACCGGCCGGGAGATCTGGCGCACGCGGATGGGCGACATCAACAAGGGGGAATCGATCACGATGGCGCCGCTGGTCATCGGCGACCGTGTCATCGTCGGGGTAAGCGGCGGTGAGTACGGCGTGCGCGGATGGATCGCGGCGCTCGACGTCGCCACCGGTCACGAGATCTGGCGGGCGTACAACACCGGGCCCGACCGGGAGGTCCTGGCCGACTCGACGTTCCATCCGTTCTACGCCGCCGACCGGGAGCCGGAGCAGGCCACACGCAGCTGGCCGGCCGGCGCGTGGAAGATCGGGGGTGCCACGTCGTGGGGCTGGATCTCCTACGATCCGGCGCTCAACCTCCTCTATCACGGGACCGGCAATCCCGGGCCGTGGAATCCCGCCCAGCGGCCCGGCGACAACAAGTGGGCGACGAGCACCCTCGCGCGCGATCCGGTAACCGGTGCGCTCCGCTGGGCCTACCAGCAGACGCCGCACGACAGCTGGGACTACGACGGCGTCAACGAGAACATCCTGGTCGATCTCCCGATCGGCGGAAGCGAGCGGAAGACGCTGGTGCGGTTCGACCGGAACGGCTTCGCCTACGTGCAGGACCGGCGTACCGGCGAGGTGCTGTCGGCCGAGCCGTACATCTTCCTCAACTGGGCGACGAAAGTGGATCTCGCCACGGGGCGCCCGCAGGTCGTGCCCGGCAAGCAGACCGGCGGCACCGGCTGGACGAAGGACATCTGTCCGTCACTCGAGGGCGGGAAAGACCAGGGCCCGGCGGCGTACTCGCCGCGCACCCGGCTCTTCTACGTCCCGACGAACAACATGTGCATGGACTGGAAGGTCCGCGAGGTGAGCTACATCGCCGGCACGCCCTACATGGGCGCCAGCGCGCCGTACCACGCCGGCCCGGGCGGACACCGGGGCGAGTTCATCGCATGGGACCCTCTGCGCGCGCGGAAGGTCTGGGGCATCCGGGAGCCGTACCCGGTCTGGAGCGGCACCCTCGCCACCGCCGGCGACGTCGTCTTCTACGGCACCCTCGACGGGTGGTTCAAGGCGGTGAACGCGCGGACCGGCGACGTCGTGTGGAAGCTGAAGATCGGCTCGGGTGTCGTGGGGAACCCCATCACCTATCTTGGCCCCGACGGCCGGCAGTACGTCGCGATCTACGCTGGCGTCGGCGGCGACATGGGCGCGCTCATCGGCGGCGACGTGCGGGCCGACGCGCCGTACGACACCCGCACGCCGGCCGACGTGATCGTGGATCTGGCGCGCCACACGAGCTGGGGCGGGATGGTGTGGGTGTTCGCCCTCCCGAAGAAGGGGGCGCCATGAGTCTCCGGTCCGGCCTGCTGCTCGGAATGGCGCTGGCCGCCGTGGCGTGCGACGGCGGGCGCCGGACCGCTCCCCCACCCCGCACCCCGACTGGCCACGACTCGGCCGCAGCGTCGGCGGTGGCGTGGGGAGGGGTGACGCCGCATCCCCGGAACATTCAGGCTGGCGCGGTGATCAAGGCGGACAGCGGAGGGAATCCGTACGCCGATCAGCAGGACGCGGTGAAGATCGGCGAGTCGCTCTTCAACCGCTACAACTGCGACGGCTGCCATGGCGACGGCGCCGCGGGAAGCGTCGGACCGAGTCTCGCCGACGGACGGTGGCGCTACGGCGGCACGCCGCGGGAGATCTACCAGTCGGTCTACGAGGGCCGCCCGCTCGGCATGCCATCGTATCGGGCGGTGGCGCACGAGCCGATCTGGTATCTGGTGGCCTACGTGCGGTCGCTGCAGGACTCGACCGACCACGCGACGCAGAACAGCGCCACCTGGGGGGCCGCGCCGCCCCGCTAGCGGGGGCTTACTTCGCCGCCGCGGCTCCGTCCTTGCCGATGTCCACCGCGATTCCCCGCCACTTGCCCTGATTGAACCGGAGCACGCTGAGCGCGCAGCGCGTCACGTGTCCGGCCAGGATCGCGATCCAGATGTGCAGCGGCTGGAGCGTCCCGGTCTCCCGGATGACGAAGCAGATCCCCAGCGGGATCGCGACCTGCGAGACGATGGAGATGTAGAGCGGGCTCCGCGTGTCGCCTGTCCCCTGGAGACCTCCCGTGTAGGTCAGCGCGACCGCGATGAAGAGCCCGGATACGCTCAGCACGTGCAGGAGCTGGGTACCGATCTGGACCACCGCCGGCTCGTTCAGCCCGAAGACCGCGAGCAGCTGGCGCGGGAAGAACAGGAAGAAGATGCCGACCGCCGCCGCGGTGGCCGCTCCGATTCGCGCCGCGACGTGCACCGACTGCTCGGCCCGGTCCGGGTGACCGGCACCGAGGTTCTGCCCCGCCACCGCCGCCGCCGCCCCCATGAGCCCGACCGACGTCCAGGTGATGAGCGAGAAGAGTTGGGTGTAGGAAACGGCGAACGCCGCCTGCGCCGCCGCGCTCTGCGCCAGCGAGCCGATGAAGGAAAGCATGAGCACGCCGCCGATGTTCATGGCGATCCCCTGGATCCCCGTGGGCAGGCCGAACCTGAAGAGTGCCCGGATGATGCCCCAGTCGGGCCGGAACGCTCCCTTGATCCCGCGGGGGAAGGCGACGACCCAGTCGCCGCGCCAGAGCTTCCACAGCGAGTAGATGCCGATCAGTCCGGAGGCGCTCACCGTGCCCATCGCCGCGCCGCGCGTGCCGAACCTCGGAAACGGGCCGAGCCCGCTGATGAGCGTGATGTTGAAGGCCGCGTTGAGCAGCGTGAGCGCGATGCCGAGGCGCATCGGGGTGCGCGCGTCGCCGGCGGAGCGGAGTGCGCCGCCCAGCATGAAGAACACCATCATCCCGATGCTGAACAGGAACATGATCCGCAGGAATGGGAGCGCCTCCGCCTTGACCAGCGGAGCCGCGTTGACGAGATCGAGCAGCGACGGCGCGAGAAAGTAGCCGGCGGGCGCCATGATCAGCACCGAGAGGCCGGCGGCAGTGATGAACGCCTGATAGACGGTGCGGTTGACCTTCTCCTCGTCGCCCGCGCCGGCGAAGCGCGCCACCAGCACGCTCATCCCGACGAAGAGCGAGTTGATGAAGATGATTACCACGAGGAAGATCTGCCACGCGACGCCGATCGCCGCGTTGCCGCGGAACCCGACGAGGTGGCCGACCAGGATGTGGTCCACCAGTCCCTGGAGCCCGCCGATGATGTTCGCGAGCATGGTGGGCCACGCGATCTTCCAGACCGCGCGGCCGAGCGGCCCCTCGACGATCGAGCGGTCATAGCGCCGTCCCGATCCCGCCGGAGCGGGCTCCGGCGGGATCGCGATTTCGGCGGAGACGGTGGTGTCGGTCACGGGTCAGTAGCCGGCGGCGTAGCCGTCCTTCCGGGGATCGGAGCCCGCGGCGTAGCCCTTCGGCAGCCGCATGATCGCCTGGCTGCCGCCGAACTGGATCGGCCGCTCGTCGATGATCGTATGGCCCATGGCGGTGAGCGCAGCCCTCACGCTGTCGGGGACCGGAAGCTCGAGCGCGACTCGCGTCCCGTCGAGATGGCGGAAGCGCGCCGCGTCGATCGCCGGCTGCAGCTCCATGCCGAAGACCAGGAGGTTGAGGAGCACCTGCACGTGGCCCTGCGCCTGCATCGAGCCGCCCATCACGCCGAAGCTCATCCACGGCGTGCCGTCCGCCTTCGTCACGAATGCGGGGATCAGCGTATGGAACGGTCGCTTCCCCGGCGCCACGGTGTTGGGGAGCCCGTCCTCCAGCGTGAACCCCGCACCGCGGTTCTGCAGTGCGAAGCCGGTGCCCGGCACCACGACCCCGGACCCGAAGAGATCGTACAGACTGTTGATGAACGAGACCATGTTCCCCGCGCTGTCGGCCGCGGTGAGGTAGATCGTCTCGCTCGCGAGCGCGGGCCCGGGGTCGGCATGCGACGCCGCACGCGTCTCGTCGAGGTGGCTCCGCCGCTCGGCAATGAACCGGTCCGACAGCATCCGCTCGGCCGGCATCGCGAGGTGATCGGGGTCGCCGACGTAGCGCGCGAGATCGGCGTACGCCAGCTTCTTCGCCTCGATCAGGTGGTGGAGGTACGTGGCGGAGTTGTGGCCCATCGCCTTCAGATCATATGGCTCAAGGATCCGGAGCATCTCGAGCACCGCGATCCCCTGATTGTTCGGGGGCAGCTCCCAGATCCGGTAGCCCTTGAACGGTACCGACACCGGCGTCACCCATGTCGGCTGGTTCTTCTTCAGGTCATCGAGCGTGAGAAAGCCGCCGAGCTCCTGCACGCGCTTGATGATCCGCTGGCCCAGCGGCCCACCGTAGAGCGCGGCCGGCCCTTCGGCGGCGATCTCGCGCAGCGTGCGGCCGTAGTCGGGATTCCGGAACCACTCGCCCGCGGCGGGGGCGTGATCGCCGTTGATCAGGTAGGTCGCGCGTGCCGCCGAGTCGCGCATCAGGTAACCGGTCTGGTCCTTCCAGTCGGCCGCGATGATCGGCGTGACCGGATATCCCTCCTCCGCGTACCGAATCGCCGGCTCGAGCGCCTGCGCCAGCGTGATCGTCCCGTACTTGCGAAGCAGCTCGGCCCAGCCGGCCAGCGCGCCGGGCACCGTCACCGTCTCGATCCCGCTCTCCGGCATCTTCGTGCGCCCGCGCCGGATGAGCTCGGCCCGGGTCATCAGCGCGCCGGCTCGGCCGCTCGCGTTGAGCGCCACGAGGCGGTGCTCCTTGCCGATCCAGACCATGGCGAACATGTCGCCGCCGACGCCGGTCATCATCGGCTCGACCACCGACAGCACTGCGGCCGCCGTCACCGCCGCGTCCACGGCGTTGCCGCCGCGCTGGAGCACCGCGAGGCCGGCGGCGCTCGCCAGCGGCTGGCTGGTGGCGACGACCCCGTGCGGCGCGTAGACGGTCGAGCGAGCGGCCATGGTCAGTGGGCGTTGGGCGTGGAGGACGACCGGCGTGAGCAGCAGCAGACCCGACACGACAGAGCGGAGCACCCGCGTCATTCGTCCTCCGGCATCAGGTGGTTGACTCGCAGCGGCATCAGTCGGGCGAGCTCGCTCACGACGATGCTCCGGTGGCAATGCGCGGGGTCCGCCTCGAAGCAGAGCACGCAGACGCGATGCGACGCCGTCAGCTCGGCCAGGGACGCGAGCTCGGCCTGCGCGGCGGGGGTCTCCATGTGCTCGAGGAAGATCTCCCGCATCGCTTCGTGCTTCCCTGCCCGTGCCGCCGCTCGACCGTCCGCCGGCGTGCCGAGGCTCCGGAGGTGGAGATAGTCGATGCCGGCCTCGCGCAGGTGGGCGGCGAGCGCCGTTTTCGAGAACCCGGGCCGGCGCGAGCTCGCCACCGCGCGGATGTCCACCAGCAGATCGACCTTCGCGTCGGTGAGTGAGCGGAGGAAGCTCTGCATCGTAGCGGCCTGATAGCCTATCGTGGCGATGGTGCGCACAGCCCCTCCCCGCACGCCCGCGTGACCACATCTGCGACCGGCAGATCGTAGATCTCCTTCCACGAGTCCCGGCCCCGCTTCGCGACGTACGCCTGCACCAGCCGGTAGCCGAGGAAGTAGCCGTCGGCCCCCGGCGAGCCGGCGATCAGGTGCTCCGAGCGGCTGCTCACGCGATCCACGTCCTCCCGCCGCTTCGACCGGAGGAGCGGCGCCGCGGCCACGCGCAGGTCGGCTTCGTGCGCGAGCGCCCAGCTCCAGCCGTCTTCGGGATACATGAGCGCCTGGGCCGGCGTCCGGCGCCCGCCCGCGTAAACCCACGCGACGTACGATGCGAACCCCTCGCTCACGATCCGGTCGAGGACGGTGCCACGATCGGGATCGTTCGCCCGTGCGGGGCTCGAGCCGTGGACCTGATGGGTCAGCTCGTGCGGCAGAATGCCGGCGATTGCCTCGGCGTCCGGCTGCATCTTCGTGAAATCGGCGACCATCCCGATCCCGCCCAGGCCGCCCATGTCGGTCCAGCCGGGGCCGAAGACGATGTACCAGGTCCCGCGCGGACGGCGGCCGGTGGTGCGCCGGATCCAGTCGGTGCCGTCGATGAAGCGGCGGTCGAGTCCGACATCCAGCAGCGCCGCCATCCGCGTGCGGACGGGATGATCCGGCGCGAGCAGCTTGCCGGTGGCCCACTCGCGGAAATCACCTTCGCCGCCGAGGTATCCGTTCCAGAAGGTCGTCCAGGGAGCGTAGACGTCGTGGACGAGACGGTCCACGATCGCGGACTGCGGCTGTCCCGCGGTCTCGCGAAGCGCCACCCCTTCGAGCTTGTAGAGATTCACTACGTGGAGACTGCTGTCGGCGAGCCAGAGCTCGGTCGGAAGCGCCGCGAGCTTCTGGTCGAGCGTGGCCGGCGGCGGAGAAGCCGCGGGCGTCCGCGCGCAGCCGCCGGCGCCCGCGAGGAGCGTCGAACCCGCCAGCAAGGTGAGCAGAAAGCGCATCATCGAAGATACTCAGCCGGTTTCTTCCGGCGGACCCGACGCGCGCGCGACCTGATCGGCCTTCACGCGCCCCGGATCGAACCGCTTCGCGGAGGTGATCATCCGGTCGATCGTTTCGTCGAACTCCGCCGTGGCGCCGCGCTTGAAGCGAAGCGGATTGATGCGGGCGACGACGAACGCCCTGAGGTACGGGCTCTCGAACCCGCGCTCCTTCAGCCCGCGCACCGCCTCCCCTACCGCCTCCTCCAGCTCGAGGACCTTCGCTGCCCGTGCCCGCCGGATGTCGAGCGCCTTCGGGAGCGACGAGCCGAGGAACTGGTCGATGCGCCGGAGGACAGGGTGATACGCGCCCCCCGCGAAGCGGCCGTTCTCGAGGTAGCAGAGGCCGAGGGTGACCAGCGCCGGCTCCTCGAACTCGGTCTCGAATTCCTTCTCGGGGCGATCGTCCAGCTCCGCCAGACTCTGCGCCAGGCGCGCGACCTCGAGAGAGCGCTCGCGCAGATTGTGCGCCTTCTCGGTGTTGAGGAGGAGAATGCGGTGCGCCACCGCGAGCTCCGGCACCACGATCGCGAGCGCGGCGCGGGCACCCAGCGTCCTGAGCGCGGCGAGGCGGTGATTGCCATTCGGGGTCCAGTAGTGGCCGTCGTCGGTGCGGACCACGATCATCGGATCGAGATATCGCCCAAGCCGATCCATCGCCGAGCAGAGCCGGGCGACGTGGGAATCGGAGAGGTCGCGCTGGTACGGCGTCGGCTCGACCAGATCGATCGGGAGCCCGGCGAAGATCTGCCAGTGCCCGCCAAGCGGGTCCCGGTAGACCGAAAGCACACTGCCACCGTCTCCCTCGATCGCCGCAGCCAGGCGGGTCACCGGCGCGGGCGGCGAGCCGGCGGCGAGCGCGTCGGCGGCGACGCCCCGTGATCGGGGCGCGCCCTCCGGCCGCTTCTTCCTCCGCGGCGGCCGTTTGGCGGTCTTCTTCTCGGCCATCGCACCTCTCCTGGGGGGAACCGATCAATACTACGACCATCCGGCGCAGCGCGCGCGGCCGGCCCGGCCCTTGATGGCTCTCGAGCGGAGCCCGATATATTGCCGCATGGCTGATTCATTCGCGGACCTCGGCGTCGCCCCGAATCTCCTCGAGGGACTGACGAAGCTCGGCTACGAGGAGCCGACGCCGATTCAGCGCGAGGCGATCCCGAGCCTGCTCGCCGGCCGCGACATCC